>JADYYD010000309.1 GCA_020853845.1 Candidatus Melainabacteria bacterium
GCCCCATTCGGAGACCTAGGGATCGAAGCCTATAACGGCTCCCCCTAGCTTTTCGCAGTTTATTGCGTCCTTCATCGGCTGCTGGCGCCAAGGTATCCTCCATGCGCTCTTTGTAGCTTGACCAATGCTTGGGTGCATCTCCCTGTCGTGTGGAGTGCAACGGTTTCTTCAACCGCGTCTTTGTGCCAGGACGACACAAAGGCCCAAACAAATCATTGGTGGTTACGGACCTCAATATGCAGTTTTCAGGGTACGGACCGTGATCTTCGCCTCACGGAAAGGCGGCTGAGAAGTTGGCTACTGCCTTCTTCGACTCAGCGGATTTTCAATGTTAGCACGTATGTTTGGAGTTCGCTACTTCTATTTCTTATTTGTAGCTAAGCCCAAAGCCTCACTAACACTGCATCCACCACAACCACCACTTACAACAGCCGATTGGCTGTTTGATAAACTTCGCGAATGCATCGCTCGTTTACCGCTTCCTGTGCGCTTCTTCGATGGGTTGTCGATCTGGTGATCTAACCGTCGAATCTGCTTTCACAAACTTTGGAGGCTAGCGGAGTCGAACCGCTGACCTTCTCCGTGCAAGGGAGACGCTCTACCAGCTGAGCCAAGCCCCCAAACTTCCGCCATCGTGCCGCGTCGACGGGGATAAAAATGTCATTTCTCACCTGTCTCAGTACGGGAGCGGCTTCCCTGGCGATGAGAATAGACAAAAAGATGCGCTCGATTGAGCGTACTTATTCATCATACACCAAGATTTGACCTATTGGAAAGTACACACAAAATCTTTAGTAAGTTCGAAAACCCGCACTGCGCTGATGTCCTATAAAAGCACTTCAAAAGACACCCGGAGAAAATGCGATTTTTTGGGATTTTGCCGGGCGATTGCTTTGGGAAGAAACTGCATAACCGCGCAGAAAATTCTTGTTGGTTTGATTCACGATTGGAAACACTTGCCGTGCGCGCCCTTTTTTGTTGATGAGGAAACCCGCATAGGGTGCGGGTTTTGTATGATGCAACGGCGTTGTCAATGCGCTCTGGGCTTTCCGAGCAAATCGGAATTCCTATATATAGGATCTGTGATGGTGGAAAACGTAAAACGACGCAATCAAATTTCGGTCTGCAAATTAGTCGGAATGGTAAACCAGAAGGTGCTTCCTTTTCCGGGCTCGCTCATTGCGCCGATATTTCCATTGTGAGCGGCGACTATCTCTTTGCAAATTGCCAGTCCCAGCCCCGAGCCTTTCGGTGCGCCCGGTCCTTTTACGAATTGTTTGAACCTTGAGAAGAGAGACTTCTCCCATCCTTCCGGCAAGCCAGCGCCCTTGTCGATGACGCAGATCTTCAAGTTCTCAGGACTTATTTCCGAAGTAACGCTGACAGTCGAGCCGTCGGGCGAAAATTTGATCGCGTTGGAAAGCAGGTTGACCAGCACTTGTATGATGCGCTCTGCATCCATATTTACTTCTCTTTCTTCTTTCGGCAAATCAATTTCAATATTTTTCTTTTCGGCAACTCCGCGGACAGCTTCATGAGCGAGTGTCAGAAGACTGCTTATGCGAGCCGGTTTCAACTCCAATTCCATTTTTCCGGCTTCCAGTTTTTCCAGATCCAGAAGGTCGTCAATCAATCTGTTCAGCCTGTCGATTTCCAGTTCTACTGCCTGTTTGCGCACTCCACCTTTTTCGCTGAGCATCCCGTAAATGGGAGTGTTGAGCATGCCCAGAAAGTTTTTTACCGAGTTGAGCGGGGTGCGCAAATCGTGGCTGACCATCGCCATGAACTGTTGTCTCAACTGCTCTAATTCTTTGCGTTCGGTAATGTCGTGCACGACGCAAAAGAGAACTTTGTCCAGAGCCGACCAGCGCACGGACCAGATCATGTACACGTCATGCCCCTTCTTGTGAGATATCCGGCACTCGAGCGAACCTGCATCTTGCTCGGCGCGTATTTTGTCCAGAAATTGCGAAACCTTGTTGAAGTCTTCTGCGACTATAAATTCGCTGTATCTGCTGCCGATCACCTCATCGGGCTGATAACCCCAATGCTCTTCAACGGCAGGATTTGCACTGACGAATTTGCCGTCGGAATCGATTGAGCAAATAACGTCAGGCGCCGATTCGATAATTGCTTTTTCTTTGCGCTGAGCTTCTGCAAGTGCGCGTGCCATTTGGTGAAAACCGCTGTCTAGCTGCGCGATTTCATCGCTGCCCTGCAATATCGGATTAAGACGTTTTCCTGCGGCAAGACGAACGGTGTTGTCTTTGACTGTATTGATCCGTTTCAAAATTCTGTTGCCGAAAAACAGCGCGCCGCCCGCAGCGATCACAATGTTCGTCATGAAAAAGAGCACGAGCATGAATTCGTAAAAGCGCTGAAATCCAACTTTCGTGCCGGTTTGATCTTGTGTTTCTCTGTCGAGTTTGTTGGAGAAATCCGCCACTTGTCTCGATGTCACCATTAATGCACGCATTATGCGCGAACGTTCCTCTCCCAGCTCGATTAGATAGACCGGGTCCATAATCGAATTGTCCGGCAGGTTGTTCAGCTTCTCGAACGTACGGTCCAGCGCTTTCGACAAAAAGGCACCATTGCGCTCTGTGATGCGCACTATGTCTTCTTGCTTCTTGTCGCCCTCGACCAG
The DNA here is from genome assembly GCA_020853845.1 of Candidatus Melainabacteria bacterium. GTDB lineage: Bacteria > Cyanobacteriota > Vampirovibrionia > Obscuribacterales > Obscuribacteraceae > QKMZ01. The sequence continues at coordinate 2,648 of JADYYD010000309.1, forward strand.
TCTGCGAAGCCTCTCCAGGTTCATCTTAGAATGATTGCGATAGTGCAAAAACTCCATGCGCGAGTTCTGGTCGCGCCGGAAGCTGAATTCGAGAAGAGACATCGAGGCCGCGCCATAGCCGTTCAACACCCGGTCTGCGACTGCACGCACGTCTCGAGTGTGTTCAACTTTTGTTGTTTGACTTTCAGCGGCTTTGTACAGTCCGAACAGAACGGCGATAATCAGAGTTTCGATCAGCAACGGCACTCCGACCAGCACAAGTCCCATTTGAAATACGTTGAGGTCGAATCGGAGGCGTTTTCTGTCTGATGCCATCTTGAAAGAATCTGGGTTCGGTCTGATACTAAAAGCTTACCCATAATATCAACTGGATGGACCATTGCACTGTTTAAATCTAAATACCGCTCAATTTGACCTTCTTTGCTGAGAATGCGGCTCTGATCCGCCTTCTTTCAACTTCTGCGAGCCGAACAGCGCCTAAATCCACCTGAACCAATTCCTTGAGCTGTGTCAAACGCATGATGCCTTTAGGCGTTATGGACATTCCAGGAAGTTGCAACACCCTCATCTTGGGGCAATTTTTCACGATATGTTCGAGTGACGCATCGGTAATTTTGGGGTTGCCGACCAGTCCCAGATAGACACAGGATTTTCCCATGTATTTCACCCCTGCATCGGTCACTGACGTGTAGGAAACATCCAAGCCGAATTCCGCATTATGCCTGGAGACTAGACGCATGGAGTCGTCGTTGATCGCCGTGTTGAGGCTGAGATTCAAATATAAGAATTTGTCATTGCTGGCTATCAATTCTTCAATAACCCGGTCGGTGACAGGCACGCCTTGCATGTTCAAGGAGTGAAGGTTTTTCATGCGGGCAATTGTAACGAGCCCTTCTTCCGTGGTCTTTCGGCACTTGCTGATGTCCAGTTTGCGCAAGGTTTTCGAGCGCGCGATTGCTGACAGCACTCCGTCATTGACGTCGGATTCATGCAAACTCAATGTCTCAATCGGATTAGCAAGAATGCCATCAAGACCAAAGCCGGTAAGCCTTTGGCAATCAACAATGAAGAGTTCGCGTATCCATTTTTCTTTGGCCAGAAGATCGTATTGACTCTGAGAAAATTCAACATTGTCAACACTGACACTGTCGATTCCACGCATTTTCGATTCAGCAATTCCTCGCTTCACTCGCTGATCGTATGAGGCCACCTCCTCGCCCGGCGTAGCGAAACTGGCATCAACTTGTGCAAGTTTTTTGATCGGCTGCGGTGCCGGTGACAGGAGCATCCACATGAAATATGTGAGCAATCCGGCTGCGATTGCTCCAAACGCGATGAGTACCGGCATGCTCAGCCAGCGACTTCCTGCCTCGGATTTAATTGCCGCCGGGGCTGCAGCGAGCTTTTCCAACTTTTGAAACTTTTGAATTTTGCCGGGATTTTTCAGTTGGTCTTTTATTTCGACAAGTTCGTGATGAACAATCGTCATCGAATTGACTCTGTCTTCGAAGTTTTTCTCCATCATTGCTGAGACGAGGTCTTCCAATCGTTTGGGAAATTCTCTGCCCAGCGAAGCTTCTCTCAGCGAGCGCGGTGTTTCGGTCTGATGCATCATCAAAGTTTCGATGACCGTGTCTCCTTGAAATGGAGGCATGCCGCACAGGCATTCATAAAGCACGCACCCGAGCGAATAGATGTCCGTGCGCCAGTCCATTCTCTTGCCGATGCTCTGCTCGGGGCTCATGTAGAGCGGGCTGCCGATTACCATGCCTGTGCGTGTCAATTCCTGTGTCTGGGCACTGTTCGCATTGATTTTCGCAATGCCGAAATCGAGAATGCGAATCGAACCAGGACCAATATTTTTCTCCTGAATAAGAACAATATTGCTCGGCTTGATGTCTCTATGCAAAACCCCCTTCTCATGCGCATGCGCCAGACCATCGGCGCACTGAATGAAAATGTCGAGCACCGTTTCCAAATCCAATTGTCCGTGATCCGAGAGGACATCCTGAAGCGTTTTTCCCGGCACATAATCCATAACCATATACGGTGTGCCTTCGGGTGTGACGCCGAAATCGTGGAC
>JADYYD010000310.1 GCA_020853845.1 Candidatus Melainabacteria bacterium
CGCAGCCGCCGCTTGCTGATGAACGGGTTGAGGAATGCTTTTCTTACTTCGATGGCGCATGCAGCATCTATGAGGCGACGCTCGGTCCGGTCGATGCAAAAGTTGCCGAATGTCTGACCAACATGAGTAAATTGCTTCTCTGGTTCAACGTCGAAAAGACAGAGAAGATGCTGCGCCGCGCGATATCTATTTACGAAGAGCTTGACTGCGATCGCATCATCGAGCCGGCAGAAGTGCTCATCAGCCTCCTGCATTTGGACTCACGAAAAGAAGAGAGCGGCAAAGTGCTCGAAGATCTCTTGAACAAGTTCGAGGCAAAAGCGGACACGTCACCAATCTCACTGGCGATGTTTCTAGCCAGTCATGCCAAGCGAGACGACGACAACGCGAGCGCCATACTGTACTACAAGCGAGCGCTCAAGTTATTAGCCACGTCGTCCGAGCACACATCGCACAAGGTGGAGATTCACGTCGCATTAGGGCGCTTGTTGTTTCAGGAAGAACATTGCAAGGACGCGGAAAAGAATTTTCAGTGCGCAATAGAATTGGGTGAGTGCGCTCCGGATGTGAGTGCGACGGTGATGGAAGAAGCGTTGTGCCGCATGGCACGATTGCAGGCTTATTATTATCAAAACTACAAACTGGCAGAAGATCTTCTCAAACGCGCCGAAGAAATTCGCGACCAGAACGGTCAAGTGCCTATTGGTTCCGGCGTTTATGTCGAGCGCGGTTTTCTTGCCAGAGCTTCCGGCAAATTCGATCGATACGTCGAAGACTTGAGGCGAAAAGTTGAGGAGTCGCAAGAAGCCCTTGCCGCCGATTCGAGCGAATGGAAAGATTTGCGCACGATGACGTGGGTTTTGAATTGCATTTTACTCGCTCCTTTCGAACTAAAATTAGGCAATCGCGAAGAAGCTTACCGCCTCTGGCAAATCGCCATTGATGATGGCAAACCCGGATCGTGGATGGCTGAAAAGGCCCACTTTGCCATGGCACATGCAATCGCAAAGAGTGGTGATTTAGATAGAGCAAAAGCTCTGGCTGACGAGGGACTCGAGCAATTTCACGAAGGAACGTCAGGGGAAGTTTTGCCCGTCATGGTGTTGATCGAGCATGCAATCGGCAGAACCACCAACTTCGAGAAGCTCATCGAAGGCTGCAGCAAGAAAGCGCAAGTGGCGAAAGAAAGCGGAGATGACGAATACGGCACGATAACAACATCGATGTTGAACCTTGCCTTGGCTCTCGCGGGCGCAGACCGTGGGGAGGAAGCCGACGGAGTAATTGATGAAACTGCAGCTTTGAATGTGAAAGGTTTGCTCTTTCGCGCGGTCTTGTTTGAAGGGTGGGCGAATGTCTTTGATGATGAGAAACTCTCGGCACAAGCAGAGCGCCTGCGGGAACACAGCAAAGCGATCAGAAAAAAAATGCATGAGAAAGACGCGCAGCAGAGTGAGGAAACCACGCTTCCCGCATAAACTAATCAGCGTGCGCGCCGGCAGCGAATGACAAAAGGTAACAGCAGACGGGCTTACGCGTGAGCTGCGGTGACGGCTGCATCGCGCTTCTTGGAGCGCTTTTCGCGACGCATTTGAGCTTTCTTTGAGCGTGAAGAGCCCTTGGATTTACGAGCAGGTTCAACATTCGCTACGGCAAAGTCAGCGGCGTCGCAATCTTCAATTGGAAGCATGGTGAGGTTTTGAATTTCAACTTCAGCGCCTTTGGCTTCATCGACGGAATTCAATTCAATGGTTTCGGCAGCGAAGGAATTCGGATCGAAATTCAATTGTTCATGCGCATAACCAGCGACATTATTCGATTCGCTGATGTAGACAGAATCAGCGACTGTCACTGCGATGTTGCCGGTGTAGTCGATGAAGTTAAACTTCGCCGTCATTCTAGGTGCGCAGGAAATCACGGTCTGAGTGACATCAATTGCATTGTCGAATTCAGCCGTCAGAACTTCGTATGACTTCGCGGCCGCGATGCAGTCGGCAATCAAATCATCCAGGTCATCATGAATTTCAATCGGCTCTTCAGTAACAACAATCAATTCGATTACGTCGCATGTTGACTCGCAGGCTGATGCGGTGAATGCATCCTGACCATCTGTTTTGGCGGAATCTGCATTCTTGAAGGAAACAAAAGAGCTAAACGTATCGAAAGAGTTGCTCGGCTCGACCGGCTTCATGGTCTGACCTGCATCGGCACACTCGATCATCTTCGCCGGTTTGTGAAGTTTGCGAATGCCGCCACTCTGACTGTTGAAGTCTGTCAGCATCTTCGCTTCGCCGCGTGCAAAGCGCTCGATCGCCGGTGTTTCTTCATGCGTGTCAAACTCAATAAAGCTCTCGCCTTCGCGATGATCATCGCGCATCACAGGCAGACTGTCTGAGCTGGTCGTATACTTGGAATTTTTGACGTACTCTGTGACGCTCTCTTGAACCCGAGTGTCCCATGCGTCAGTGCCGGCAAGTTTCTTTTTCGTCCAGTGCTTCATCTTCCATTCGCCGCTGTTTTGGCGCGGAAAGCTCCCGCTTAAGCCACTTCTGATCTCGACTTTAGGCGGCTCGAAATCTACAACCGGCAGATCGCCAGTAATGACGCGCGGATCGTCAGGACTGATCTCAGCGGTAGGTATTAAGCATCCACCGTCAAAACTCGTGTGTGCCTTTATATATTGTTGGCAGTAAAAGGCGAGCGCTTGCGCAGAAGCGTCGAAAGTTGCAGAGCTTGCCGCTACGGCTGTCGACGGCGGGTTGCAGTCGATCGGTTGCGGTTTGACTGCAGGAAAAGTTCCACTTCTTTTGCTGAGTTGTGTGAGGCGCTTTCTGTTTCCGGACAGATGCTCTTCATCTGTATAAGAAGAAAAGTCCGTACCGACTGCGCTTACTGCCTCATTCCAGGTCAAACTCGCCGAAAACAACTGCTTCATTAAGAACCCAGCCCTTTAGAAACTCACGCCAAACTCAGATCCGCGTCGCGCGGACCTCATTCATATTCGCCACTTACACAGTAATACCGCCCCTGCCAAGAGTCAAATTAAGCGCTAGTTAAACTGCCGATTCTACGGGCGTTGTGGGGAAATTACGTATACCCCAAAAATCAGCGCCAGGACCATATGACAACTCCAGGCGTGGGCATGTTCCAGCCACGCGGGATTTTCCCGCGGTAACTCAGATACGTCATTGTTAAATTTGTTCTACGTACAAACCGTCACACACAGAAGCGTGACATCGTCATTCTTCATGGCAGCTCGGCCATCCTCTAATAGTGACTGCCTTTCCTCGTCCACCAGACGACAGAAATCATCCTGCGTTTCTATGTTTTGCAGCACATTAGTCATATCCTGCATCTCTTCTTCGCGCCGCAGTGCCCAACAAGCGATCGCATCAGTTAACAGGAAGAAGGAATCGCCATCTTTCCACTCGCCCTTCCTGGACAATTTTTCCATCTGCGCATCGACTCTTGCATCCTCGTGGCTGCAAATCAAAGCCGGCGCATTGTGAAACTCCTCGGAGCGAACCATCGGGAAGCTGGAAAGCATCTGGTTCTCGCGCACGTGAAAAATACAGCAGTCGCCGACAGCTTCTATGAAAAAGGGATTTTTCTTTCCACGACCTTTTTTCAAATACAGCCCCGCAAGCGCAGCATATGCGCCTTTCTCCAGTTTTTCCTCCGCATACCAGGGCAGCTCCCGCTGTCTCACGTCGGCATTCCAACGTGCTCTCATTTCTTTCAGTAGATGTTTCTGCGTAAAACCCTCAACCAAGAGCTGTGCCCACAGCGCCGCAAACGATGTCTCTGTCGCCCCGTCAGCCACAGCGCACTTGAACTCAGTGACTTCCGCCTCAAAAAACTCGAATGGGTACGCAGCATCCTCATACTCATCGATCGAATTGCCGCGCTTGGGCAACCAGAATGTTTTGGCGGTAACGTGCATTTTTGCCTTTGCTCAGAACAGCATTCTGTTTTTGGTTAAACCTGCATCTAGCGAAGGTTTGCCGGGCGAGTCCCAATATCCAAAAAGCGGATCACGGAAACGAGGTCCGCATTGAAGACAAATCCTCTCGTGTAATAAGTGACGGGCAGCCCTTCGGCAGAAAGCATCTTCTGCATGTACTCGGGCAACAGGCTGGACATGCTGTACAGCAGCTTCGAATGATCGTCCGGTAAATTCTCATCGCTGGACGGATACTCGATCGCTTTCTCTTTCGACGACGACAGGTGCAAGTTGAAGAGCAGCACCTCGCCATCGGTGCTCGCCAGAGACAG
>JADYYD010000311.1 GCA_020853845.1 Candidatus Melainabacteria bacterium
GCCGAGAAGGAGTTCGCCACGGCTTTGACGCTGTCACCAGGCAATGCGTCGGCAAAGCTGGGCATGGCGTACAGTTGCTATCAGTTGGGCAAATACTCCCAGGCGCTGGTCATCGTCGAAGATTTGATCAAACAGTCGAAACCGCCGGCAAGAGCCTTCATCATTCACGCTCGGCTGCTCTTAAATGATGGTCAGGTCGAAAGAGCGCGACAGGAATATGAGCGTGCCGTTGAAATAGAGCCGAACGTAACCGATCCGGGCTTGTACGAACGCTTGGGTCTGGCGGACCTTCCCTATAAGCAAAAAGCACCTGCCGAAAGTCGAGTCACCACCGACGGAAAAATCAGAGAGCTTGCTGATGACGACTCGGAAGACACGCTTAATTTAGACGTAGAAAAGTCTGATATTTCCTTCGTCAACGTGGGCGGCATGGAGGAAGTGAAAGAGCACATCCGCATGAAGATCATCTATCCGCTCGAAAATCAGGAGATGTTCAAACAGTATGGAAAGAAGATTGGCGGCGGCATTTTGATGTATGGACCGCCCGGTTGCGGAAAAACATTTCTGGCGCGTGCCACTGCCGGCGAGATCAAGGCTAATTTCATCAGTGTCGGAATCACTGACGTCCTTGATATGTGGTGCGGTGAGAGCGAAAGACACATGCATGATGTTTTCGAAACAGCGCGCCGCAACCGTCCATGTGTCTTGTTCTTCGATGAAGTCGATGCGCTGGCGGCGAGCCGCAGCGACATGCGCAAGAGCGGCGGTCGCAACACTATCAATCAGTTTTTGACCGAGATGGACGGAGCTGAATCGTCAAACGAAGGCGTTCTCATACTTGCTGCGACAAATGCGCCCTGGCACCTGGACAGCGCTTTTCGCAGGCCGGGCAGGTTCGACCGCATCATTTTCGTGCCGCCGCCCGACACAAAAGCGCGAGCCGACATCCTGCGATTGACCTTGAAGGGCAAACCGGTCGAGGACATCGACTTAGAGCTGATAGCCAAAAAAACCGAGAAGTTCTCCGGAGCCGACTTGTTCGCGGTCGTCGATCAGGCTGTCGAATCTAAGCTCGCGCAGGCGATGAAAGAGGGTATTCCCAAGCCGATTACGACAAAAGATCTTGAAGCCTCCGCTCGCAACGTGAAGGCTTCGACAGCGGAATGGTTCGCAACCGCACGGAATTATGCGCTTTACTCGAACCAGGGCGGCGCCTATGACGACATCGTTAAGTATCTGAAGCTCTAAGTGACTGACCACATCGAACGAGGCTCTCTTCTATACGACACGCGCCGATTCAAGCTGGCGGAAGAAGAGTTCAGACAAGCAATCGCGCAGCAGCCGATAGACGCTTATGCGCACGGCATGCTTGGTCTGACGCTCGCCGCGCAGGGACGCTTCGATGAAGCGATCAAGGAGGCGAAAGAGTGCATCACAATCGAGCCCGACAATGCCTGGAATCACTATGCGATTTCTTTTGTCTATTATCACTGGGGTCGCTACAAAGAAGCGCTGGCGGCAATCGAGGAAGCCATCCGCCTCAATCCTCACAGCGCCACTTATTTCGGCATGGCGTCCGAGATTTACCTCATGCGCGACGACTGGAAAAAAGCATTGGAATTGGCCGAGCTTGGCCTTGAAGTTTCCCCAACCAATGTCGATTGTTTGAATAGCAGGGCAATTGCATTTTCGAAACTTGGCAAAAATCGCGAGGCCGAGCAGTGTGTAGACCTGGCGCTGGCTAAGGATCCAGAAAATGACATTTCGCATGCGAACAAGGCTTCGATATTGTTTCGCCAGGGAAAACCGAAGGAGTCTGCAGAGCATTATCGCGAAGCACTCAGATTGAACCCGAATTCGAAATGGGCGCGCGATGGAATTCTGGAAGCGTTGAAAGCGCGAAACCCGCTTTATTACCCATTCGCCTTTATCACTCTCAAACTGTCCGACATGGATCGAAGAGCGTCTTTGATCTTTGCGCTCGTACTTCTCTTTGTACCGCCGCTTCGCTCTTTGATGTTTCTCTTCTTGATCATGTCCCTGGCGGCACGAAAATTTTTCAACCTGCTTCTATTGTTAGACCCGTTTGGAAAACGCATCCTCACTGAGGATGAGCGGGCTTCGACCGCATGCTTCGGCATCTGGTTCGCTTGCCTTGTTACATGCATCACCAACTTCATCATCTTCAAACCCACCGCGGTAGTGGCACCGCTAGCAATATCACTGCTGTTTCTAATCCTTATTCCGCTCATGAAAGTATTCGACGTCACAGAAGGCTTGCGCCGTAATATCCTTGCCGCTATTACCACGGCCACCGCCCTTCTCGGCGTGTGGCTCGTAATTTCCAGCGGGCTGGGTGGGCGGTCATACGAATATCTTTCCAACTTAGAAAGGACTCTGGCAGGATTGTTTGTCCTAATTTGCCTGCTCGCATTTTTCTATCCTACGGGCAAAAAAGAGTAAGTCTAAGTCTTTACCTGATTCTGCCTATACCGCGTTATGCCAAACGGCATCAATACCGGGTCTTCCGGGTACAAAAATACTTGCTTTCCTATACACGGCACTTGCCAACTCGCAATAAACTCATAGTGTGGGCGTATTGGATTGTGATTGAGTAAATGGGGTTTGGTTCTATGGAACATGGCAATGCATCATCATCTTCACCTGAAGATGGCTCTGCCGCCTTATCTGCTCTGAGGAGTGAAGAGATGCAGAAAAAATTCAAGGCAGCAGTAAATCCGAATACACCTACGAGCATATTGGCTGACCTGGCAGAGAACTGCCCGTCCTGGATTCAAGAAAGGGTCGCGGAAAATCCGTCCGCACCACATGAGCTTCTTACAAAATTAGCGCAACATTGCTGCTCGGCAGTGAGAACAGCAGTTGCCGATAACGGCAGCACCGTGATTGAAGTTCTCGTGAGACTGGTCAACGATGAAAGCGCAGACGTCCGCTACGCCATCGCAGAAAATCATCATATGCCGCTGCTGGTGCTGGAAGCGCTGGCGGAAGATGAAAATCCATATGTCGCTCAGCGAGCCCAAAAGACATTGGTCAGACTTTCAGATAACAAAATTCTCGAGGGCAGATTCAGCATTATTACAAAGCCGCTAGAAGGAAATAGAGTTCAGTTCGGCTAGACTCTACCGCCGAGAGGCGCATAGACAAAGAGAAATCACGAGGTACGATCATGTCGAATTTTGTGCATACCCTGGCTTTAATCGCAACCACTCACTAGAATTGACTTAAGTAAGCCGTTGCGGCGGCAAAAAGATTACAGATCGAGCAGATGAACATGTTGGATAAAAGTTACGCTGCACACTTCAGGGAATTGCAGTGGCTGGCAAATTACTACGATAATATGGGGCAGAAAGAGAAAGCCCGTGAAATCAGGGATTCTCTGGTTAGCTATTTTGTAAAAGACAATCAGCAACCGGCGAGCGGCGATGATACTGCCGCTAGTGACGACGTTGCGGACGACGACGGAAAACAAACCGGCACGTACGGTTAGCAATTGCCGGTCCAATAATTCAGCGAAGCTTCGAGTGACGCCTTCAGGCGGACACCAAAGTCGAGTCTGACTGGTTTTCAACCTTCTTGGCTCTAAAGCATTTATTGCAGAAAGTCGGTTTGTAACCTGTAGGACGAAACGGCAATAAAAATTCCGACTGACACTGAAAGCAGACAGCCTTCGAAACACTGTCGGCACTTTTTCCGGCACGGCTTACTCTACAGATGACCCGGCAATTCTCGCAGCGTTTCGGTTGATTGATGAGCCCTTTGACAGCAAAGAATTCTTGCTCGCCGGCAGAAAACACAAAGGTTTTCGCACAATCACAGCACTGCAATTGTTTGTCTTCAAACATGGGACGACTCCCGATTTTGCCCACTGTATCCGTGTTTCCACTCCTACTCTATAAGCCGATACATGTTTTTCATATAAAGGAAAACAAATAAAGATCTTTGGAAAACCCATCAATTAGGGCATCTCGTCGCTTGAACGAGGTAAGAAATCACC
>JADYYD010000312.1 GCA_020853845.1 Candidatus Melainabacteria bacterium
AAGCCGGTTTCCGTATCTCTAAATTTGCGCTGGATCGAAACTCCTCATCCTTCCGAAAAGTTCTATAAACAGAACGAGCTGCCTCCCTGCACTAAATTCAACACCAGTTTTTGCTACCAGTACACTAAAGAGGATTTTCAGTGAGCCTCAGCGCCTTCTGGAATGCATGGAGAAACTTCTGGTTCTACCCGGTGAGACCTGAGTCTGTTTCGCTCTTCCGGATCTTGATGGGTTTTCTCGTGCTGCAAATTTTGTGCATCAGCATAGGAGCAGACTTTCTCAATTGGTATGGTACTCATGCTCTAGTTCGCAATAGCACAGTTCAACAGTTTTTCTGGAACGCGAGCCCCAAATTCGACCTTTTACTGGCTTTCCCCAACGATCAGAGTTTGCAGATGTATTTCTACAGCGTGATTGTGGCGGCGGTCTGCATGATGGTCGGTTTCTGGACTCGATTTTCCTGCATCTATGTCGCGCTGGCTCTTCTTTCTATGCACAATCACATGCCATTTAATATCAATGGCGGAGATGCCTTTGTGCGTTTCATGGTGATGTATCTCTGCTTCTCCAATTGCGGCGATTGTTATTCAGTGGATAGATGGCTGGCAGTCAGGCGCAACGGTGGTTCTCTTCCTATTGTTGCAAAACCCGGTTGGGCACTGCGAATGATTCAAATTCAGTTGGCGATTGTCTACATGCATACTTTCATTTGCAAAGTAAACGGGGATCAATGGTGGGATGGTACTGCAGTGTATTTCGCTACACGCCTGGAAGACTTGATGCGCCTTAAAATGCCGCTTTACGATAGCCTATTGTTTTGCAAATTCCTTTCCTGGTACACGCTTGTTGTCGAATTTGCTCTTTTCACTCTCGTTTGGGTCAAAGAGCTGCGCTATTACGTCCTCGCATCAGCGCTCATCTTGCACCTCGGCATCGACATGGCGATTAACTTGCCAGTATTCGAGTGGGCGTTCATTTTTACTCTGGTTACATTTATTGATCCGGAAGATTTGCGGACGTTTTTTCATTTGGTGGAAACTAAATTTTTCGGTGTGAAACCGGCAGAGAATATGTCAGCGGTTGATTCTGAAGCGCCAACCGCTGAGCCGACTTGATCGAGTTCGCACTATTTAATTGCTGATATCCGGCCAGCTCATGATCTGGCGATCGTCGATGTCTTTGAATGCATCGCCTTTTCCGCGCTTGAAATTCTTATTCATAAGAACATCGGACAGCTTGAGTGCGGTCGCTCTAAGCTCTACCGGCTTCGCTTTCGGAACGATCATTGCCGAAACTTCCTGCTTGCGAACAATGCTTTCTTCCAGTTTGGCAATTCTCAGTTTTTCCGCTTTCGCCTTCTCTTCTTCTAATGCTTTTTGTCCCAGTTGAATTGCGTCCGTGCTTAGCTTTGTGAATTCGTCTTCCTTGGCGTTCATCGCCGCCAATTGTGCTGCTCTGGCTTCCCTGCGCGCCTTGACAATGGCAAGCATGCGACGGAAATCCCAGGACATGGTGAAATTCCATCCTTCAATTGGTGGATTGGCGGGGAATTTCAAAATTCTGGAACCGTTGAGGTCTCGAATTGTTTCCAGCAAACAACGATTTAAATTGTCATTGCTGGTGGTGGCAAAGATGCAGCCACGCAAACGGCCGTTTTTATCGACGCTAAACGCAATTGAAGTTGCACCACGCGTTTCATCCTTGGCATATTCTTCTAAATGATGCAAGAGAATGAATTGAAAAGCTCGTCTGTATCTGGTGATCCAGAAGTCCCACTCCCTGGAATCAGGGGGCACTGCGGAGAAGTGACGAACGCGATCCGGATGACTTGCCCACTTGTCCGAGTTCATATTTTGGCATTTGTCGATTATGTCTTCCAGCTCTGCCATGGAAATGCTCTTATACGGATGCCAGCCTCCGGGGCCGTTTTGCGCTTGGTGTTTGTTCCAAAGATTCGCCACTTTCTTGCGGCTTTCTTTCCACATCTTTTTGATGTTTTTTGCCAAATCAGGCATTGCGATCGGCAGCCAGAATGGCATTTGTTCAGTCGGATCGCGATTCAAGTCAAAGGTTGTAGTGGTAGTAGATGTGGTGCGGGGGGGAGGCGTGCCGCCAAAGAATTTTGTGGTGTTGTCGACGACGTTGTTCCACATGTTTTCAAACCAATTGCCGCCCGGCTTCTGAGTGGCAGCCGCAGCCGCACGCGCGCTTGGTTTTCCGCCTGCCGCCTGAGCTGCGGTTTTTATTCCGGCGTCTACGACATCTTGCGGAATCAAGCGAAACGCCGTTTCAAACTCTTGCAGTGCCTGTTTGTCATAGCCCTGCTTTTCCAGAATTTTGCCCATGTATTGGTGCGCAATTCCGTTTTCCGGATTGTCTCGCAAGTCTTTCTGCATGAGCTGGGCCGCTTCTTCCAAGCGTCCCTGCGAATAGAGCTCAATCGCCTGTCTCATTGCATCGCTGGGCTGGGCGTACAAAGGCGAATATCCAGCGCTGATCGAAAATGACAGAACCAGAAGTGTCGCGGTCGTCTTTGTCTTGAGCTGTATGCCCATGCGTTTGGTCTCTTTCCCATAACGCATTATTCCACAACCAGATTTTTTGTGTTTGCCGAAGCCGAAGGGCTTAATTCTGCCCGGCTAATGCGAGTCCTGCCACCGTTTCTTTGGGGAGATCTTCGAGAGCCTCGCCGTACAGATCATATGGTTTTGCCTCGGTGACTTGAACGCGAGTGAAATCGCCCAGAATGCAGCGATTGCCTTCTTCGTCGCGCACATAGACAAGATTATCGATATTGGGAGCATCCCACTGCGAGCGACCGACATACAAATTTTTCTTGTCGTCGTACGATTCAATCAAGACATCGATTACGCGACCGACCATTGCTTGATTTTTCTTGAAGGCAATCTCGTGTTGAATGCTCATGATCTTCTTGCGGCGTGATTTCTTTGTGCGCTCTGCAATCTGATTGGGCATGTTGCCGCTTTCCACTTCGGTTTGTTTTGAATAAGTGAAAACGCCCAGGCGGTCGAATTCGTACTTGGCGACAAAGTCTGCCAGGTGCTGAACTTGCTCGTCTGTTTCGCCCGGGAAGCCAACGATGAATGTCGATCTGATTTTGACGTCCGGTACAAGTTTGCGAATGCGCTCTACGACTTTTTCCGGATGCAGCGGACGCGCCATTGCTTTGAGGACATCGGGATGGCTGTGTTGCAGCGGGATATCGACGTACTTCACTACTTTGGGCAAGCGCGCCATTGTTTTCAAAAACTCGTCGGAAGTTTCCGTTGGATAGCAATACATGACGCGGATCCAGTCCAGCTCTTCGATTTCGTGCAATGCTTCCAGAAGCTCCGGCAATGCCTGACGTTTATAAATATCCAGACCGTAATAGGTTGAATCTTGCGAAACCAGGATAATCTCTCGCACTCCGGTGTTCACCAGCACTCGTGCTTCCTTCACAAGCGATTCGATTGAGCGTGAGCGGAAATCTCCACGCAGCATTGGAATGATGCAGAAAGTGCAGCGGTGATCGCAGCCTTCGGCGATCTTGAGATAGGCGGAAGCGCCGACGCCGGTCATCATGCGCGGCAGCACTTCGTCGTTATAGTCATTTGGAACGTCGCTCACTTCAACGACGCGCAATGATGAATCTTGAGAAACAGCTTGATAGACTTCGACGATTTTGGCGATGTCTCCCGTGCCGACAACTGCGCGTGCTTCGGGAATCTCGGCCAGCAGCTCTTCTTTGAAGTGTTGCGCCATGCAGCCTGCGACGATCAATTCTTTGCCCTGATCGGCAAGTTCTACAAGTGTGCGCACAGACTCTTGTCGCGCATCACCGATGAACGAACAGGTGTTGACCAGGCACATCTCGGCCTCTTCGTTGTCGAAAGTGACTTCGACTCCGGCTTGATTCAGCAAGCCGAGCATGACTTCGGTGTCGGTTTGATTCTTAGGGCACCCGAGGGACACCACGCCGAGGCGGGGTTTGCGCATGTTCAACTCTCCATGGCCGACCACAAATGGATGTACCGCCAGAGAGGAGACGTGAGAGCGCTTTAAGAGTCGCTTCCGCTCGATCTAGTCGGTATCCAAGCGACCATCAGTATAACTGGATCCGCCCCGTCTGAGCGACTCGCCAGGAATGTAGCGGTCTCCGCCGACCGGTGCGATGCGGCGTCTCGGCGCGCTGGTGGTGCCATCGCCGGTTGGACGACGCGTTACCTTCTTTACAATTGGTTTGACGGCGGCTGTTCCGGACGTAGCGGCACTGGTCGCGCCAGCATCCGGAGTGGTTCCGGCGGCGGTCTTGGCCATAAACGTTTTCTCAGTAATCTTGCCCGGCAGACCGAATGTGTTCGATTTGCCGTTCTGCTCGACAGAGAGGCTGCCGCCGTTGCCGGCGCGCACGCGCAATCCCTGCGGATCTTGGAAATCGCGGCGGTCGCCGGCTTCCAGATATCCTGTGAAGAGTGAATCGCCGCTGCCGATCGACTTCACTTCCACCCAGACGTGCTGGCTGGCGCTCAGTGAAATGCGGCTGTCGGTGGGTTCTGTGTCGCCGGGGGCGGCGGGCAGAGTTTTGTCGGTCGCCGAAGGCGGCGCTCCCGATGGGCTCACGCTGTTCAAACGATTGGGCAAATCGCGCATGGACAGCACCTGAGATGAGTCCTGCGGCGTCTGGTTGTTGGAATTCCACCAGAAAAGGAAAGTGATAAGACCGAGAATGACGATGATCCAGAAGACGGAAACACCCATGGTTCTTAGGATGCCGGGTCCACCGCCCTGCTCCATCTTCACCGTCCGCACATGCGGAGGAGCCATCATTACCGGCTGAAGAGGTCTGTCCAGGACAGCGCCTTTGTTTTTAGAACGTCCGTTGCCGTTGCCTTCGGTTTGCTGGCGGTACTCTTCAACAAGCGATTGCGGGTTGAGACCGACGCATTCCGCATAACGGCGAATGAAACCGGATACATATACGGGCTCTGGCAGGTCTTCCGCCGCACCGTTGTCGATGGACTGCAAATGCGTGACCGGAATTTTCGTGCGTTGATAGATGTCAGAAAGAGAGAGCCCTTGCCCTTCTCTTGCTAATTTCAATTTTTGACCGATTGACTCAAGCACCATAGTTGTCGCCGTACTCACTTGCTCCCGCCATCTTGCAGTAGAGACACCTCCGAAGCCGACAGGTAACGCCAATCACCCGGCTCCTTCAGGTTCAATTGTAACGCACCAATCCGCTCTCTGACCAATCGAAGCACGTTATAACCAACCTTTGCGCACATCCGTCGGATCTGACGATTGCGACCTTCCCGAATGACGATTACAAAGGTGGACAAGTTTCCTGATCTTCGCAAAGACCGAATCTTCGCCCTTTGCGTCATTCCTTCTGACAACCGCACCCCATCCTGGAGAGCTTTCAACGCGCTGTCGGCAATGCTTCCGGTGACGGTCACTCGATATGCTTTGTCTATGTGATGCGATGGATGGGTGAGAGTCTGAGCCAAAGACCCATCATTTGTGAGAATGATCATCCCTTCCGAGTCTCGGTCGAGGCGACCGACCGGCTTCAAGTGCCGCAAATCCGGCGGCAGAAGATCGATAACCGTGCGCCGGCCTTGCTCGTCGTCGCAAGTCGTGACCACGCCCTTGGGCTTGTACATGACGACGTACTCGAGAGACTTCTTATATAAAGGTTTGCCGTCTACGGTGATGCGATCCTCGAGCGGATCGACCTGCATGGACAAGTTCGCCGTTATGGCGCCGTTGACCGAAACACGCCCGTCCTTGATCAACTCGTCGGCATCCCGCCGCGAGCAAATGCCGGTAGCTGCTATTGCCCGATTAAGACGCAGTTTTTCAGGCTCTTTAGCTGCCATTTAGTGCTTGGCTCGGTATCGAATGTGGTGGCGCAAAGCTCTCGGTTAGCCCGAGGTTGCCGACTCCACATCATCGACCAGCGCTTGCGTGCTGTGTCCCGCCATCTCCTGAATTTTGTTGGAGATTTGCGTTTTCCTGTCGTTGAAATTATCTTTGGCAGTTTTCAAAACTTCTTCGCCGCGATGCTGGAAGTCGTTGAGAGCATGCTCAGCTTTGCCGCGGAAATCGGTCAGTTGGTCGCTGGCATTCTTGTAGAGGTCTTCGCCTCCGTCGGCAATCTGTCTTCTCAGATCGGCGCCGGACTTGGGCGCTGCCAGCATTCCAAACAGGAAGCCCATAATTCCGCCAACTAAAAGTCCTTCAAAAAATCTACCGCTTGAGTCCGACATTTTCTTCACCTCGGTCCGTACTTGTTTGTACTTACTTGTTCCGTACTAATTCTGTGCCCTTCGACTGGCTGCTAGTCTCACCGTGTGAACCTTCTTGTTTGCCATGCGAGCTGAGGTATGCCTTGAAGCCCGCCAGCAGTCCGGTTCCCCATACGTTGGACTCTTTTTTCGCCGAATCCGTCACCTTGGTAAGGTTGCCGGTGACATCCTCGACCTTTGTACCCACGTCGGTGATGCTTTGCTGCGCTACCGACTGAATTTTTATCACTCCGCCGGCCAATTTGCTTACTTCGCGCAAAGTAGGCGCCAGCTCAGTCTCCAGCGTCACGGCCAGTTTCTCGTAGGCAGTCAAAGTGCGGTTGACTTGCGGCACGAGCTGTCCGGCAGCCATAGCCAACCCGACAAGACCCAGACTCAGCAACGCAAGCGCGCCGACCACGAGAAAATCAAGAGTGTGTGTTAGTTCCAAAATCTAAGCCCCTTGCTCGGTTTTATCGTCAGGTCTGTTGAACCGGCTTATCTGTGCTGAAAAGGCAGAACTGTCGAACCGCCCATTTCAAGCTCTTCACGCTTCTTGGCGGCCGCCAATTTTCCTGCGGCAACCGCTCTTTTCAAACGCAAAGTCTGATCTTCAATCAAAACCTGGCAGTAATTGAGCGCTGAGGCATAGAGATCGATTGAATCGTCCACCAGCTCGCTGGCTTTCTCCGGCAAATGATTGGCTGTCTCCTTGATAACGCCTCTCACTTCGCTGCCGGATTTGGGAGCGACCAGAAGCGCCACGGTCACACCGCCGGCGGCTCCTACGAGCAGACCCAATAACCAGGCGGCAAAGCCCGAATTAGACGATTTCTCATCGTTGGCATATTTGCTCATCGACTTCAAAACTCCTTCGCATAATGCCTGCTACCCTGCTCTTCCGATTTAACGGTTTCCGCATGCTTGGCATGGGGAGCCGGTAAGCAAGCTCGTTTCGATTGCCTATAACCTTTTGACAATCACTGTGGAGTATACCACTCC
>JADYYD010000313.1 GCA_020853845.1 Candidatus Melainabacteria bacterium
AAAGACTTCGAAGATCAAGCACGCGTCAAAGCTAAAAGAGTAGCCGGTCTGTTGCAAGAAATGCATGAATTGTCTCTGCAGGCTGATCCTGAAGAGAAGTCAGTGCTCGGCAAGCAAGACGAGATCAATCAAATGACCAGCGAGATGGCGACCGATCGCATCAAGCTGTTACTCTCCATTCGCAAGACATTGAGTCCCGAGCAGAAGCAAAAGCTCATCACCATCATGAAAGATGGCAGCGGGCAGTCGCAGTAGCCGCAGTATTTGTGCTTCATTCTTTCAGCCGTAGCAGTCATCCTGCGCAAAGACGGCTGCAAGCAGAGTCTTTGCTCCGGACAACTGCTACGGCTTTTATACGAAGCCGAGAAGATACTTCAGGACAATAAATCCGGCACGACGGTTATCGGATTTCGGAAATCATCCAAAACAACTGCAACAATTGCAACTGGTTCAACCTTTGAATAAGAGCGCCATTCGATTCCGATCCGGTGCTCAAAATCCGATTTGAGCAAAACGTACACAAAGCCGACTGTCGACGGAGTGATAAGGCTGAGGCAAAATGAATTTGCGCCAAAAGTGAGTTTCTCATTGTCATAGCTGCATGACGCTCTGCATCCTTTCTGCCAATTTACGTCGATGAGTGCCATGAAAATGGCGTAGTCGGCTAACTCGCTGGCGTGAATAGCGGGCACGCCGTCCTTAACTGATTGACCGTCGACTGTGGTGTACGCCTGACGGGGTTCAAGTTGTTCGAGGCGTTTGCCGGAACCATGGAAAACATACTTGCCCTGGCGCTCTAATTCGGACAAGGTTATCGAACTCGGTTTCACGCGACCTCACTCAGTCGTCATATTTGCAGTGTCTCAAACTTCATCAGCGCCCGGGCGCATCGCCATGAAGTGCACCGTTGCAAAACTCTTGCTGAAGTCAACTTTGCTAACGGTTCCGACCGGAATTGAGATGCGCCAGAAATTATCGAGCGGCATTCCGAGCGCATTAACCAAGACACTACGGACGATACCAGCATGCGTCACGAGCGCAACGCGTTTTCCATCATATTGTTCTACCAGATCGGCAATGCGCTTTTTCGTGCGCTCGTACATATCCTCAATAGACTCACCGCCAGGCGGTCGCATGCGAATCGGATCGGCGGTCCAGCGCTTGTAGTCCTCGGGATCGTGTTTCTTCAAATCTAGATACGTCCGACCTTCCCAATCGCCGACATGCCATTCGTTCAAATTCTCGACGCGGATGATCTCTAAATTCGTTTGGCCGGAAATAGACTCCGCCGTTGCCACAACGCGTTTTGCAGTGCTGGACAAAATCACATCAGGTGGGCGCGACATCAGCCATTCCGCAAGCGCCTTCGACTGTTTCAAACCCTCATCCGTCAGCTCGGCTTCCGGGTCAGTGTAAAGACGACCTTCCTCCGTCGCGCGCGTGTGACCGTGCCGAATCAAAAGCAGCGTCGTGATGCTTTCCTCAGGATGCAAAACCTCTTTCTTGTCTTTGCTGTCTGCGCTCAACTTCATGACTCTAGTCGGATGCACCGGACGCGGCGCTCTTCAAATAATCTACATCAACTTCGTTGGTCAGTCCGTAAACGCTGCGAATATCCAACAAAGAGGAAACTTGCGCCCTGGTGAGCGGTTTCGGTCCGCCGAGCATGTGCGCGACCAGCAATGTTTGCGCCTGGTGCTCGACGGTTTCGAGCTTGTAAAACGCGTCCCAGATGTCCTTTCCGAGGCAAAGCGCACCGTGGTGATCGAGCATCAACGCGTCACACTTCTTCACATAGGGCTCGATGCTTTGGACGACTTCCTCGGTGCTAGGTGTCGCATACGGTGACACGGGAATGGTGCCGATGGTGCAAACCACCTCTGGCAAGGCAGGCGTGGACAGGCTTACACCCGCCACTGTGAAACCGACGGCGATAGTCGGATGCGCATGAACAACAGCCGAGATGTCGTCGCGGAGCCGGTAGGCAGCAAGATGCATCTTCAATTCGGTGGACGGCAAAGCCGCGTGCGGGTCAGCCGGACTGCCATCGGCGTCTGTAATGACTAAGTCCGCTTCATTTATCCGCCCCTTGCACACCCCTCTGGGTGTCGTCAAAATGCGGTTTTTATCAAGCCGAATACTAAAATTTCCCTCAGTGCCGGTGATGTACCCGCGCTGGTAGCAAAGTCTGGAAACCTCCGCCAGCGCTTGCCTTGCAGCCAATTCTTCTGGCGATTTGCTCACTTTTCGGCACCCCTCAACCTGACAACAATCTGAACAAAAGTTTATGGCAGGCTATTATATCGAGTAGACTACTACTCTCAACCTATTAGATAGCTGGTCTATTTATTTGCCGGTCGAGCGCGGCTCACCCAGCAGATGCTACAAAGTCCAGAAGGGAACCAATAGGTAGTCAATGCGCTGTCCTGAATGCGAAGTCCGAAATTCCGTTGCCGCCCGCAAATGTGTTGAGTGCGGCAAGGCTCTGCCGCGCAAACGCACGCCGCTGCCATATGTGGTTGGTGGCATTGCCGTCATTGGATTGGCGGGCGCAGGTTTGATGGGCATCGGCGCCGCTGTTACCGTGAAGCGCGACCCGCAAAGCGATTTGGCGGCAGTGGCAAAACGCGTTGCCGGCGGACCAAAGTCGCCTGCCGACGCAGAGACGTTGAAACAGGATCTGGACAAAGCTGTAAAAGAATATTTGAAAAAATCTGGTGGCATGAGCGCGTCCGAGTTGGCAGCAGCGATGATGACGGCGCTGCCCTCGCAGACGTTCGAGGTGCATACATTCGAGTTGCCACGCGGATTGAAGATTGTCGAAATCGACACGATGTTGCAGGCGAGCGCTTATCTCGTCTTGAAAAACGAGAACGACATCAAAGTAGTAAACATGCCGGGCATGGAAGTGTGCGATGGTGCACAGGTGATAAACGACCCGACGGGGCCGGTGCTCATTGCAGTCGGGCACACTGCAGGGCAGGGACCGCGCCGTCCGATCATCAAAGTCTATTCATTGATGCCGGATGCGATTCGCGATCAATCTGACAAATCGGTTCCTCCGATCAAGGGCGAGGGCAACGTCGCGTTCGCGAAGAACAACAAAGACGTAAATTTAGAAGTGTCGCTGTATTCGATAGGTGTGACGGAAGGTTCGTTCGTCAATTCGTCTTCGGTTGCTGCAACCGCTGATGATGAGCTTTTGAAGACGACTTTAGTATGGGACCACGGAAAATTTACCGGTCAACTTCCGGGCGGCCGCGGTCAACTTGCGGCACTGCATGCGGTGGCGAGGAGTTTGAAGTTCTCGCAGATACCGCCGGAGAGCAAAGCTTATTTATCGCCGAGCGCGCAATCGCAAATTGCTAATGCGAGGACAACACAGCGCTTGCCTTTTACTTTGTCAAAACTCAAGTCAGTGACGAAGAAACGGCGCGGACAGTCAGCGCCGAAGTTTGGTCTCTTCTCGCAAAACGGTTGCTACATCGTAGAACTTGCTTCCGGCGGCAGCAAAGGTGGTGGCAATTGGGTTGCTAAATCGGTTGAGCAAACCAGCGGCGAGCAAATCGTGAAATTGCAAGTGCCTGGTCAGCCCAAACTCATGCCCAGCGCAATGGTACCGTCCGTAGTGCGTCAGATTTTGCCTGCGGCCACAGACGACGATAAGGATGAGCCCACGAGTAAAGGTCCGGCCCCAATTGTCGAACGTCGCGGTGAGAAACAGATTCCTGTGGCGAATGATTCGAGCCGGTCGGAGCCCGTCAAAATAATAGAGAAAACAGCGAGCGATCCGAAGCCGGACGCCCGCACATCCGAGTCGTCGAAGCCGCCTGAAACGCCGAAAGCTGCTGAAACACCCAAGAAACACGAGCCCACACAAATTGCTCAGGCGACTCCCAAGTCGACGGGCGGAATGGCTGTTTCGCGCGATCCGTCAATAAAGGACGCGCCCGCTGTTACGCCGACCGCCGGCTTCGTCAGAACATCGAATGATCCGCAAGTGCAGGTGCGCCGCGGACCTAGCGGTGCTTATCGCACTGTGATGCGCTTGTCGAGAGGCGAACAGGTACAGATAATCGGCAAACGCGACGGTTGGTACAAAGTGCGCACGAACAGTGGGCGTGAAGGCTTTATTCAAGAGGGTCTCGTCAGCTCTTCAAGACCAATCGGCGAGCCCATTGCGGAAAGCGCTCCGCCGCGCAGGCAGGAAGCCGCCGCACCGCGCCGCGAGTCAGATTCGCGCGATTACAGCTACAGCTCACGCGCCGAGCGCCGCCGAGAAGAACGCCGCCTGGAGCGCGAAGCCCGCATGGCTGCCGCCCGCGAGCGGAAGTCTTCACAGCCAGCTTCATCAGGACGCACAGCCCCTCACGCCGAAGAACCGACGCAGTTCGTGCCGTAGGGGTACGGCCGCAACAGTAGGACACGCGGAACTCAACTGTTCGTGCCCTTGACGACGCCTTCATGATATATTGGTTGATCGACCGGGACGTGGCGCAGCTTGGTAGCGCGGCTGCTTTGGGAGCAGTAGGTCGCAGGTTCAAATCCTGTCGTCCCGAGGTTTTACGTTTAGGAAGCACCCAGGAAGCACCAAAAGGTCTCAATATGGGTGAAGATGAAATTGTTGCGCGCGGCAAGATTTCATGTTTCTTGGTTGCTGCACATTTCGGTTTCGAAAGAGTAACGTACAATATCTGTCTGCTCGGTCGCCGAAGGATTATCAATTGTCTCCGCTCACTATCAAACCCGGAGCTATCGTCTTTCAGGTAAAGGTAACGCTGATCGGCACAACACCAGCCGTCTGGCGCCGATTCCTTATGCCAGGAAACATTAAGTTAGAACAAGTACACGAATGCATACAGGGAGGTTTCGGCTGGCAAAATTGCCACTTACATGAATTTGAAATCGCGGGCAAGCGATATGGTGATCCCGACACCGCCGACGGTGACAGAGAGATCATCAGCGAGCGCGGCACCAAATCAAAGCTCAAATTCCTGGATTTACGGGTCGGAGACAAGTTCTTTTATGTATATGATTTCGGTGATGACTGGCGTCATGAAATAGAAATCGAAGCCATCCTGCCACCCGATCCAAATGGTTGGTATCCAAGCTGCATCGCTGGTGCTCGCGCATGTCCGCCTGAAGACTGTGGCGGCGTACCCGGCTACCTGCGTTTGACACGACCACTGGCTGTGGTCGGTTCGTCACTGCCAAGTTTTGATGCCGATAGATTCGAACTGAAGGAGGCGGAAAAAGGCCTCACCTCCTACGGACTCTTAATGATGACGCTATCATGATTCCGGCGGACTTAAGCGCTCTCAGACTTCTTCTCGTCCGCTGGCGTCGCAGAATGCAAGCAGCAAAGTTGAAACATCGCTCAAATTCGATATCAACCTGATCGGAAGACCTAACAACCTAAAAACTTTTTCTGTCACAACATAATCACCGCTTGATAGTGCGTGCAAAAATTATCGCTCCAGTGCTGTAAGTATCGAACTTGGAAAAGCATATTGTGTAGGTTATCTCGCCCCTAAGGACTTCCCGATGGCAACAAGGGCCGACAAAATTCTAGAAAAACTAGTGGCAAGAATGGGAAATTCTGACGTCACATTGTTCGAGCTGGCAGATTTGCTTCGTACGGGTAGCGTGTGCGGAGAGGTAACACAAGCGGAATGCGAAGAAACGCTTCTATTGTTGCGACAACATCTGAGTTCGCGAAGACTCGGTGAAGAATCGATGATCTCAGAAAACCTTTTGACGTTGGCAGGCGACTTCGCGGACATTCTAGACTATCAACTGAGACCGAAGATTCCGCAAATGACTCCCTGCGAGGAGCTCTTATGCAGAATAGTCGCAGTCATGAAAGAAAATCCCGACACCGAACCCATGCAGTTTGCGTATGAATTGTGCGCGGGAAAGTTTTTGGGAAACATTCCGAGGCTTCTTCTTGAGGAAGTAGTAATTGAAATTAGAGCGATCGCGCGCGCCGCCGCTCTTGGACAACATTCTTCAATTCCAGAGTCGGAACTGCCTGCGGTTTGCAAGGTAGCCGACGCGATGGCGCAGTGCATGAAGGAATGTCCATTGGAAGAAAATGTCGATGACGAAGACGAAGATGACTTTGATGCGAGCTATGATTTGTTCCAGCGCATCGCAAAAGAGAACAAAATTAAAAACAGCAATTGGAGCATTTATGAAGTGACTGACTTCAACCTGGTGCCTTTTCCGAACGCCACCAAATTGGTTTATCCTCTGCATCCGGGCAAGGGTCAAGTGGAGATAAAGTTGCAACAGAATTCAACCTGGCTTGACCTCTGGAAAGCAGCGGACAAGGCCATCCAGGAAAGTGGTGACCTTGACCATTCATACATCGAAGTCTTCGACGACAATGGAGACGAGTTATTGCTCGTGACCGGGTCTTAGACGCCAACTCATTATCTCAGTACCATCGATAACCTCTGCGATCGTTTATGGGGTTGATATTACCCCTGGTGCTCCAGTTGTTGTATGGATTTCCGTCTGAACGGGTTCTCATGTAAGGCTGAACGTATGTTCCATATTTATTTGTGTAACCACTAACCCTTTGAAATCCTGGATCAGACGCAAATGAAGGATTAAACAAAGAGCCGCCCGGACCCGAAAGCAAAGTTCCGGTGTTTCCGTAAGGCGAAAATCCATAAGGGCTAGAATAGACTGGAGAAGGGCCTAAATATCCAAAGTTATAAGGATTTCCAAAGCCATACGGATAAACTCCAGCACCAGCCTTGTTCGCCATGACAGCTAGTGGAATGCCGGCACCTAAACCGACCGCCAATCCCCAAAATTCTGGTGACGACAAAACAGTGGACGCTGTGGAATCCATAGTTTTACCAACATTGAGCAGTCCGCGACCCGCCGCTCGTGTACCTCTTCCCAATGCGTTAAGCCAAGGCACCTCCGGGGGATTCAGAAAAGTATTTGTTTGCACTTGCTGCGCGTCACTGATATCGCTCTGCGAGATCGGAATCTGCACGCGCAATCGACTTATTCGCTCCGTGATGTTTCCAATCGACGCTATATGTGCTTCATCCTCCAAGCGTTCAATTCTCTTCAAAAGTCCGTCGCCATCATATTTTCTGTTTAGCAAGCTAACTTCCATGGCGCTAACTTGCTGAGGCAGTGTAAGAGTCGGAGCGATGGAACCAGCAGCGCTTCCTTCGACATCGAACAGTAATGGCTCGGGGTCTTCCTCCGAGGGCGTTACGGGCATCTGCGGAACAACTGTTGGTTCTTGATATACGTGAACTGTGTCATCGTCTTCAACCCAGTCGGAAGCGATAGACGGTGTTACTACCGCTATTGAACAGATAACTGCCAGAATCAAGCTTTTCATGCCATCCTCTCGCTAGGTAGAATTTTTAGACAGCGTGCGCTTACCGATAAGAACACGGTGCTTGATTGCATTTCGATTAGCATGCTTCAAAGACTTACAAATGCCGCACGTCCCACCCAGAACATGGCAGTGCTTGCATGCGCTGCAGTTTCTGCAAGCGTTGCACGGGTCCAAGCCATAACACTTGCTTGCAAACGATGGTGTAAAACATCCAGCCGTGAGCAATAATGCCGCAGCAAACCAAAGTGAAGCCTCTCGCACAATTCCCCCACACAAGAATTGCAAAAAAACGGGTCTCCGAAATTTACTATTCCCGCGGTATCCTATCATTTACCGTTCGGAAATCATTAAATGTGCGCGCACGTCGCAGAGCCTCACAGAATCGCCAATTGGTCACGTCAGCTATAATCGGAGGCATGAAACTAACAGATGAAATCACCTACAAAGTCCATGTCCAAGAGGAAGACTTACGCGCTCCAATTATTGAGTTCGGCGGTTTGTTCAAACACTGGCGAGCATTAGCGTTGCTAACGATTCCTCCTTCCGCGTTGGGTTTTGTCCCGGGAAACTTCTTCGGCACGCCATGCTTCTGCCTGGGAGGCTTCGGCTTGATGTGTTTGCTGTGGCGACATGTTCAACTAAGACAGCACATCGAAAAAATACTCAAAACTCCGATGTACGATGGCGAAATCACTTACACGCTTTCTACCGAAATGTTTCGTCAGCATGGCGAAAACTTCGAATTCAACGCAGACTGGTCACAGTTCACAAGTTGGTCGGAGACCGGCACAGCTCTGTTCTTATTCACCAACCCGTTCCAATTCCATTTTGTTCTGCGACGATGTTTGTCAGACACTCAATACAACGAGGTGCGCGAATTTGTAGCATCAAAAGTTCCAATGCGCAAAGCTCCCAAGCTAGACAAATTTATCGTTCCTATCGCTATCATCGTGGTGCTGGTGGAAATTGGTTTGTCTGCATTTTCCATCGTGATGACAAAATTCGGAACCGAGATGTGATTTAAAAAATGGGCGATCACGAATGGCATAGAAGACGGCAGCCATTCCTCCGTCAGAAAACACTCAGTGAAATTCCAAATAACCGCCTGTGTGTTTGCCGGTTTTCACGTCAACTTGAAATTCATGAGCTGCTGCATCCGCACTGCAAAAACAAGCACTCGCCCCTTTGATCAAATCCTCGCCTATGGATGTTACCGAAATTCCGTCAAGCGCAAGTCGCTCTGTTTGCCAGCGCACACCCTCGCGTCCTTGAGCGACAATCTCTGTAGAAGTCACAAAGAACAACAGCTCCTTCGATAGAAGAGTGTGCACATGTTCGACGCAATAAATTGGAATCTCCGTCCATACGCTCGGATCGCGAGAGTCAATGTAATATGCGACTCCGTCGACAACAATGCAAAATTGGTTTTCATCCGGACACGAGTAAATTCCGCCGACAGCAGAATAGTCGGATCGCATCCCTGAAACCACACCAAACCAGGATCTCCCTTCACGAGGATGAACCAAAATGAGAGCACCATTGTGCCGCCCGCCGTCTCTATCTCCCGGGATGTAAAACACATTCTCACCGGTGCCTGGAAGCTCCGGCGGTATTTCAATATCGTAGGTGTGTGGAAAATCGAGTTTAATTTCCATCAGGCTCACCTGAACAGCCAAATGTTTGGTGCAACCTTCACATATTACCATCGTACGCTTCGCCTCCACGAATTGCATCCAAATTATCTGGCACCACCTCCTAACGAAGAACCGCCACCAAAAGACATGGAGCTGCCGGGATTACCCGAATAAATCGGCACCAACTCCGCTGCGGAAGGTCCGCGAATGGTTGAATTGTCACGCATTGAAACCGGTGAGATGTTAGATGGCACCCGATTTGAAGCGTGCGCAAAAATAAATAAGGCGAGCAAAGCCAAAAGTATAATGCGCATAGCGAGCACTGAAGCCTCTGGGCAATTTCTCGCCCTTATCGCTTTCATTGCTGCTTGCAGGTTCGCTGAATTGTCGATTGTTCTGTTTGTATTCATGGTCGGTTCCTCCTAAGTCCGGTTTCTCACAAGCAATCTGCTATGCGACTAACTTGGTCCTTCTTTCTGTTGCAATTGCACGTATAGTTCTTGATGCTCTGTGCGCGATGTATGGATTTTCGTCGCTGCATAGCCAAATCAGAATCTGAAGAGGCGTGTTGGCATTTTCTGCAAGGCAATATCTCACATCAGGATGCTCATCAGAAGCCAAGTTCCACTGAATCTCTGCAGGTGTGGACGGGTTAGCCGAAACAGCCGCACGAATTTCTGCATTTTTATCGCGGCTCAGCGACACCAAAAGAGATGGAGAGCAAGCTTCGTTCTCCGCCACCCTGATCCGAATTTTCAAACAGGATGCCTGCGCTAATTTCTGCAGCACTCGCAGTGGAGTAGTGGTTCTACAGGCTTGAAAATATTCTTGTTTATTCATGATCTTCAATGCTCCATCAACCCAACGATCGCTTTTTTCGCGGTCTGCTCAACAGCCAGCGCTCCACGATTGTTTTCACATCAACTCGATAAAGCGGCTTCTGCTGAAATTCATTTATGCCGGCCGCTAAGCACTCCGACTCGTTGTCACCGCTGGTCGTCGCTACAATCACCGCCGGTTCAAGGCAGTTTTGTTCCTCGCGCTCGCGAATTTGCCGCGCTGCTTCAACCCCGTTAATGCCGGGCAAATCAATGTCCATCAAAATCAGATCGAAGTATTCGGCAAGATCAATAGCTTCCTCACCTGTTGTAACCGCATAGCAATTTACCTTCAGGTTATTGAGATGAGTCAGCATAACTTCGCGCATTATCACATTGTCTTCGACAACCAATACTCGTTTAGACATTCTGTTCATCCTCCACTATTGAGTCTAAGATCGGTCTTCTCACGTTTGGCAGGCAGCACACGCAGATTAATATGTAAGTGATTGCGCCCGCCACCGATGATCCAATTAAGATGGCAACGTCACCTGCCACCATCAGAAAAAGAACTCCCGCCACGACCAGGGCCATCGCGATAGTTGATGAGAACGCGATTGCGAACATTCTCGCCTCGCTCATGATTGTTACCTCCAAAAGCTAGTGCACATCTACCTCGCGCTCCTCGATAAAAGAAGCGTCAGGTTGCTCGTTGCGACAGCCACTCCAGGGAGCGCTGCCAAAACGATTAGGATTGTGCGTTTACATCTGCTGAACTAGCGGCTGAGCTTGAAAAGCAAAACAGCCGCGATATTTAACCGTGCAAACTTCGCTTTAGATAAGCAATGATCGATGCAAAAGCCATAAGGCGCGTGGTGCTGATTCAACCGCGATCGTTTTCTGCTCTAGAGAATGAAAACTCGTTCTCTGCAAGAGCATCTCAGGTATCACGAAATTTGATTGAGTCGCAACACCGAAGCCCGCTAACTTGGGCTTCACTTCTGCAAGATAAATCGACGAGCTGGTAGGCACGCTGCAGAACAACTGTTCAGTGTGATTTATCTGCTGATTTGATTGACTCTGGAATGGTTTCACCCATGACGAGAACACAAACGCCAACAAACTGAATGCGGCGACAATAGTGACAATTGCAAGGTGTCTCGATTTCATGGCGAATCTCCTTCCTTCTATTATATCATAAATTGCGGTTCTTGCTGTTAAAGAAGCTCATGGGGAGCGGCGAAAGCTTCACGAACGCTTCATCGATTTCAATCGTCCAGAATTTAAGTCTTGAATATTTAAAAAGCGGGTACGTCTCAGGAAGAAAGGTTCCGGAAATATTTCGCTGAGGAGTTAACATGCACTCGGAATCGAGAATTGAAAGGGCTGTTACCATCATCAGTTGTTTTATCGCAGTTGTATCGCTTGTGGCAGGAGCTATCCAGTACAGCGAGACCAGGCAACGAGAAACCAAACAGCCGTTCCTGACGAGGCAATTAGAGCTTTATCGAGAAGTCTCCAATTTGACAGGCACGTTGTCGACTACACCCAAGGAAAACGCTGGCTTTGAGGAAGCGCAGGTGAGATTCTGGACGCTTTACTATGGAGAGCTGTGTTTATTTGAGGACCGCGCAGTTGCTCAAGCGATGGTTAATTTTGGAAACGTCCTTTGCGACTACACAAAGACCGGAAAAAACTATTCAGTTGAACTGCAAACCCTCGCATTGAAGTTCAACGACGCTTGCCGATACTCCTTGAGCAAATCATGGGGTGTTCAGCTTGGAGAGCTTCCAAGAAAGAAATTAGACGCTGAAGGGAATCAATAAACGTTCAGCCGGTAACAAACGCTTTCTGCAGTTAGAAATTATTACTGGGAACTTCCCTCCCTCTCTCCCGTCCCACCCCGAAGGTGCCCAGCCGGTGCCAATTTATGGTGCCCAATCTGCGAAATTCTCGGTGTCGGGGCACGGAAAGGAGACAGAGATGGGATTTATTCAAGAATTCAAGAAGTTCGCCATGCGCGGAAACTTGATGGACATGGCAGTCGGTTTCACGGTTGGCGCGGCATTCAGCACTATCGCGAAATCGCTTGTAGACAATGTGATTATGCCGCCCGTGGGGCTGGCAATTGGTAAGGCAGATTTCTCCGATTTCTTCATTCTACTGAAGGCCGGCGCGAAAGTTGCGCCGCCCTACGCGACTCTGGAAAAAGCACAAGCAGCCGGTGCCGTCACGCTCAACTACGGTCTTTTCGTCAACAGCATTCTGGCGTTTTTACTCGTCGCGCTGGCGATGTTCGTCATCATTCGAGTGTTTAACAAGCTCGATAAAAGCCTCGAACACTCTTTCCTCGTTGAGCCGGTAGAGGAAGGAAAGGAACCGGAGAACAAGAAGTGCCCGTTCTGCATCTCGACTGTTCCCTTCAAAGCAGTCCGTTGTGCGTTCTGCACATCCGACCTATCAGACGAACAAAAAATTCTCAACGAATCAAAAGTGGGTCAAGAGCTTGTTGCCAGAGCACAAGCTGCGCAGGCAGAGGGAAAAACCGACTTGCATCCGAGGGACAAAGACATCACGCTTGCGCCGGAAGTCGTCCTTGCAAAAGCTGATGCACGAAAAAGCGCTTAAGCTGGAACGCTCTACTCAACCCGTTCACAGTGAGCTACTTAAAGATCATAGTGCGAGATCAGCTTGTTCGCTTCAGCTTCGTCTGCTTCCGCGCCAGCACTATCGCCAAGCTTTTGCTTTGCTTTCGCGCGGATCGCGTAGCCTTCCTTCAGCCATTTATCTTGCTTCACCGCGGCATTCGCATCGGCGAGCGCAGCTTTCGCATCACCGTTTTCCAACTCAATCGTCGCTTTATTCACATAGCTAATCGGTGCCACCACCTTCGATGCGAAGGCCTGAGCAATATGTTGCGCCGCTTCCTTCTTCATGCCGAGCTGGTTTTCCACCTGCGCAAGCCACGACAAAGTTATCGTCGATTTCGGATTGAGCTGATGCGACTTCTTCAAGTCAGCCAGCGCAGATCTTGCCTGTCCCAAATTGATGTAAGCAATCGCTCGTTGTCTATATCCGGGAGGATATTCTTCCAAACTTGTAGACGACGTAAGTTCCTGCATGGCTTTCTCATACTGTCCGGCAGCGCTGTAAAACACGCCCGACATACGAAATGCGCGCGCCGGGAATGTTTCTCTCGCCTTCATTTGCTCGAGCGCTTTGTGCGCTTCGTCCATCTTGCCTACGCATAAGTTGTAGTACGCTACCTGAGCCCACTCTACAGAGCGCGCATTGCGATCGTTCGGATCAAAACGCAAACACTCTTCCGCCTCAGGGTACTTTTGCTGAAAAGTGTATACGAGTCCGAGATTCGCACTGTAAGTGCCGTTTCTGTCACCGATTTCGATCGCCTTTTGAAGCTGCTGCTCCGCATCTGCATAGTGAGCCAACTTCACCTGGCTCATTGCAGAACTGTAGAGGTAATAGGCGTTATTGCCGTCAATTGCGATCGCACGTTCAAAATCAGCAACCGCCTCAGGAAACATTTCGCATGACTGGTAGATCATTCCTCTGCGCGCATAGCCTGCGGCGGATTTTGGTGTCAGTGCTATGACCTTATCGGCATCCTGAAAAGCTTTTCCGTATTGAGCCAGCATCATGTATGCAAACGCGCGATCGTTGAGAGCCTGCAAATAATTCGGCTTCAACTTGAGAGCTTCCGTATAATCATCCACTGCATTCATGCGCTCGTCGCGCATCGAGTGCAGATTTCCGCGGTTAAGATAAAGCTCCGGATTTTCCGGATCTTTTTCAATTTCATTTGTCCACTGAGTAAGAGTTTTATCCATGTAACGCTCAGGCTTTTGAAACCCGCTCGGAGCGGCAGCCTGCTTCGGCGCAAGAGAAGCGAAAAAAATCAATGCCGAAAAGAGAGAAACACACACGCCAATAAAAACAACAGACGCAACAGCAAGTTTCGAAAATGTTTTTCGCGATTCCTTTTTCTTATGCACACGCGCGTGCGGGCGGATCGCCTTGCCGTCATAAATCCGCTCCAGATCTATATGCAAGTCGATCGCATTCTTGTAGCGATTGTCGCGATGCTTCTCCAGACATCGCGCCACCACTTCTTTCATATCCGCTGAAATACCGCGATTATTCGGCAGCGCCGCGGGTTCTTCATTGAGGTGCCGCAAAATCACCTTCACTGAATTCTCAGCAGCGAACGGCGACTTACCGCTCAAAACCTCATACATAATGCAACCGAAAGAATAGAGGTCCGAGCGCTCATCCAGTTCATCGCCGGTGCATTGCTCAGGGCTCATGTACAACGGTGTTCCAAGCAACTCGCCGGTTTGCGTCAGCTTGGTCTTGTCCGCGCCATCCTGATCGGAAACCTTCGCTATACCAAAGTCGACGATCTTCACCATGTCATTTCCTTGCGGCGTTTTCGTCATCAAAATATTGCTCGGCTTCAAGTCGCGGTGCACGATCGACTTCTCCTGCGCATGCACGAGCGCCTCAGCAATCTGCATAAAGATCGGCAGCGCGCGCGTCTGCGGGAGATACGCCTCGGTCTTCAAAAGCACGTCCAGCCCATCGCCCTCGACATAATCCATCAATAAATAAGGCACGCCGTCCGCAGCCGCACCCACGTCATAAACCGAAACGATATTGCCGTGCACGAGCGTTCGCGCCGCCTGCGCCTCATGCTCCAGGCGCTTCGCCAGAACTTTCTTATCTGCAAGCTGCGGCGAGATCATCTTAAGCGCAAAAAACTTCCGCGTCTGCCGGTCGAGGACCTTATAAACCTCACCCATGCCGCCCGACCCAATATGCGCGAGCACTTCGTATCGTCCGTCGACTAAAGCCCCAACTTTAAGGCGGCCGTCCGAAGGCGCTTCCTTTTCATCGGGTCCGAAATATTCTTGAGGAGTTTCTTGCATCTTATTAGTATCTAACTGGGTACTTTACTCATATGCCCCCTCTCACCGACTTCGCACCCCTTTTTGCCCCGAAGTGAGGAAAACGCCGTGACCACCAGCAGCGCCTCTCAGAAGCCAAAGAAATCATGGTTGAAGCTGGTTTTCTTCTCCGCAGCCTGCCTCTTTTTGAGCTTCCTGGTTGTCGGTTGGTCGCTTTTCGGGCACTATGCCGTCCTTTTCTTTTGGAACAGCGAGCTCAACGACGCTCTGGCTGTGGAGAAAAACAGCAGCGAAGCCGGCAAGACTAAGGTGGAAACCGTTTTTAGCGAGGCGACCAAGGCGAAAGTAGCGCCGGATATTTTAATGCGAATGCACAGAGTTTATGGCACGTTTTTGTACGGTCAGGGTGAGGTGGAACGCGGCAGTGCGCAGTTTCAGAAAGCGATAGAAATCGGCACGCCTGAGCCGCCCACAAATGTTGCGGTTGCCGATCAGCTCACTCACGCGTATCAAGACCGCGGGTGGTCGAACCATCGATTGTGGATGAACGACAAGAAAGTCAGCGATGGTGCCAGGGATCAGGAGATGTCGGTCAAGGTTGCCGAAAAGGCATTTGGACCGTATCACGAGCAGACGATTTATAAAACACCCAGCCTGGCGGCTATTTATGCAGATCTGGGGCGCTTCAAGGAAGCAGACAAATTGATCGAGCATTGTGTCGATGCGGTCGAGACCAAGTCTTCGGCAAAGCAGTGCGCCTGGTACGTATATATGATGTTAGCAAGAATTCGCGCCGTAGAGCACCGAGGGAAGGAAGCAATAGATGCTTATTTCAAATGCCGCGCGGTGGCACCGCATGCACACGTGAGCGACAAAGCATGGGAAGAGTTGCTGACGGGATTGAGGGTCGATTACTCGAAGAAAAACCCGGATTGGGCGCTGGCACGCAAGCTTTTGAATCAGGGTAAGTATGCGGAACTCGAAAATATCGCGCAGACACACATGAAGAACTATGCTCCAAACTGGAATGGGTATTCGAAAATTGACTGGATGACGACGGCAATCCAGGGCGGCAGCGAAGTAAGCGAAGTTCAATACGATCAGCTAAAACTCGATCTGAACAGCTACTTGGCGCAAAAGCCGAATTCAAGTTTTGCTAGAACTGCACTTGCAAATTTGCATATTTATCGAGCCTGGCAAGTGCAACAAGAAGACGGCGATAGGCAATTCGACCAACTAATTGCGGAAGCGAGAAAGACGATGGCCGCCGCTCCGGGGATGCAAAACAAATATCCGAATGCTTACGTGCCGATGATGCGCCTTACGATTGTTGAACGAGATCGCGAGAGTTTGCTTAAACTTCTCGAGCAGGGCAATAAACAGTGGCCGACAGCTTTTACGATAAGCTCCTGGGGCTATAAATTTCTATCGCCGAATTGGGTCGGCCGAAATGGTGAGAAAGATGAATATGTTCACAAACGAGCCGACACCATAGGCGGTGCGCAAGGAGATAAATTCTACGCTCAGATGGCCTGGCACATCTATGTGGATTTGGACGATGGCAAAAGATTGTTCGGCAAACGCGGTAAATACAATTGGGATCGCGTTGAGCGTGGCTTCAAGCAGATATTCAAAGAGTTTCCGGACAACAATGAAGCGCGCGTGGCATTTATCCGGCTTGCTTTCCAGGCAGACCGTGAAGATGCGGCGCGACGCGCATTTGACTGAGAGAAGTGTTCAAGACTTAAGTTCTCTCGACTAAAGCAAAACTGTTCGGCTCCTGTTTCCGCGAGCGCTCTAAAGAGCGCGGCTCGCCGCGTGTTCGGGTCAAAAATTCCCATGTCAACTTCATGTCAACTTGAGCCATTACTGTAGGGACAGTTCCCCCCCCCTCTGTTTACGCTTCTAAAAATATGTTTGAAACTGAAGTTTCTCCGCGCGGCGAGCGCACGCTTGCCGCTGCACAAAGTGACGCCTCTACATCACCTGTCTCTTTAAGTGAGGTAGAGCGTTTTCAAATGCTGGCTGGGGCAAGAAGGTCTGCCGACAGAGCGCCCTTGCCGGACACCTTTGATTTTAATGCGCTTGATGCCGCGCAACCTCTTTATCCTGCAATGGAAGTCGTGCCGACACCTGCAAGGCGCGCGGAAGTCTCGCCGCAACCAGCAAGTAATGAGGCCGAAGCGCGAGCAGGATTGATGCGAGAAATCGCCAGAATGCCGCAGGCTTTAGCGCGTGATGTTACAGAAAGCATGCGCCTTCTCGAAAGTCGCACTCCGCCGTTGAGCAGAGAACAAATTGCCGGCGTATTGAGCGCAACCGAGCGCCTTCTGTCTGACCGCGAAGGCAGATCGCCTCTTGATTTAGGACAAAGACAACTTTTGGCGGCCGGCATTCTCGACAATGCGGCAAGACCCAGAGACATTGACCAGGGGGGACATAACACATGCAATGTCACCGTGATTGAAGAGCGGCTCTACACAAGGAATCCAGAAATTGCAGCAGCACTTGTGGCAGAAGTAGGATTGACAGGGTCTTTTACTGCAAGAGACGGCTTTCGCGCCATCCTTGATCGCAGTTCCCTGCGTCCAAACAGTGAGTCAAGAGTACTGCCCTCCCAGGGAGACGGGCAGAGAAATTACGCCAGCCAAATTTTTCAAGTGGCTGTCCTCAATGACTTTTATCAACGTCAGGACCCTAATAGACGCTATATACAAAGAGACTTGAGAACAGCGGCGGACCCAAGAGGCATGGCTCCTACAGGAGAAGGAATGGCCTTCTCGCAAAATGATCGCATTTCACAGCGAGAAGCACGAAGAGCCGGTGCCTTTGGAGGGCTCGATTTGAATGAAATAAATCGTCTTGGGCAGAATCTCGGACTTGAACCAAACTATGTGATCGGACATCGACGTGCCAGAGACGCGAACGAAGAGAGTGGCACAACCGTGGTTGCGAATGTCGATCAGTTGGCGGAAGCGCTCTCTCGCGCCAGGTCGTCTAACAACTTTCCGCTCGTGGTGGGAGTCGAAGTGGATGGACCGATGTTTCCTCGATCTGTAGGGCGCGGAGGACATGTACTGTCCATAGTGGGTTACGATCCGGAAACGCGAACCGTACAGATATCGAATCAATGGGGACGCGACGAGGATAGAACGGTTCGATTGCAAGACTTGCACGATTCTATGTTTGAGAGACCGCAAGCTCGCAGACGTCAGTAATCAGGCTTGTCATTTGTTCCCGCTTGTAAGTTGTTCCCGAAACCGGATGGAAATTAGTTTCACCCGCCCAGGAAGGCGCAGAAGCAGGCAGTTATGGTAAACCTTTCACCATGCGGTTTTTTTTGAGCAAACCGCAACGAGTGGGGTCCGATTGTCTCTGTGCGCTGGGGTTATAACATGAGTACTTTTGCATTTGATAAGTGGCTGTCCGGAGGAAAAAAACATCAACGAAATAAAAGAAGCGTCGCTATCGGTCTAATTGCAGTTTCGCTCACCGTGGCAAGTTCGCAGGCTATGACCGGCAGTATTCCAACCGGGGAGTTCTGGAACAAAACCTCCGCACAAACACTGGGCGGCTCCAATCGCCTCCTCACTTTCATCAGCACCGATAAGCCTGTTTATCAAAGCGGCGAGCGCGTGTACATCCGCGGCGTCTTGCTCGACTCTGCGAGCCATCAACCGAAGGTCGGGCATGGCGGTTACGCGAACATTCAAGTTTTGGGACCGCGAGGTGAAACCATCACCACAAGTTCGACGCATATACAAGACAGCGTTTGGTCGATGGGCTGGAACGTCGGCAGAGATATGGCGGGCGGTGAGTACACCATATCGGTAAACTACCCACAAGGTGGACACGCACCGGCAGAACGCAAAATCGATATACGATCTTATCGCGCACCACGGCTGAAGACACAGATCATATTTGCGCGCGATGGATATGGACCGGGTGATGTCGTCACAGCATCACTCTACTCCAAGCGCGCGGAAGGCGGGGTTTCCGCCGGCGCAAAAGTCACGGTCAAACCGCTCGTTGACGGCATACCGGTAGAGGCTGCCGCCAGCAAACTGGACGCGAATGGATTCTGTCGCGTTTCATTTCAGTTGCCGAAAAAAATCGCGCGTGGTGACGGCACGCTTTCGCTCGTAGTTGAAGATGACGGTGTTGTTGAAACTGCGTCAAAAACAATTCCAATTTTGCTTCAGAGTGTAGATTTGCAGATGTTCCCCGAGGGTGGTGAGCTTGTTGCAGGATTTGCCAATCGCGTCTATGTACAGGCGTTTCTGCCCAATGGAAAACCGGCTGACCTGCAAGCGCACATAATTGAAGAGCCGATTGCAAACAAAAAGCCGGTCGCTGCCAACAAACCACTTGCTCTCTTCCGCACTGAGCACGAAGGGCGAGGACGATTTGAATTTACACCCCAGGCTGAAAAAAAATATTTCCTGCAGGTTTTGAAGCCATCCGGAATAAGACAACTCTATCCATTGCCGAAAGTCAATTCGCAAGGTGCCGTGCTTCGCTCCGATAGCGACGTCATCAAAAAAGGACAAGGCATTCGCATTAAGGTCGGCTCGTCAACAACGTGCCGCATTACAGTTTCGAAACAGGAAAAGGAACTTTCTTCCCGCATCGTCAGTTTTGCCAAAAACACCCCTGCAGCTTTGGTGCCGATCGAACTTCCATTGCCCCATGATGCTGACGGCGTTTTGACCGTCACCGTGTGGAATGAGTTCAACAAACCATTGGCAGAACGATTGATCTTCCGCGAGCCCGCAAAAGCGCTCAACATTTCTGTGCGTTCCGACAAGACACAATATGCCCCCGGCGAGAAAGCGCAAATAACGGTGAGAACCACCGACGACGGCGGCAAGCCGGTTTCGGCAATGGTGGGATTAACGGTCACTGACGACAGCGTATTGCAAATGATCGAGAAAAGAGAGCAGCCGCCGCGATTGCCCGTGATGGTGTTCTTGGAACCGGAAGTCAAAGATCTTGCCGATGCGCAGTTTTACCTCAATCCGATAAATCCGAAATCAAGTCTCGCCACAGACCTATTGTTGGGAACTCAAGGATGGCGCCGATTTGCATACTTGAGGAGCGAAGAATTTCAACAACAGTATGGAGACAAAGCAAAACGCGTTTTGGCGTTTACGGAAGATCAACAAGGCGTGCCTCCCAATAACCCCGGAAGAAGACAAATTGGTGCTGCCATTGGTGCTCCACTCGGATTAGCAGTAGGAGCAATCTCAGGTCAAGGCAAGACTGGGCGCGGAGGCTGGTCGGGCACTGCTATTGGTGCGGGGGCAGGTGTCGCCCCGACGTTGAAACGCAAGTTCGATCCGAATAGCGCAGAGAATTCAGCAGCCCGATTCAAATTTGCACCAAATCAGTATGCGAATGGTCAACCTGCGGATGGACCGTTGAAACTCGCCGAGGAGATAGGCAGAGTCGAAGGACCTCGCGACGTAAATATGTTCCAGGTGGAGCCCACTGTGATAGACGAGCGCCACTACACAGCGGGACGCGCGGAGCGCCGCCAGAAAACGAGCCCGACGCTGCCTGAGGGTGCACCAATTCCTGACGGTGAAAACGGAGGACAATTGGCGCAGCTAAGCAGTGTTGACAAATACGGCTTCTACACTCCAGCACGCAGCACCAACTCTGCCAACTCAATGTTTGCAGTGCGCATTTTCGCTCATCTAGCCAGACCCGACAGAAAAGCAAACGATCGAAAGGACTTCACCGAAACACTCTTCTGGTCGCCTGGCACCAAAACTGATGCCCGCACCGGAGAGGCTACAGTCAGCTTCGATTTGAACGATAGTGTCAC
Organism: Candidatus Melainabacteria bacterium; assembly: GCA_020853845.1. GTDB lineage: Bacteria > Cyanobacteriota > Vampirovibrionia > Obscuribacterales > Obscuribacteraceae > QKMZ01. The sequence goes on from JADYYD010000313.1 coordinate 20,580, forward strand.
TTCGTTCGAAGTTGCAGCGGACGGATTCTCGGATGCGGGGTTGATAGGCGCCAAGAAAATCGAAATCAAATCTTTGCGCCCGTTCTACGCCGAAGCAAAAATTCCTTTGGAAGTGACATCCGGCGATCAGATAATGCTGCCGCTCAATTTTATCAATGGCACCAACAATGTTCTTTCCTCTGTCGGTCTTAAAGTAGAATTGCCGCAAGCGTTCAAACTTCTTTCGCCCATCAAATTGCCACAGCAATTGAGCAGCGGTGAGCGCGCCCGAATTTTGCAACCGATTGAAGTAGGGCAAGCCGACAAGGTTTCACGTTTGAGGATTGAAGCGAAAGCAGGCAACAACATCGATATCGTCGAAAGAGAAATTGAAGTTCGCCCTGCCGGCTTCCCGGCTGAAAAAGCATTCGCAGGACTATTGGAGCCCGGCAAATCCGCGAAGATAACTGTAAACATTGAAGACAGCATGGTGCCATCGAGCCTCAGCTCAAAAGCTGAAATCTACCCGGCACCACTCGCGAATCTCACGAGCGCACTCGAACGTTTGATTCAAGATCCGAGTGGATGCTTCGAGCAAACCTCGTCGACCAGCTATCCGCTGACGATGGCTCAGCAATACTTCAAAACGCATCAAGACGTAGATCCGAAGCTGATCGCAGCATCTCGCGAAAAACTAGAAGACGGCTACAAGAAGCTCGTTTCATTCTGGTGCCCCGACCGCGGTTATGAATGGTTCGGTCACAACCCCGGACACGAGCCGCTGACGGCATATGGTCTTTTGCACTTTGCCGACATGAGAAAAGTGGCGAAAATTGACGAGGCTATGTTCAACACTACTCGCAACTGGCTCATGAAGCAAAGAGACGGCAAAGGCGGCTTCACGCGTAAAGCTCATAGCGTTCACGTTTGGACGGCAGACAAAGATTGCTCGAACGCATATATTATCTGGTCCTTGCTTGAAACAGGTGAACCAGCCGCCAATCTCAAAGCAGAATTGAATTCGTTGAAAAACGCCGCAAACTCCAGCCAAGATAATTATGTGATTGCACTTGCAGCAAACGCTTTTGACCTTGCGGGCGACAAGCAGTTTTCCAAAACACTGATGAAACGTCTTGCAGGGCACCAGCTTGCAAACGGCAGCGTTGATAAGGTGCAGAATTCAGTGGTGGGCAGCACAGGCGAAGCGCTCGAACTCGAAGGAACATCGCTTGCAACATTGGCATGGCTGAGAAACGAAGAGTTCGCGCCCAATGTCCGGAAAAGCATGAAGTTTCTTGCGGAGTCGTGTAAAGCCGGGCGCTACGGTTCTACTCAATCGACAGTAATGTCGCTGAGAGCAATTCTCGCTTACGACCGCAAACACTCGCATCCGAAGAAACCGGGACGCATCAATGTGATCGCTGACGGAAAGTCAATCGGCAAGGTCGCTTTCGACGAGAAAGCGAGTGAGTCAATCAAACTTCCCGAACTTGCCAAACTGCTTCCACCCGGCGAACACGAAATCGAACTTCAGATGGAAGGCGGTTCGACGATGCCATATGCGGTGGCACTCAATTACAACCGTATGGTGCCTGAGAGCAGCAAAGCATGCAAGCTCGACCTCAGCGTCAGCCTGTCTCAGCACAAATTGACGGAGGGTGCTTCCGCGGAAATTGTTGCCACCGTGACGAACAAAGACCGAAACATTGTGCCGAACCCAATCGCCATCATCGGTTTGCCGGGAGGATTCGAGCCACGTCACGCGCAACTGAAAGAATTGGTCAAAGGTCGCAAGATCGATGCCTACGAAGTGCGCGGACGCGAAGTCGTACTCTACTGGCGTGCGCTGGACAAGAACGAAAAGGTAGATGTTCCTATCAGCGTCATTGCCGCGGTCCCAGGCAAGTACACCGGACCGGCCAGCCGTTCGTACCTGTACTACACGGATGAGCACAAGAAGTGGACTGACGGGCTCAAAGTGGAAATCGCAGCGAAATCAGGAGAAATCGCAGCGAAATAGGCGAATCATGCCTCAGTCCGAACTGTAGAACCCGCCAAAGCCGCCCACCTCGGGCGGCTTTTCCCTACCCCAGAATTACCCTCGCGAATCGCCCCAGTCCAGCCAGGGTGCATTCACAAGGGCAAATCACTTGATGCCCGCCTTGGACGCGGGTAAAATGCTAAAAAGTCAATGGAATCCGGTCCGGCAAGCCACAGCGATGAACACAACCGTCACTCTACCCACTAGAGTTCGACCAAAACTATTCGGAAGACTCATTGGATTTGGGAATATCTCATCCTTTGAGATGATGTTTGTCGTTCTCGGCGGGCTGCCTCTATTTCTCCCGTTCATTCTATTCCTTGGAGAAAGCGGACTGGCGCAACAGCAGCCGATTTACTGGTACTTCTGGGTAAACGCGATAGTCAGCATGCCGCACACGTGCGCCACTTATTGCCGCCTGGACAGAAAAATCAGAGAGGGAAAAACCTCCTGGTGGTTCGGAATTCCAATGTATGTTGGAATTGTCATCGCCCTTTCGCTCCTGACCGTCGGCGGCCACTTTCTTGTGACAATGACGGCCGTCAACGTATGGCAGTCTTATCATTATGTGCGACAGGTGTATGGCGTCAGCTCTCTCTATGCCGGCGACATCAAGACCAATCCTGCCGACCGCAGCCAATTCTTTTGGGCGTACCACTTGGCGATGCCGCTCTTTATCCTGGGACGGTGGGATGTTCTTTATACAGTTTGGAACGGTGTTCCGTCGGATGCCATTATTCCGGTTCGCATCCCGATAGTTTTAATCGCTGCCTGCGTTCTGCTCGCGGCCTTTGGTTTTTGGCGTGGTATCGGCCTCGAAGTCAAAAGATTCAAGGAAAACCAAACACAATTTGATTGCACACCGCTAATCGCCCTTGTTACTTATTACTTCATCCACTACTACGGTTTTCTTTCCGTCGCGAATTTTCAACGCGGTTTTATGACCGTCACAATTTTTCACGCCATACAGTACATCGCGCTTGTTTGGTTGTTTGAATCGCGACATCGTTCAAAGACACAATTGTCGACCACGTTTTACCAAAAGCTTCCCCAACTGGCTTCTTTCGGGCTTTTCTGGGCGCTGCTGTTTGTCGCAGGCAGCATTTTTCAAGATCATTTGCTTACGATGGGAAACGTTTTTTGGCTGAAGTTCAGCACAATTTGCCTGTCAGCTATTTCCGTGCACCATTACGCGGTTGATTCAGTAATGTGGGGACGAAAATCCGGCGGTTGATACTGCGGATGAATTTGTATTCTCAGGAACTATCCGCTATCAGACCGGTCATAGAACCAGCCTTGAATATCTTTTCTCGAATATCTTTGAAAGTAAGGAATTTCATAGAAAATGCAAAGCTTAGGACTGATAGGGGGCGGACCTGCCGCTCTTTTTCTTTTCAAAAAAATCACAGAAACTTTGCCACCATGCCGAATCACCATATTCGAGTCAAGTTCTCGACTAGGCTGTGGAATGCCATATGGTGCGCGAGGAGCGTCCTTTGAACACGTATCGAATGTTTCCTCTGACGAACTTCCGCCGTTCGAACCAAGCTTAAAAGATTGGATGCAAAGTTTACCAAAAGAAGACCTACAAACTTACGGCATCGACAAGAATGATTTTCATGAGAAAGAAGTGGTGCCAAGATTGCTGCTTGGTGATTTTCTCGAATCGACTTTCAAAAGTTTAATAGAGAGGTCGAAGAAACGCGGCTTTGAGATAGAAGCGCTATTGGAGACGCGGGTCACAGGGCTTGCCTTAGATAGGCAAATGTCCATAGTCTTCGCAAACGATCAAAAATACGAATTCGAGAAGATCGTCATCTGCACTGGGCACCATTGGCCTCGCTCGCATGAGGATAAAGTCGATGGATACTTCGACTCTCCTTATCCTCCGGAAAAATTAGCAAAGCGCTTCAATCACACAATTGCCTTGCGCGGTAGCTCTCTCACCGCCGTCGACGCGATAAAAACCTTGGCGAGAAACAACGGAAATTTTGTAGAGGAAAACGGAGAGTTGATTTACAAGGTCGACAAAGACTCGAAGGAATTTTCCATCGAAATGCACTCGCGGCAAGGTTTTCTTCCTTGCCTGAGAGTTCACATGGACGAGCCGTATGTCAAAAAAGACAGAATAATAGCAAAAGATGATATTGAGAAAAACATCAAAGAAAATGGCGGATTTCTCGAACTCGACTTTTTGTTCGAAATGGGATTTAAGCTGCCGTTAAAGGACACTGACCCTGAGTTTTTCGAAACAATCAAAGATATGTCGCTAGAAGAATTCATCGAAAAAATGATGAGTTACCGCTCGCAAAAAGACGCTTTCGAGTTATTCAAAGAAGAGTATGCCGACTCGATAAAGTCCATTAAAAGAGAAGAGTCAGTCCCCTGGAAAGAAATGCTTGCCGCACTGAGCATTGCTCTCAATTATCCGGCAAAGCATATGTCAGCCGAAGACATGCTGAGATTGCAAAAACATCTTTTGCCGCTGGTTTCCACGGTCATTGCCTTCATTCCACAAAGTTCCGCGAAAGAGCTTCTCGCAATGCATAAAGCAGGTCGACTCAAGCTAGTCTCAGACGGAGACAATGGAGACGTCACAATCGAAGACGGAAAAATCGTCTACTCCTGGGAAGACACTCGCAAAGTCTTTAAAACTTTTGTTGATTGCGTCGGACAAAAGCCTCTGCAAGAGAAGGATTTCCCTTTCCGCGATCTGCAAAAGCAGAATGTCACAAGTTCAGCTCGACTGCGTTTCCGAGATCAATCGATTGGGAAGAAACTTATGTCTGATGGCAATGAAAAGGTTTTTCAAGACGGTCAATCATATTTTCTCGACGTCCCGGGTGTGAACATCAGCGATAACTTTCAACTCGTCGATGGAGATGACATTGCCAGCGACAAGGTCTTCCTCATGGCAGTTCCCTACATGGGCGGTCTTAACCCCGACTATTCAGGCTTAGACTTTTGCGCCAACTCAGCCGACCTGATAGTCGAGTACCTAAAAAATGAAGAACTAAGCAAGACGGAAAAAGTTTCGAATCGGCAAATAGCAACAGCCGAATAGCTAAGCGATATCAAACTTCGCGAAATTTCAAATCGGCTTCGTCCGCTGCTACGCGTTTAGCTTTGTAAATCACGGGACGTTTACAAGCTTCAGCTACGCCATTCAGCATTCCAGAGAAAACAAACTCATGCAATGGTGATATACCAAACCAATAGAGCAAGCCCAACAAACCGGAAGGAAGAAACCGCGCAATCTGTTTTATTTCGGTTCGACCGGGCGTGATTTCCGTGATTTGAAACTCCAACCCAGCTTCGCCCGGCACTCTCATTTCCGCGACAAGTAATAAGCGTTTTTCACACTCAACAGACTTCACGCGCCAAAAATCAACAGCATCTCCGGTGCGCAATTCTTCAGGATGTCGCCTTCCACGACGAAGTCCGATGCCGCCGGAAAGAAAATCGACATGCCCGCGAACTTTCCACAACCAGTTGCCGTAATACCAGCCGGTCAAGCCACCTATGCGCACCACAGCGTTCCAGGCGTCGGCAGCGTTACCGGCAATCTCGATCTTTCTAACATCGGAGTAGACCGTACCACCTGCCCATTGCGGGTCATTCGAGTTAAACCATTCGACCGGCGGCATTTTTCCTGCATCCGTCCAATGACTCTCAACCTTGTGATGCTGAATGCGATCGATTGCTATCTTGATGGACTGCGTGCAGGTCAAAAGTTCCTGCGGGATAATTTCTTTGATGCGTTCTTCCGTACACACAGCGGGATTTCGCAATCCTTCGGCTAGAGGGCGCGCTATATACGAGGGCACGGGAGTCACGAAATTGATCCAGTAGGAGCTCAGCCTTGGCGTAAAAACAGGAACAGGAATGATCAGCGGAGAGGGCAACCCGGCCTCCTTCGCGTATATTTCCATCAATCGCCGATAGGTGAGTACTTCGGGTCCGCCGATGTCAAAAGTTTCGTTGTAAGTTTTTTCATTGCGCAATGTTCCGACCAGGTAGTTGAGGACATTGCGAATAGCTATGGGCTGCGAGTCGGTCGATACCCAGCGAGGTGTGATCATCAATGGCAGGCGATCGGTCAGATAGCGCAAGATTTCGAAACTGGCGCTTCCAGACCCGACGATCATGGCTGCGCGAAAAACAGTCACAGGGAACTCCGCCATCTTCAGAATTTCGGCGACTTCAGCACGAGAACGCAAATGCTTCGACAGGTGTGATGAAGATTCGCCCAGACCACCCAGATAAATAAGCTGCTCGATTCCTTCTTCCTTGCCGACTTTTACCGCATTGTGCGCCGCCAGTCTGTCGGCTGCAGCAAAATCTTTGTTCTGTGGATTCATGGAATGCATGAGGTAATAAACCGCAAAGCAACCATTCATAGCTCTTCTGGTAGACTGCAAGTCTTTCAAGTCCAACGCTTGCAGCTCGACATTCGGATGCTGCGCCCAGGCTCTAGTCTTCAGCTTATCCAGAGAGCGCCCTGCAGCTCTTACGCGATAACCTTCGTTCAAAAGCAGGGTAACCAACCGGCTTCCTACGTACCCAGTGGCTCCTATCACCAGAATGGATCTGTCTGACTCAGACACGTTTAGCAAGACCTATGTTCACTCATCTCTAGTGTTTCAGTTTAGTTTGATCTGGTGAACGGCGTGTGAACAGTAGAGATTTCGGAATGCATTATGCTTCATCGAGCCAGGCAAGTTTGCTAAACTAGACCTAGATTTGCATAACCGCAGACTTATACCATGCTCAAAAAAACAAACGAATTTGAGAAGCATCCCAAAATTGACCTGTCAGATGTGCGCGTTTCTTTTAATCCAGGTAGCAAACGCGCCATCATGAGGGACCTCGGTATGGTGGAAAGAGACGGTGAAATTTTCATCGACGGAAGAAAGGCTGATCGTCTGAGATTTTTTCTTGTTCCAAATGCCGACGGCACCAAGTGCGAGACTTGCTGGTGGAACGGTTATCTCGCTACACATGCAATCATGGCGCCTTCCCTGCCGATTGCCGCCGACCAGGCGGACAGCGGTTTTGTCGAGATAGTCAAAACCGAATGGAAGTTGTATGACACGGACAACAATGGGTTCTTTTATCCAGAGTACGTCAAAGAGCACATCTTAAAGATAATCGGCTAAACGAAGGTCGTTTTACTATTCGATTCCGTCACGACGGACAACATCTTCCCATGTTGTATCCAGACGGCCGGCAATGCTTTGAGCTGTAAGCTTCCAATTGCTTCCCGCCCATCCTTCCATAAGTGTTTTGGACACCGCTTTCTTGCTCATGCCATAATTTGCGATCAATATTTGAGCATAGATCTTATCTTTTCCATACCAGGTGAAACGCGAAACGAATTCGCGATAGTTGTAGAAGGCGCCGTCTTTCCACTCACCGAGCACCACGTCTTGCTCGACCACACCAGGCTTGAGAACGCGCATAGAATCATGAATGACTCTGGATGTGAATGCTCTTCCAGTCAGTCCTTCGCCATCGAATTTAGCCAGCGGGAGGGTCGGAACACCGCGCAGGATGCCGGTATCAAGTGTCTGTTTTTTGAATGCTTCAATATTTTCCGCTTTGATTTTCGTAGTGTTGATAACCGTTTGTGACACCGGCATTTCCTCTACCGGAAAAAATATTACTGTCGGAAGAAGCTTGACTCTGTCCGCCACTTTGTCGAAATGAAGCACCACCGATCCGATGTTACCGAGGCGATACTGCGGCAAATTGTTTGTGATTTCCGGCGCGTTGACCGACCAGACAACTTTTAAATCTCCACCCCACCGACCGATGAAATAAGCAGGATATGTGGAAACTTCCGTGCCGCTCAATAGAGGCACACGAGTGTCCAATTTTGGATTCAACTTGCGCAAAACAATGTCAGACAGTTGATTGCTGCCTGCAATTTGCTCGATACGACCTTGGAGAAATTTGCCTGGCTTAGGTGCTTCTTGCGCACTCGCGAACGTAGCAAAAAACAGCAGAATCAGCACGAAAGATGCGCTCTTCATACTGCTTTCAATAGACAATATGTGTTTAACTTGATTGCTCATGCGCGTCTTTCCGCGAACCCCAGAGATGCAAATTCAAACTCGTTCCACAAAATAATACGCACCAGTCAAAGGGCATCGACAATGGGTCAATGCCAGTCACTTCCAGCATCATTGCAAAGTTTCCTTCCGGTCGCAACCACGGACTGTCCTTCCAGGACCAAAGAATGAAAGGTCCTGTAAGATAACCATCCGGATCAAGTGTCAGTGCACCGATTTTGTTCAAGAATTGATGAATCTCAGTGGTATTCAGACCTACAGGAGAGAGGTGAAGGCACCCCGCAGATGGGAAACGCATTCTCGCACTTTCCTCTGAGGGCCACTCTGCATGAACTTTTTCCACAAAATAACCCATTGATGAACCGAACCCAGAGGCACCAAAATACTCTAGAAGAGACTCGTCAAATTTTTCGCACTCTCTCTCATTCGCGGCTCTGTACGCAGCTCTCAGAGCATTGAGGCCTTCGTTGACTTTAGAAGCCAGCATCTCACCTTCAACTATATATTGCTCTGACATGATGGATTCCGAGAATTCCTTGCGCGACAAACCGACCGCATAGTTTCCAGTTCGAGTTTGCCCACTGGCTATATTATGCCACGGTCACTCGCAGGGCATGCAGTCACGTCCTCGATCCAGCGTCTATCGCGCAATGCGCCAATCCGAGCGAATCTTCTCAATAGCCAATTCCTTGGCCCGCGCCTCAACTTCTATCCATGAAACATCCGCATAGCAATCAGGCATCTCGGTGATGAAATCACTGTGACGCCTGTCGTGGGAATTCCCTGAGCCGTTGCTTATGTGCACCAATTGCCATTCTTCATTCGGATGCCAAGTTGACCGTGCAGCCATCAGGGCCGATTGAATTGATAGGTCGTTGTAACCGGAGCACTTCTCAAGAATCAAATGGTGGTGTGCATCGAAAATCATACAGATTCCCAATTGCTTGCAGATAGCTGTGATTTCCGCCGACGAATACGAAATTTCATCATTCTCCAGTGTAAGCCGGGTGCGAATGGAATTAGGGAGTTCATTGATTGTTCTCACAAGAACTGCCCGATTTCCTCGCTTTCCGCCATGAACTATGAATGCATTGAAAGGGCTCTGAGAAAGCCCCATAAGATCGAATATATCGGCATGCATTTGCAGCACCTTGATGCTGTTATCGATGACCTGCTGCGATTCTGAACTAAGAACGACAAACTGATCCGGATGAGCGACAACGCGAATTTTTAGCTGCTGTGCGAGCGTGCCCAGCGAACGCAGTGTCTCCGCGAATTCCTCTAGTATTGCAAGTCCCTCCGGCGTATCAGCAAAAGGGAAAATCGAGGACGGCATTCTATATAAATGGATCTGTCGCCGCTCGCAAAACCTCAGAGCTTTCTCGAACATCTTGAGGTTGGAGCTGAATAGCTCGCGCAATACGTCTTGGCGCTGAGCTGTTTGGAAGCTGAGATACCGCGTTCGCGTGATAGTGCGGTAGCGAATCTCTCCGCTATGAGTAATGCAGACCAGACCCAGGTTGGGAAAGGGCGCTTCTGATTTGCGAATAGTCTTAGCTCGTTGTGCCACTGCAACCCCCTGAGCTTATTCTTCCAAAGCAGAATGAACTGGCAGTGAACAACTTTCGAAAGGGTGAAGTGTAAAAGAAAACCCCATACCCTTTCCCGAAATAAACGTACACATTCACGTCAAAGCCTCCATTATTCATCTTTTTCAGCCGCGCCCAAACCGAAATCGAGGGTCGTACCACTAGGGTAATCCAGTGTTGTTACTCCTGTTGGCTTTTGGCAGAATGACAGTGTAAGCAAAAGCAGTCCATTCAATCTAATCAATTGCAATCGGCGCCGAAGCGCCCTGGAAGCACCTCTGGTGCGGCTTTGCTGTGACTACCTTAACGGAATCAAAAAAGGACGGAGACATAAACAATGAACGGCAATTTAAAACCGCTTTTCAATAAATCAACCGCCAAAGCGCATCTTGCTGTAGTTCCGGCAGAGAAAACACTCTCAGAACTCACGGAAGAAGAGTTGATTCTTGCCTGTCAGGCAAACAGAAAAGGCGCAATTGACCTGTTGTTGAAGAAGTATCAGCCTACCCTTACGGCGATGGTTCGCAAACGTTTTCCTGAACTGAGAGACGTCTCTGACGTTCTGCAAGAAGCACAAATCAGAATGTGGAAATCCATCGGTCAACTGAGAAGCCCAGCAGC
>JADYYD010000314.1 GCA_020853845.1 Candidatus Melainabacteria bacterium
ATAAAGCCATATTTTACACTTTGCGTCAGCTACAACATACACTATGAAAATAGAGCCATATCTTACTGATGAGGCGATCTTGAAAGAGATTGGTCAACGGCTTTCTCAACTACGACTTAACCGCAACCTTACCCAGGCTGAGGTTGCTGAAGAAGCCGGCATTTCTCGCCCTACACTCGTTCGAATAGAAAAGGGTATGCCTGCTGATATTGTCAGCTTCCTTCGTCTATTGAGGGCTCTCAATCTAACTGCTGCACTGGAAACCCTTATTCCATCACAATCCAATAGCCCAATTAAGCAGGCTCTTCTGCAGCGCGAACGCCGTCAGCGTGCACGCAAACCGCGTCGAAATACACAGGATGATCGTGGCTGGAAGTGGGGTGATGAATGAGCACTGCTTGGGTTAAGCTATGGGGCACTACCATTGGTGCCGTCAACCTCGCTCAGCCTGGTGGCATTGCTGAATTTCAGTATACAGACCAATTTTCATCTAGTGGCATTCAGATATCACCTTTGACGATGCGACTCTCGCGCGAAGTATTCTCTTTCGCTGGTCTGCCACGACAAACTTTTCATGGACTTCCCGGCATGCTTGCAGATTCACTGCCGGATAAGTTTGGAAACGCAGTAATCGACGCATGGTTGGCAGTACAGGGGCGTACACCGGAAACTTTTGATGCTGTTGAGCGCTTGTGCTACACCGGGCAACGTGGCATGGGCGCTCTCGAATTTGCGCCACCGAAGATCACAATAAACGATTCGAAAAATGTAGAAGTGCCTGAGCTAGTTGAACTTGCCAGCCGAATACTAACGCAGAAAAAGCAATTTGCAGCCTCTCTATCTGGCTCACAAAGCGAAAAAGAAGCGGCGATGCTCGACATTGTAAGAGTGAGTTCTTCAGCCGGGGGAGCTCGTGCTAAAGCTCTCATTGCTTGGAACCAAAAAACCAATGAAATCAGATCGGGACAAGTTATCGCGCCTGAAGGCTTTACCTATTGGTTGCTCAAATTTGATGGTGTTTCCGACAACAGAGATAAAGAGCTGGCTGATCCTTCCGGATACGGGCTCGTTGAATTTGCATATCATCTAATGGCGAAAGCGGCGGGCATCGAGATGACCGAGTGTCGAATTTTGAAAGAGAACGACCGCAATCATTTTATGACCAAGCGATTCGATCGAACCGATTCCGGCGACAAAATACACATGCAATCACTTTGTGGCATCGCACATTATGACTTCAATAGCCCAGGTGCTTATTCATACGAGCAGGCAATGCTCGTTATCCGTCGACTGGAGTTGGGAATCGAAGCGGTAAAACAGCAATTCCGCCGAATGGTATTCAACATACTTGCGCGCAACCAGGATGATCACACGAAAAATATCGCATTCCTTATGAATCGCTCTGGTAATTGGTCTTTGTCGCCGGCATTCGACGTCATGTATAGCTGGAACGCGCAGGGTGACTGGACAAATCAGCATCAAATGTCTATCAATGGAAAACGCGACAATTTCACTATCGACGATTTTTTAGCCTGCGAGAAAAGCGTGATGCTGAAACGTGGCAGCTCCAGAGAGATCGTGCGAGAAGTTCAGGAGTCCGTTGCACGGTGGAAGGAATTTGCCGATGCCGCCGGCATCAGCGAGAAAAAAGCAGAAGAGTTCGCTCGCGGACATCGCCAGATAAGAATCTAGTGAATATGGATGTGGTTCTTCTCGCGGTATTCGATCATCTTGTCCCACTGCAGAACTTCCGGCTTTTCCTTAATCAGTTGATTCCAGGTGATGTGCGGTCTGCCGGTGTCGATCTCGGTCATTGTTATGCAGTCATCGACAGGGCAAACACTGGCGCATAAAGCGCAGCCGACGCAGTCTTCTTCGCGCACGACCGGCCAGAGTCTTTCAGTCACCTCATCTGTAAGTTTCATATCCTTGAGGTCGATGCACTGGTGAGCAGTGTCATTGCAGGCGATGAAGCACAAATTGCACTGAATGCATTTGTTGTGATCGATGCGGGCAACCGACTGGAAGCCCAGATCGAAATCGCCGAAATTGCTGATGCGCGGCAGCGATTTGCCGATGAAATCGGTGCAGTTTTTGAATCCACGCTCGTCCATCCAGTTGGACATACCGTCTATCATGTCGTCGACGATGCGGAATCCGAAGTGCATCACAGCGGTGCAAACTTGCACGCTGGTGGCGCCCAGGAGCATGAATTCGACGGCGTCTTGCCATGTTTCAATACCGCCCATTCCGGAAATAGGAATGCGTGCTTGCTGAAATTCGGGATCGGAAGCAACGGATGAGAGCAAGTGCAGCGCGATGGGTTTAACGGCAGGGCCGGCATAACCGCCGTGTCCACCCTTGCCGCCGACGTTAGGTTTGATCTCGAATGAATCAAGGTCGACACCCATGATACTGTTGATGGTGTTGATCAATGAAAGCGCCGAAGCTTTTGCTTTCACTGCGGCACGCGCTGGTTGCACAATGTCGGTGACGTTGGGAGTCAGTTTCACGATTACAGGTCTGGTGGCAACTTCCATTACCCACTCGGTGACCATGCAAGTGTATTCCGGCACTTGTCCCATTGCCGAGCCCATGCCGCGCTCCGACATGCCGTGCGGGCATCCGAAATTGAGCTCGAAGCCATCAACGCCGGTGTCTTCGATGCGTTTGATGATTTCCTGCCAGGCTTCTTTTTTCGACTCGACCATCACTGATGCGATGACAGCGTGATTCGGGAAGTTTCTTTTCGCCTCCGCCATTTCTTTCAAATTGACTTCCAGAGGACGATCCGAAATCAATTCGACGTTGTTCAAACCGATGATTTTGCGACCTTTATAATCGATTGTCCCGTAGCGATTGCAGACGTTCAAAACCGGCGCGCCAACTGTTTTCCACACAGCGCCACCCCAACCAGCCTCAAATGCTTTTTGCACCTGATAGCCGCTGTTGGAGGGCGGGGCGGAAGCCAACCAGAATGGATTCGGTGACTTGATGCCATTGAAATCGATCGAAAGATCAGCCATTTGCAAACTCCTTGGAAGGGCGGCGCCATGCGCCACCCGGCTCATCGGTTGTGATTACTTCGTCGTCACGGCAGCGTGCACGCGCGGCTTGTGCTCGCAAAGCGCGTAGCCTTTTTCCATCGCCGGATCGATAGTCATATCGGTTGACTTCTTCAGCGTTCCTTCGGGAATCGGGTTGCCGGTCAATTGCTCGTAGATAGCACGCGCTGCGATCTTGCCGTCCTGGGTGGCCATGACGGTGGAAGCTTCGCCTTTGCTGCGGATGCAGTCGCCCCCGGCAAAGATTTTTTCGTGCGCGGTGCGATTGGTTTTCGCATCGACTGCGATGTATCCTTTGACGGTTTTGATGCCGTACTCGCCGAGTTTGGCGATGAACGGCGTATGCTTGAGCTGACCGATTGCTTTGATGACCATGTCGCAGGGCACCACGAATTCGGAATTCGGCACGGGAACTGCAACACGCCTGCCGGATTCATCGGGCTCGCCGAGGTCCATGCGCACGCACTTCAACCCGTCGACTTTGCCGTCTTTGCCGAGCACTTCCACCGGCTGAGTGAGGAAGCTGAAGCTTACGCCTTCGCCCAGAGCGAATTGATATTCGAAATGATAGGCAGGCATTTCCGCTTCCGAGCGGCGGTAGATCATCGTCACGCGTTCGGAACCGAGGCGGCGAGCGATGGTGGCACAGTCGATTGCCGTGTTGCCGGCGCCGATGACACAAATACGGTTGCCGTATTTGATGTCTGCCAGCGGCTTGACTTTCGTCTCTTCGATGAAATCCAGACCATCGACGACGCCTTCCATTTCTTCGCCCGGAATGTCCATGTTGGGAACACTGCCCAGACCGATGCTGACGAAAACAGCGTCGTTGTCTTTCAGCAATTGATCGAACTGAATGTCTTCGCCTACGGTGACACCTGTCTTCATCGTCACGCCCAGGTCTTCGATCTTCTTTGCTTCGGCGCGCGCCACTTCTACCGGTTCGCGGAAGACGACGATGCCGTATGTACTCAAGCCGCCCGGCCACATTTTTCTCTCGTAGCAGGTGACGTCGAAGCCGAATTTCGCCAGCTCCCCGGCGC
>JADYYD010000315.1 GCA_020853845.1 Candidatus Melainabacteria bacterium
CAACCGCCGGCGAGAAGTCCGAGCAGCAAATCTGAGACCGGGCTTATCTTGAGAAGGCGGATCGGTCAAATCCAGGCATATTGAGGGGCGAAAACTTTGCGCTTGTTTGCAAACCATGGCATCCTAAGAAAAATTAATAGGGCCGCAATAGCCCGCCCAGCGGTATTTTTAAGAGCCACATGCAGTTTTGCGCCAAACGTGGACAGAATAACTATAAAGCGATTGTTTAACTCAAACTGCTATCCTTTGCCGTCTGCTAATATATACGGGCACTGTAAGCGCCGAGTATTAGCCAGCGCTGCGGTGACCAACGTGCGTTCTCCAAAATGCTGAGAGAAAGCAAGGGTGCGGCTGCCCTGATTGGAAAATCCAGCATTACTTAGTTTTTGACGTCTTTTCGAAAGGAGAAGGGAAGTTTGAGATACATTGGATCCAGATGTAAACGTTGCCGGGCAGTCGGTGCCAGTGTATGCGGCCGCATCAAATGTGCTATTGCCAGAAAGCCGAATCCGCCAGGTCAACACGGCGGCGACCGCAAGAAGCGCTCTGAGTATGCTGCTCACTTGCTGGAAAAACAAAAGATTCGTTGGACTTACGACGTTTCTGAAAAACAATTTTTCAACGTATTTAGCGAAGCTGCAGCCAAGAAAGGCGTTACTGGCACAGTAATGCTTCAAATTCTGGAATCCCGTCTGGACAACATTCTTTTCCGTTCCGGACTGGTAGCCAGCAGACCGCAAGGTCGTCAGCTCATCTCGCATGGTCACGTTCTGGTCGACGGAAAGAAAGCCTCGGTCGCCTCGATGCGCCTGAAGCCGGGTCAAGTCATCTCTATCAAAGAGAAGAGCCAACCCACCGTCAAAGGAATGCAAGCAGGTCTTGTCAGTGTTTGCCCTGAGTGGATAAGCACCGACGCCAAGGCTTTGACGGCAACGGTTCTGATGCGCCCGGAGCGCGATCAGCTCGACCAATCCTTCCAAGAGAGCCTGGTTATCGAGTATTACTCCAGATAATCGCTCTGGAAAAAAGTTACGATGCCCGGCTTTCCGAAGTCGGGCATTTGCTTTTGGGACACTCGTCACGCCTGCGATGCCTTCATGTATTGTAGGATGGTTGCATGTGCGTGCGCAGCATTGCTTGCGCGTTGGCAGCTTACTATTCCCGAAAAGCCTCGACCAGAATGACTTCGTTCACGAATAAAGTTCTTGCGAAATGGATAAGGCAGGACCTCGAAAAGGAGGAAAGTCTGCGGCGCGAGTTTCCCGGCGGCGCAAAGAAAGTCTGTCCCGGCTG
The DNA here is from genome assembly GCA_020853845.1 of Candidatus Melainabacteria bacterium. Taxonomy (GTDB): domain Bacteria; phylum Cyanobacteriota; class Vampirovibrionia; order Obscuribacterales; family Obscuribacteraceae; genus QKMZ01. The sequence continues at coordinate 1,294 of JADYYD010000315.1, forward strand.
CGGAGTCAAGCAATCTGCCGATCGTGTCGCATGCACCGACGACAACACGGTGCTTGTGCCGACACTTCCCAGCCTGGGTCATCCGGAATTGCTCATCGCCGGTCTGCGCGACATTGATTTGAGCACACGATTCGCGACTCGGCATTTCATCGACGAAGGAAGAATGTGCTGGGTATTCGAAGGAGTCAATGTCGAAACTGTAGAGCCTGTTGCCATCAAGATTCTTCGGCACGAACTGGCTTCCGATCCGAAGACCAATAATAGATTTCTCGAAGAAGCACGCATGTGGCAGGAACTCAAACACAAAAATATTTTGAGTGTGCTTGAAACAGGTTTGATTCCCGAATTCATCGCACCGCCTGCTTCTGATTCCAGACTGCCCTGGGGCACAAGCATCTCGTTCGATCGTCCCTATATCGTCATGGAATACATAAAGGGTGCGAACCTGAGCACCATAATCCGAAACTATGGAGTTCTGGATTCAACGGTGACTATTCGCATCGCCATGGCGGTTCTGGAGGCTCTTCATCTGGCTCACAGGCAGGAAATCGTTCATCGTGATCTGAAGCCCAGCAACATCTTTCTCGTGCCGGACGGAAATGGAGAAATAGGTGTGAAAGTGTCCGATTTCGGGCTTGCCCAAAGGATGTTCCGCCAGATCGAATGGACTCCTCAAACAACCAAGACTGGTAGCGTATATGGTGACCCATCATATTTGAGCCCTGAATATCTGATCGAACAAAAGACAACACCACTGTCGGATCTTTATGCTCTCGGTTGTGTCATGTTCGAGTGTCTGAGTGGAAAACCGCCATTTATTGGTCAGCATGAGTTTCACACTATGATTCGCCACGTCAAAGATAAGCCTGATGCTCTGCCGCGCCAGATCAAAGTGCCGGATGCTCTGGAGAAAGCGATATACAAAGCCATCGAGAGAGAACCCGACAAACGCTTCGAATCAGCAGAGCATATGCGAATGCATCTTGAAAGAATAGGTGAGAGCATCCACGCGCAATAAAACTCGGGTCGAAACCAAAATTGGAAGCTTTTATGATTTTGTTTCAAATTGATTGAACTTTTTTTGGCACAATTACGTCTTTAATAGTGTCAGCCAAAATATCCCACGCCATAGGTAACTTATGAAATTGAAAATTGCACTCTGCCTTGCCGCTTCCGTTTTCATGTCGGCAGACCTATTTATTGCTTCAGCCAATGCTCAGGGCACGCCTGTGACGCCCGGCGCCGATTCATCGCCCGCTGCAACGACGCCTCAATCATCTCCAGACATTGGCGATCGATCCGGCAAGTGGAAGCGCATGGACGGTCAAGGTGGCGGGCGCATGCGTGAGCGCATGATGGAAAAATTCGATACGAACCACGATGGCACCCTCGACGACGGCGAACGTGCCGCAATGCGTGCGGCGCGCGAGCAACGAAAACAACAAAGAGGAATGGCAGGCGGCGGTAAGCGAGGTCTCGATGGAGCCGGTGCCGGTCTTTCGGGCGGTGACGCCGGCGCTCCTGCTGGTGCAGCACTTCAGGGTCAGGGAATGGGGCGCGGCCGGGGAATGAACGACGAACAGCGTCAAGCCCGCAAGCAAAAAAGGCTGGAACGATTTGACACCAACCATGACGGACAGCTCGATGCTGCCGAAAAGAGCAAAATGCGCGAGCAAATCGGCAATCGTGCCGGCGGAAAGCATCATCGTCGCGGCATGGGCGGTGGCGGAGCTGAAGGTGCGCCAGCACCGGACGCAACTGGCGGTGGGCTCCCGCCTGCCACTCCGTCCAACTAGCGACCAAGGCGGCTCAGCGCACTTCTATCGTTTTTGAAGCAACGACCAGGTTGGTTTTTCTGCCTGGATCGCCCGGGCGCGCCCAGACATAGACGTAATAAAGTCCTGGCTTCCAGAGTGCTTTGTCTGTGTCGAATCGACAGGAAAATTCTTGACGCCCTGCATTTGAAGTGACGCTCAAAGCATCGACTGCAGCCGGCGCGCCCGGAAAGTATGTAGTGATCCGCTGTTCTGGTGGACCATAACTGTATGTTTCTTCCAACTCTTTCAAAGTCATGGGCTTTGGCAATTCATCACGAAAGAGATCGACGGACTGCAAAGTCAAGCCAGGATCGAGACTGCCTTTCACAACAAAACTATCGCCGACATTGACGCTCTGTGCCGAAATTTCGACTTTGCCATAGTCATGAACAAATTCCTGAACGCATGCCAGTCGCTGTGAGTCGCCTTTCTTTGCGACGCTCAGACCGATTCCGACTTTCGTGTGATCCGGATCGAGAATGTTTCGCCTGTGCCCATCATTGGGCGGCTGTTCGTTGATAAAGCCGGTCTCGATTCCTTCGATTGTTTTCTTGGAGACTTTTGCATCCGCATCAAGGCTGAATTCTCCACCGCCACCCTCTTCTTCACCGCCCGAGGAAAATCCGGAAAATTCCAAATGCCCATTTTCCATCACAAAACCGGTTCCACCGGCAGCGCAATAGCGCTGATCGGGTTTGCGACCCAAAATATTCCAATGGCTTAAATAGCCGAGTTTAGCCATCTCGTCCGAGTGCAGGTTTCCGGCGCGCTCGGCTGTCTCGTCGCCGGTGACTTCCTTGAGACCGTTCGCCTTGCGATCTCGATTGATCAAAGTAATCATGTACTTTTTCGCATCAGCAATACTCAAATCCGTATCGGCTTGTGCAAGCAAATGATCTGATGCGGTCCCGGGTAGCCCGACACAAAGGCATTCGAACGCTGCCGCCCAGGCAAACAGAAAAGTCGGCGTTAAAAAACCCCGACCTTTGACAGTATTCTTTTTCAATTTAAGCAAACGCGCACTCCAATAAAGCTTTACGGCTATTCAACTACCTGACCATAGGAAGATCTGAGAGCGAAATAGGCAATATAGCCATAAAAAATGGATAGCAAAACAAGCAGTACAACTGGAAATTTCATGCCAATTTTGAGAAACGGCCTGACTAGAAAGTCAATGAGCAAAATTCCAGAACCCGCGCCGGGCATAACTAGTCCTCCTGGGGATACCGAATGTGCAATCCCTATAAATTAGGAACAGCAGAATGAAATTCTCGTCTTCAGGGGTTATGGAGCGGTTAAGAAAAAGGGCTTGAACCAGCTTTGTGAAAGGTTTCTAGAAGAAATAGTTCTAAGGTAGAGATTAACGAAAAATGTCATTTCGGCGCAGTGCGCCAATTGGATACATAAACTGAAGTTAGCCCCATATAGGTAGCGATCGATGCGTGTCGGTCGCAAGTTAGATGAGAGGTACAAAGATGGTTCAAACAACGTCGTCCCCAACGGTTTCACAAGCGAAAAAGTCGTCTATGCCCGTCTTAGCGGGCGGTATAGCGATTGGAATAGCTTTGAGCGCGGCGTTCTTTGCCGGTCACCACTTCTGGCCGACGCCGACAGGGCTTCCCAATCAGCCGGCCCTTCCGCATATAGCCGGTTCACCGGCTCCCACCGGCGCTTTCCTTTCTCTGGCAGAGAACACAATTGCCGATATGGCCAGCAAAGCCAGCGAGAGCGTAGTCAATATAGATATCAGTAAGAATATCTCCGTGCCGGGAGTAGCATTCGGCTCGCCTTTCCAATTCTTTTTCGGCGATGGCGACCCGTCGCAGTCTATGCCGCGCAGGTTTCAACAGCATGGCTCCGGCTCAGGGGTAGTGATCAGGCAAGACGGATATATTCTTACGAACAATCACGTGGTTGGGCAGGCAGACGAAATCAAGGTAACTCTCAACGACAAACGTGAATTTCAAGGCAAAGTCGTCGGTCGTGACAGCTTCACCGATATAGCACTCGTCAAGATTGATGCGAAAAACTTGCCTGTCGCCCAGATGGGCACCAGCAAGAATATTCGACCAGGAGATTGGGCAATTGCTATAGGCAGCCCGCTTGGCCTCGATCATTCGGTCACCATGGGTATCATCAGCGCCCTGGGACGTTCAATCAATGACATGAACAGCGTCGATTTCATCCAGACGGACGCCGCTATCAATCCAGGCAACTCGGGCGGACCGCTGCTCAACATCCGCGGCGAAGTGATCGGAGTCAACACCGCAATTCGAGGAGACGGGCAAAACATAGGATTTGCCATTCCCATCGATATAGCCAAAGAAGTAGCCGATCAGCTCGTCCGGGGCGGAACTATCAAGCGTCCGTATGTCGGAGTTTACATGCAAGACCTCAATGAAAAGATTGCCCGCGCGATTGGAGTGCCCGCTAATACGAAAGGCGTTCTTGTGGCGAAGGTCGAGCCCAACGGACCGGCAGCGCTTTCCGGATTGGCAGCCGGCGATGTTATCGAGAAGGTGGACGGCAAAGAAGTGCTCACTTCAAAAGAAGTGCAAAAACAAATTCGATCGCACAAAGTCGATGACACGGTCGACTTCCTGGTCCTCCGCAACGGTGCCATTACACCTATTACTGTCAAACTCGGCGATTATCCAACAAAAGATAAATAGAGAAAGACAGTCGATAGAAGCGTGAAAAAATCGATAAAATGAGGTCCTTATGAAGACCTTATGAAGGACCTTATGAAGGCCCTTATGAAAGCGATGGTTCTAGAATCAAACGGCGGTCCGCTTGTAGAGGCGGACCGCGATGTGCCGGCTGTGCAAAGCGGCCATATTCTTATCAAAATCTCTCACTGCGGGGTGTGCCGCACAGATTTGCACATTGTCGATAATGAATTGCCCGAACCGAAGTTGCCGCTTGTACCAGGGCATGAAATCGTCGGGACTGTCGTCGAGATTGGAGCGCAAGAGGCGGTTGGAAATCAAGCTAAAGACAAGACACAGAGTTTCAAAGTCGGCGACAGAGTAGGTGTGCCATGGCTCGGCTCTACTTGTGGGCACTGCCGGTGGTGCATAAGGGGCAAGGAAAATCTTTGCGACAACGCCAAGTTCACCGGTTACACTTTGGACGGCGGCTATGCAGAATATTGTTTGGCAGACGCGCGTTTCTGCTTCCACATTCCGGATGGCTACGACGATGCAAAGGCGGCACCGCTGCTGTGCGCCGGTCTCATCGGCTACCGTTCCTACAAAATGTGCGGCGATGCACAAAAGATCGGCATCTATGGATTCGGGGCGGCGGCGCACATCATTGCTCAGGTTGCAGCAAACGAGCGTCGAGAAATTTACGCGTTCGTAAGACCACAAGATAACGACGCCAGAAGCTTAGCCATGAATCTGGGCTGCAAGTGGGCCGGTGATTCGGACGGCGCATCGCCGGAAAAGCTAGATGCCGCCATTATTTTCGCCCCGGTCGGCAAGCTCGTGCCTTACGCACTATCGAATCTTGATAAAGCTGGAAAGCTCATTCTGGGCGGCATTCACATGTCCGACCTGCCGGCTATGCCATATGAAATACTCTGGCAGGAGCGTTCTATAAAATCAGTGACCAATCTAACCAGAGCCGACGCAGCCGAGTTTTTCGAAAAAGCGGCCCAATTCAATATCAACTGCAGCGTCACCGTTTATCCCCTGCAGAGAGCCAACGATGCTCTCAGCGATCTGCGCGCCGGGAAGTTCACAGGGGCCGCTGTGCTGAGAGTTTAAGCGGATAATGAACGCATGTTTGCGTTCGCGAGAAATTTAGGCTTCAATCATCTATGGTGGGTGAAAAAAATAGCAGGCTCAAAGTATGAAAATCGAACCCACAAAAATATTGGTATTGGCAATTTTGACCGTTTTCTTTGCCGGGTGCGCCAACGCATTACCGGTGAGAACCGGAGCTGATGCGGTCAAACTGAAGAAAGGGACCTCATGCGCTCCGGGCATCGGGCCGGCGCATAATATTGGAGAAGGCGATAAGGAGAAGACCGCGGTGACTAATAAAGTCCAGAAGACTGAAGAAGAATGGAAGGCGCAATTGTCTCCCGAACAGTACGCCATTACACGGCAGAAAGGCACGGAAAGAGCATTTACAGGCAAATACTATAATTGCCACACTGAAGGCGTTTATAAATGCGTCTGCTGCGGCGCGGAGCTTTTCAGTTCGAAGGAGAAGTACGACTCCGGCAGCGGTTGGCCGAGCTTCTGGGCACCGCATGCCAAAGAGAATGTCGCCGAACACGACGACTCCAGCTACGGCATGCAGCGAACCGAAGTAACGTGCAGTCAGTGCGGCGCGCACCTCGGACACGTTTTCGAAGACGGTCCCAAACCGACCAATCAACGCTACTGCATCAACTCGGCTTCCATTGAGCTGGACGAGAAAAAATAGCCGCCGGACAATGGTTTGATTGCGAACGAACGTTCGCACGAGATCGGCTCCGTTCCACACTTTTGCCACAATAACCTGCGATTCTTTGAAATCGCAGAGCAATTTTGCGTGTTTAATCAAAAATCTTCTCAAAAACCTTCTCTAAAAACCAACTCGAAAACTTACCAGGTGTCCCTTTAGTGATGAGCAATTCCAATCATCCTATTGAAGAACGCATAGACGTAGATTATTCCGACTGGGTGAGCCAAAAAAACCAGATTCTGGCACTTACGGTCACTTGCCGGGTGCAATTTCTGGCAATCTTGATTCTGGCCTGCGCTTTGGGATTCATCATGCTCGCGCAACCGCATCTGGACTCGCTTCCCTACTCCAGCATCTTCTTCGATACCCCGAGATAGGGGCGTTTTTCGCGATTCGGCCAGTGGTATAAGAGACCCTAAGCAATAAGGGTCTCTATGGCAACGTCAATTCTTCTTGTCGACAACGACCAGCAGCTAACGGCTCTGGTCAAGTCGTTGCTTGGCGGTCGCGGGCACGAAGTGATCCATTTTGAATCCGGAAAGGAGGCTATAGATTCGCTTTCCACGAAAAAGCCCGATTTGATAGTAGTCGGCGAGCAATTGTCGGACATCGATGGGGTCGGTTGGATTCTCAAACTGCGCCAGGTCAATCGAGACACGAAAGTTGTCTTCATCTCCAGCAAATGGCGTGATACGGACTTGTATCAGCAATTGACGAAAGACTTTGGCGTTTCGCTGGTCGTGCATCGCCCCCTGAAGCCACTTCTCTTCGGCGCCCAGATTGAAGGGGAGTTGAAGGCGAAGACTGCAAGCGAAGTGAATGAAGGCAGCGACACTGAGACTTTCTTGCAGTTGAAAACGCGCTTCGCTTCGATATTGCCGGGGCGTTTAAAAAACATGGAAGAAGTCGTCGAACAATCGATAGGCAATCCGCAAGACAGTGAAGCACTGAAAGAGGTCCGGCGCCTGTCGCACAACCTCAAAGGCACCGCCAGTTCATGCGGATTTCATCATCTGGGCGAAACGGCCGCTCAAATTGAACAGACAATGAATGATGTCATCGACGGCAAGAAAACTCTCGATAAAAACACCTGGGACACAATTCGGCGGTTGGTCGGTGTTTTGCATGAAAATGTCAAACAGGATTTTCCGCATGAATTGCCCCCGCCCCCCGAGAAAAAAGGAGAGGGAATTGCCGATAACGATTCGTCGATGGCAAATGTACTTCTGGTAGGGAAGTACATTGAGGAGGAAACAAAAAAATTCGCGCAAAGGGCCACTGTCAGGCTGATTTTTTCCCAAGACCCAAAAGATGCC
>JADYYD010000316.1 GCA_020853845.1 Candidatus Melainabacteria bacterium
CCTCTTGAGAATGTCCAGAGCGTGACCACGCAGCAATTGGTCGATGCTCCGCAGGCTTATCTCCACAAGAACGTCAAATTCACGGCGCCTTTTCACGCGTATTCGAGCCTGGCGCTTGACTACAAGCCGGCCATGCGCCCTTCGAAAACCCATCTTTCTTTCCTGATTTTGAGACCGAACAGCAAAGTGCCTTTCTCTGAAATAAAACTGGCGATGCCGATTCCCAAGGAAAAAGATCCAAAGAACAAACTGCTTCAGGATCTGAAGGACGGCGACACTATTGAAGTTGCCGGAACGGTTTTCGCCACAGCTTTAGACGAACCGTGGATTGACGTCAAACAGCTAGTCAAAATAGCAAGCGCTCCGGACCCGAAAAAAGACAAAGAGAAGGAAAGCGCTAAAGAAACGAAGTAATATAGAGGCGGTGCCATGCACCGCCTTTCACTTCATGAGATGTCCGACATCCCCAGGAGAAGCAAAAAATGCCCGATACACAGCAACTGATGGCGCTTTTGAATACCCTCAACGGTAAACATGGCATTTTAGGTTGTTTGCTCATCTCTCGCGACGGGCAAGTGGTCGCCACCTCACTGCCCCAAGAAGTAGACGTCGCCATGATCGGCGCGCTGTCTGCAACACTCTTCTCCAACAATGATGTTTCCATCCAGCGCATGAATCGCGGCAACTTGTTGCAAATGACGCTTTTGACGGATCAAGGCATCCTGCACTTCTACGAAGTAGCTAATCACTTCCTTGTCGTCCTTACTGCCAAGAATCAGAAGATCAATCTGGAAGGGCTTATTCGCTCGGTCGAAGAACAAGGCAAATCGTTGCAGCAAATGATTGGATAAAGCGGGCGCCCCAATCCGCACGTTTAAAAAACAGTGAAATTCGCTATATAAGCTATAGTAGTTATCGAGAGCATATCGATAACCGGCGCCTGCAAGCGCCGTCAAATACTTAGGTCCGATGCTGGGTGCTTACTGAGGAGTGTCTATGCGTCTTTCTAGAGTAAAGCCCGCTTTGGTGGCTGTGCTGTTTGCCGCAAACAGTCTGATTTCGCCGGCATACGCGGCCAGGTTCGTAGACCTGGGCAGCAGTTGGGCCGAGAAATGCATCAATGAACTCTCAGACAAAGGCGTCATTCAAGCCGAAGCGGACGGCAAGTTCAAGCCGACCGAGCCGGTCACTCGCGCTGTCCTGTCCATGTGGATGGTGCGAGCGCTCGGACTGGAAAACCAACCCGTGTCCCCACAGCCCAGCTTTCCCGACGTCAAGCCGAGCGACCCTTACTACAAGTACGTTGAAATCATCCGGCAAAACAATTACATCGCCGGATTCTCCGATGGTTTTCGTCCCAACCAATTTATTCAATTGGGCGAAGTGATAGTGATTGCCGCGCGCGCCTTGCGCACTCAACCACCTGACGAGGGGACTGTTGAAAGAGTGCTTTCGCGCTATGAAGACGGCAGCAAAGTTCCTCAGTGGGCGAGAGTGGGAGTGGCTCAGGCTGCCGAAAGCGGCTTGCTTGAAGGAGACGAAAAACCCAATTCGGTGGATGCGACCACAATCGCCACAAGAGCATCGGCAGCCTCGATTATTTTCCGCCTTCAGCAAACGACCGCCCGCAAAGACATCGCCGATTCGACAGCCCAGGCTGTTTCCGGCACAGGCGGCACGAGCGCGGCACCAAATATGGCATCATCACAATTGCCCGGCGCCGAGCCTGCATATCAGGGAAGAGTATCGGAACAAGGGCAGCCGAATTACGGCACTGGGCAACCCGGCTATCCGCAAGGTCAGATGCCGCCTCAGATGCAGCCTCAAATGCCGCCTCAAAATCCATATGCGGGTGGCGCGCAGCAGGGCTACCCGCCAATGCAGCCGCAATTCCCGCAAGCCGGCGGTTATCCTCCTGCCAATCCTTATCTTTCCGGTCGCGTGGCAGTCGTAGCGGCAGGGACGAAATTGCAAGCGAGTTTGAAAAACACCCTTGATTCGGGCTCCACGCAACCGGGCGAGCCGGTGGAAGCGACTCTGGGCGCTGCGATTTACTCCGGTAGCATGGAAGTGGTGCCGGCCGGCAGCAAACTCGTAGGTCAAGTCACCAACGTGGTTTCCGCAAGACGATTTAAGTTTGGCGCCAACGGCAAAATAGATATTCGTTTTACACAAATTGAAACTCCGGACGGACGCCGCGTGCCTCTTTCCGCGTCAATCGACGACAATCAACTGCGCTTGACCGGCGGAACGACTGCCGGCCGAGTAGGCAAAGGACTTGTCACCACCGGCGTAGGTGCTGCCGGTGGAGCAGCTCTGGGGACGGCTCTTGGAGCCATTGTCGGCGCCACCGGAGGCGGTCAGGTCGGACGCAGCACCGGCATGGGAGCAGTATTCGGCACCGCCCTTGGTGGCGGGGTCGGAGCGGTGGGCGCCGTCGTGCGAAAGGGCTCGGAAATCACTATTCCTGCCGGCACCAACCTGCCGATTCAGCTTGACGAATCAATGCAAGTTACAGCCTCAGCTCCGCCGCCCATGCAATATGGATACAACATGGGCGGTGGTTATGGTGCGCAGAATTTTAGTGGGCAAGGCTATCAGCAAAGACCACCGGGCAATCTGCCGCAGTATTCCGGAGACTATCCGCCGCAAGGTGGCTACCCGCCTGCTCAAGGCTACCCTCAGCCGCCGCAAGGGGGCTATCCGCCACCACAGGGCGGCTACCCGCCGCAGCAGGGCGGATATCCTCAGTAAGATTCAAATAGCTCAACAAGATTTCTGCAAAAGAAATCTAATCGCCGCCGTATCTGCGATTGCGCTGCGCGTACTCTTCCAATGCTTCGTCGAAATTTTCCGGCGTGAAATCCGGCCATAAAGTGGGCGTGATATACAACTCCGAGTAGGCAGCCTGCCACAAAAGGTAATTGGAGAGCCGCATCTCGCCGCCAGTGCGGATCATCATCTCAGGATCGGGAATTTCGCCGGTGAATAAATAAGTGTTGAGCAGGTCTTCAGTAACATCGGCAGGAGAAAGTTTTCCGGCGGCGGCTTCTGCCGCAATGCGCTTTGCAGCCAGGGTGATCTCGAGCCGGGAGCCGTAGTTAATCGCCACCTGCAAATTCAAGCCGGTATTGTCCTTGGAGTCTTCCATCGAACGGTCGAAAGACTTTTTCAAGCGAGCCGGAATTGTTGACATGTCCCCGATGAAGCGAAGCCGAACTCGGTTTTCAGCCAGCTCGTCGAACTCATCGCGTAATACATTGGCAAAAAGCTCGAACAAATACCGCACTTCCTCGCGGCTGCGCTGCCAATTTTCGCTTGAAAAGGCGTAGACGGTCAGGTATTCCAGACCGATAGCACCGGCATGGCTGACAATTTTCTTGAGCGCCTTCACCCCTTCCTTATGACCGGAAAGCCTCGGCAAACGGTGCTGATCCGCCCAACGCCTGTTGCCGTCCATAATGATGGCCACATGCTTGAGAGGAGGCGGTGATGCTGATATTGCCTGTGAAGCCTGGTTTATCTCAGGGACAGGCTTTGATTCTGACGCTTTCAACGGCGGCCCCATGGAAAGAGCACAGGGAATGAGAATACAAGTTCATTGCTATGCCCAGAAGTGCAATTTTAACGGCTCCGGCTGATATGAGCCATTTACATGAAGAATTCCTCACAGGAATTGCCGGGAGCTGCCGGGCAAACCGCCCAGGGCATTGAAATTGCCAGCGCTATTATGTTTTCGATAATATAAGGCGAAGACCGTTTCGGAAGTCGCACATGCCCTTCATAAAGCCTACCTACAATATCGACGGAGACGTCACCGACATCATCATCGAATCTTTGATTAGCGATGGTGTCAAAGGTTTGATTTTCGACCTGGACAGCACCCTTATCGAGTCGAAAAGCGCTCGCCTGACGGAGGAAGTGAGCGCCTGGTTGTCGAAGGCCCGACCGCACTTCAAAATGGTCATCTTGAGCAACAACAAGAATCCCATTTACCTCGAGAAGGTGAAAACCATTCTCGACATGCCGGTGATTGGCTACGCAAAAAAACCGAGCCGCAGAGGTTTTCGGCAGGCTATGGAAATGCTCGAACTGACACCGCAGGAGGTGGCCGTCATTGGCGATCGCCCGCTCACCGACATACTCGGCGGGCACAGAAGCGGCGCCAGGACAGTGCTCGTGAAAATCCTGAGAACGATACGAGAACCGTCCTGGAAAACCAGCATCAGAAATCTGGAAAGAAGACTGATAGGCAAGTGAAAAACACATTCAGAACTTGCAAATTCGATCTGATTAGGTTAGCTTGAAGCAAGTCAGAGTGAGGGTTTCCTGTGCCCATACAAAAGATATACAAGGGCGGCGCGCCTCTTGTTTCTATAGTCACTGGAACCACATTGTCTATCATTTGCACCTCCTGCATGGCACCTGATGCAGTGGCAAAGCAAATAGATCCGCTCATCACACTTTCGCAAGTGCAAGGCTTTCGCGGACCACTTGTTCTTGGCGCTCCGCCGGTGGCAAGACCGAAAGCCCGCGCGGTGGCGGCGAAACGGACAACAGCAGCGAACAGAAAAAGGGGCAAAGGCGCACCAGTCGATCATTTCCGCATGGGTCTGGCGCTGAAAGCCAGAGGCAACTCAAACAAGGCCCTTATCGAATTTCTCAAAGCCAGCCAAAAAAATCCTCGTCAGATTAATGCCTTTTATGAGCAAGCGCTGATCTTCAGAAAGCAAGGTTATTTGAAACTGGCAGACTCAGCTCTGGAACAAGCGATCCGCATCGCCAATTCAAGCGGCAAAAATCCGCAGAAAAAAAACAAACCGCAATTTACTGCGGACGACCTCAATCGCATTCGATTGCTTTTGATCACTGTTCGCTTAGAACAAGGCAATGTCGGCAGTGCCGCCGAAGAGCTCGGACGTTCTCTCGGCATCAACCTCACCGTGCCGCAACAGAACAATGCCGCCGTCGCCGATCAGTCGACAGAAGCCACAACGGATTCTCCGACCACAATTCTTCAATCGCTGCATCCGAAGATTCAGGAGCCTGAAACAAAAGGCGCGAAAGAAAAATCGCAAGCAGAGGAAAGCACGAAACTGTCGAGTGCTGAAAAACCCAGCGCCGAACATGAAGAAAAGAAAGAGGAAAAGCAAAGCGAAAATTCTTCTGTTTCCTCAATGCTCAAGGAAAGTCTTGCCGGGCTGAAAGACCACGTATTCAATCCGCTCTCCATGCTCGGATTGCAGCGAATGGCGACGGACAGCGATGACGCAAAAGAAAGCAAGAAGAAGGAAAAACGTTCGAAAAGAAACCGCAAAGAGTCAAAGAGCAAAGAAAAGAAAGTAGAAACAGCCAAAGAAGAAAAACCGGCTTCCGACGAAAACGCTAAAGAAGGAAAGAGAAAGCGGCGCGGTTGGTTGGACAAAAAGCTGGCTCTGTCACGCCATCCTGTCGTGAAACCGGCAAATATGGACGCCGCTGAAGAAGAAAAGACAGAACAACAAAAACCTGCTGAAAACGAAGTCGCAGCAAAAGTTTCAAAAGGGGCGGAAATCGTCGAGAAAGAGAGCCCGGATCTCGTGCTCACTTCGAAAACAGCGGCAGTCACTTTTACGCCGGAAAGCAAAGAAGCTGCAA
>JADYYD010000317.1 GCA_020853845.1 Candidatus Melainabacteria bacterium
AAAACCGTTTGATAGAGAGCTCGACGCCAGCCAGTGGGCGGAGCGGTATTAGGTGCCACTTGTGTTTCTTCTAGGTTTCCAGATGACGCCGCTATTGTAAGGCCGCTTTGTGGCAAATTAATGACATCATAAGCATTGTGAACAGTCTCTCACTCAGCCTGCGTGGGGTTTTCACCACTGGCTTCCGAGGATTTTCCAACCGCCGTCAAGAAAGAGACCATCGAGCACAAGTAGAGCGACGCCGCTACCAGAAGCAGGTTTCTAATTCCCAGATAAGTCGACAGGTATTCGAGCAGTCCGCCCACCACGGCGCCGAAAAGGTTGAAGGCAAGAGCTTTGGAAGTGTTCGATGAAGCACGCAACCCACTGGCGAATACGACCGCCGCAATGCCCATGGGCAATATCGTAAGGATGGTCACGAGCGAGTACTGGATGAACTGACCGCCGGACGCCAGCGCGCTCACGACGCCTTCCTGCGAGATAAGGAAGCTTGTGAGAATAGCGGCAAAGAGGATTGCGTAAACAATTTTGATCTTGCTGTCGACGACTTGACCGAGGTTGTTGGTCGCGATTGTCGCGGCAAGAATCATCAGCAAAATGCCGTTGATGACGAAAGCAGAGGTAATCCAGGTGGAACCGTACAGAAGCGAGAGGAAGGAGATCGAGTGCAATTCCAAAAGCATGAAGGCGCTGCCCAGGAAGAACATCTGCCAGGAGTGCCCATCTGATTTGCCGAATAGCAAGCGGCGCCCGGCGTAGAGGCTCAATGCAAGCACCTCCAGAACGACCAGCAAGTACGGATAGTCCACCTTTTCCGGCTGGACATATAGATATGGCCAGTCGTCGGTCAGCGTACGAGAACCGGCGGGGTAGGTCTTCTTCTGCACCGGATACTCAGCCGGTATCGGCAGTGTTCGGTCTTTGACGTGCGGACCGAGAACAAAGATGCAGCCGATCATCTTACCTTTGAGCACTATCGGCTCGTATCCTGCAGCAGCGGTAAACGTTTGAAACAGCCGCGCCTCGGACCAGGGAGCGACTGTTGCGAAACTGATGAGCAGGACGCCGTCGTCATTGAGAAGACCCAGCGCCTGCTTGATGCTTTCTTTCGTGTAGACATAAGCATCGATGCGCACGGAAGATCCCAACCCTGCAATCGTGTGCGAATCCAAAGTAGAGAAGTTGACGACATCGTACTTGCGCTTGCACTGCGAGAAGAAATGCCGCGCATCATCGCAAATCAAATGCACTTTGTCCGAGAGATTGTCGGGGTTGTATTTCTTGCCGATCTCCAATATCACCGGATCGATCTCAACAGCGTCAATTTCACCGACTCCAGCATCGAGAGCGGAAGTGACGTTTTGCCCTGTGCCGGACCCCACAATCAATGCAGATTTCGGCTTGTTCAAATTGAAGGCGAGCGCGTAATCGTCACGGATGTTCTTCCATAATTCTTGCTTTGATAAAGGCGAATTTGCTTTGAGGTTGAAGAAATACTGGTAGAAGGCTCGATTGGCAGAGAGTTCCAACCCAACAAAATCGGATACCTCAGCCTTCGCGTCATCGGCAGTAACAGCCGATGCAGCGCCATCTTTAGTGGCGCCTTCCTTTGTTTTTAAAACGGTCAGATCAATTCTTTGATAGGGTGACCACAAAGTTTGCCGCTCGCTGGCGTGATACGTGGTCAACTCCGGAATCAGCAATTTTGCCGGGAAAGTCGGCAAATAAGTGAAGGCCGCCGCGATCACAATCGAAAATGTAATGCCGCCAATGGCGGTGCGTCGCCAATTCTTCCACTGCATTGCGACAATCACGCCCATGGCAACAATCAGCAGTTGCCACGGCGCCATGCGCGTATTTGACAAAAGTGAAAGAACAATTCCGCCGACAAGCGAACCAAGAATGTTGTAGCAATACGCCGGCAGCGATTCGAGCTCGTTGAATAAAACACCCATGCGCGAGGCGATGGCGACGCACATGCCAAAGGGAATACCGAGGATGATGATTATGCAGAGCAAAAACATCATCACGTATTCATTATTGGCATTGACGAGACCGGTCAAATTTTGCCACTGAAAAACCGATATCGAAGGGAAGCTCCACAAGCCAAATCCCATGAAATCAGCGATTTTCATGGTGATGGCAAACAAGAAAATGGCGAAGGGCAAAAGCTTATAACTGTCGCTTCTATTGAGTGAGAAACCTACACCCAGTCCGACGAAGCAGGTAATGAGCGGAAACGTGCGAAACACCGTGAACGCTCGAATGTCGGCAGACATCCAGCGAATTACCAGCAGTTCCAGGAAAAGCGAAACGGCGCTGAGTATGAAAAGCTCAACCGCCATGCTTCTCTTAGATTGCGCTTGCACTTCTTTAGATGCCGATGAAGTCAATGTCTTCTCCGTTTCGCCGAACTCTCTAGTCTATAAACCTGAATTTCACAAGAGCGTAGATTGCGGCAAATCCATCTTTCCACGTAATCTTTTTTCCTTCTGAATAGTCGCGTCCGAAATAAGATATCGGCAGCTCGATCAGCCGCACACGCTGTTTCAGCACTTTAGCCGTTATTTCCGGCTCGAAGTCGAATCTGTTGGAGCGAATATTCACTTTCTTGAAATACTCCGCCTTGAAGACCTTATAGCAAGTCTCCATATCGGTGAGCGTGCAGTCATAAAGAA
Organism: Candidatus Melainabacteria bacterium; assembly: GCA_020853845.1. Classification (GTDB taxonomy): domain Bacteria; phylum Cyanobacteriota; class Vampirovibrionia; order Obscuribacterales; family Obscuribacteraceae; genus QKMZ01. Next base: position 2,679 of record JADYYD010000317.1, read on the forward strand.
CGTTAGTCAAAAAGCTGAGGAACTTATTGCCCAGCAAATGCGTGATTTTGAAAGCTCTTGTCGGCTTTCCGCCCGACAATCTGGAGCCGTATACCACGTCGGCGTGATCTTCCAAAATCGGCTTGAGCAGTTCGTTGTATTCTCTGGGATCATACTCGAGATCGGCGTCCTGAATGAGGATGATATCGCCGGTCGCATTTTGCTGCGCGGTTCTCAGTGCCGCGCCTTTACCCATATTCTTGTCGTGAAAGTAGATCTTGGCGTTGTATTCGCGCGCATCGAGCGTAGAAAGGATGTCGCGAGTGCCGTCCGTGCTGCCGTCGTCGACAATCACTAGCTCTTTTTCCAGCCCCTGGGTTTCCGCCTTTATGACTTTGTCCAATACCTGAACCAGCGTGCCGAGTTCGTTGAAGACAGGTATTAATATCGAGAGCTTTTTCACAGCGAAAAATCTTTCCTGGTTACCGATGCGCGGGGTCGCAAAGTGGAACACGTTCGCGCCGCCCAAAGCCAAATAAGGTTAGCATCTTCGGCGGTTTTCGATACACCCTCTCTGCTAAGCTCTGAAAGGCGAAAGACGCACGAGACAGACCAGGTTGACAACAGACGAAGCGAAGAAGCTGGAACGCACAGCGCGCATCGAAAACACCATTGCCACGCTCTTCGCGCTTTTGGGCGTCGGCACGCTGTGTGGACTTACTTATCTTTCCCTGCCTGCTTTTGGCGGCATCAGCGACCTTCCCGAATATTACGCTCCGGCAAAATTGATCTTCGAAGGCAAGGGAGCGCTTGGATACACTCTTGACGGCTTGGCCGAAGCGCAGCATCGCTTTTTCCCGTCCATGGGCGGACGCATAGTGGCGCTCTTCGTGCCTCCTCAAGGGCTGGCGCTCGTTTCACCCATCGCTCTTCTTTCACCGGATGCGGCGCGCGTCGTCTGGAAAGCCCTGTTGGTGTCTTGCCTGGCGGCTTCAATTTTTTTGCTCAAGAAAACCTTCAATCTTGGTTACAAACAAACATGCTACTTAATCGCAGCCATCAGCCTTTCCGATGCGGCGTATAATTCGCTGCGAATCGACCAGTTGGCGCCCATTCTTTTGTTGTCGTATGTTGCAGCAATCCACAGTTTTAAGTGCAACAACAAAATCGGGGCCGGATTGTGGCTGGCTCTGGTCATTCTAAAACCGCAGCAATTCTTGCCGTTCATGGCGTATCTTGCCGGTGCAAAAAAATTCAAACCGTTGCTTATTAGCGCAAGCGTTATTGCGGCACTGTCCATAGTGGCATTGCTACAAATCGGACAAAGAGGATGGGCCAATTATTTTGCTCTGGTAAGTTCGCCTTCGAGCATTCCCTTCATGCAGCCGGAGCTTACTCCGACAGTGCGGGGGCAATTGCTCAGGCTTTTTCCTTCGGCATCCGCGAGCATCTTCAGTCTGACGTCTGCACTCTATCTCGTTTCGATAGCAATTTCCGCATTTGCCGGCTGGAAACTTCGCGAAAAAGAGAATTCTGTTTTATTGGGCGTGCTGGGCATCATGCCCTTAGGATTGGTTCTTTCCATGCACTGCCACACTTACGATTTGCTTTTGCTGATCCCAACGATTCTTCTCATCTTCAACGACGCCGTGATTCCGTTCAATCAAGTTTGGAAACTAGTCGTGATGCTTGGCACCATCGTTTTCGTGCTGCCTCTGTCAGTTGAAATTCAGCACGACTATCTGCTCAAAGGCGGGCAATTCAATCCGTGGTTCTTCCTGCTTCTGCCTTTGTCCATCGCACTCTTGATACAGTCATTGCGCGGCTCAAAAACTACACTGAAAGAGCCGCAATAATTTCTTGCTCG
>JADYYD010000318.1 GCA_020853845.1 Candidatus Melainabacteria bacterium
GCACAAGCAGCCGAAGCAGAAAAGCAAGCGCGGTGAACTGCTCAGATTCCCGTCTATCTACATGCATCGCGTCGGAACGCTGCAGTCCAGCGACAAACTCATCTACAGGCGGCTGGATAAGCCCGACTGGTACATCGGTCCATCCATAGCGATGGGCGGCAAAATTACGGTGCTTACCAACTGGACCGAGGAGGCGGACAAATGCATCGTTCTTGCCAAAAAGGAAAAGAGCAAGCGACTGCTTTCAATCTTTCCAAAAGCAGATGCGGCATACCGCTACTTCACATCGAGAAAAGGTCATCTCTACTTCATCACCGACAAGGATGCGGACAGAGGTCGAGTGATCTCAGTGGCCGCTGACGCGGCAAGAGGGACATTTTCTAAAGCGAAAGAGGTCATTGCGGAAAAGAAATTTCTTCTAGATTCTGCATACGAGGGGACAGACCATCTGCTTCTTCATTATCTGGAAAACGGATTTTCACGCATACGCAAATATGATTGGAACACGATGGAAGCCGATGGCGAGCTAAAGCTGCCGTTTGCGGGAACTGTTTCCGATTTGCGTTGGGTGGATGACGGCAATACCTATCTGATTGCGGCGACGTCTTATCTGCACCCCGAAACAGTCTTCAAATTCTCGCCGAAAAAACGAAAACCGACGGTGTTTTTCCAGAGTGAAAAACCCGGCATCGGCAAAGGATTTACAACCACTCTTGTGAAATACAAGAGCAAGGACGGCACGGAGATTCCGATGCATATCGTCCACAAGAAAGGACTGAAGCTGGACGGCAACCAGCCTCTATTGCTCTATGTCTATGGCGGTTTTGGACGTTCTCTCACGCCGGAATACACCTACGATGTGATGGCTTGGCTCAAACTCGGTGGAGTCTACGCGGCGCCCCTCTTGCGCGGTGGCGGCGAGCTGGGGACGAAGTGGCACACCGACGCCATTCTCGAAGGAAAGGAGAAAACCATCGAAGACATTGCCGCAGCGGCAAACTGGCTCAAGAAGAACGGTTGGACAAACTCGAAGCGCATGGCGGTTTACGGCGGAAGCAATGGTGGGCTTATGGCTGCGGCAACTCTCGTGCGGCATCCCAAGCTGTTTGCCGCCGGTGTGATCGTCAATGGACTTTACGACATGCTGCGCTATCATCGCTCGACACTTGCCTGGACATGGCTGCCCGAATACGGTTGCGCCGACAACAAAGACCAGTTTCAGTATTTGCTCAAATACTCGCCCTTGCACAATTTGAAAGAAGGCACGAAGTATCCGGCAGTGTTTATCTCGGCAGCCAGAGGGGACGACAGGGTGATGCCGTGGCACAGTTTCAAATTAGCAGCAGCGTTGCGCCATGCGCAAAACAACAAAGGTCAGATTCTCTTGCGTGTCGAAGAAGAGGCTGGCCATGCCTGGAGCCGCCCATCCGACCGTGTGAAAGATCAGCTTCTTTTCTTGATGCACGCGTTGAAAATGTGAGGTCAGCGCGGCTGCAGAATGAAGTGTCGCAACATGAATGGTCCGCGATACTTGACCGGATCTCCGCTTTTAATAAGCGTGAAGGCCGGTTCCATGAACGGCAGAACCTTCTCCATTGCCATCGAACCTGTGAGGATAGGATCGCGCACGATAATTGTTGCATTGGGACGTGCGGTGGCGCGAATGCGCTTCATCACGTCTTTGCGCTGTGGGACGAACGGTCCAAAGTAAACGGCATCGAAGAAGGAAAAGTCCAGATTTGCAGCGTCGGACTCGATTACTCTTACTCTTTCCAGATTGAACTTGCGAAGCAGAGTATTCGAATCTTCGACAGCCTGAGCCGTACCGTTGATGCCAACGATGGCCGGAATAGCGGTCTGATCGTACAAATAGAACAATCCTGAAGGCACCTTGCCGCATCCGAGCACAACAATGCTGCGGAATTGATTCATGTTGACCAGCGAAGTCAATTCGTCCATCTGCGCATATGCGCCCCGAACATGGTCGCTCATCAGGTCTTTTAACCGCTGACCGGGCTCCAGCGATGCCTCGATGATTTCAGCAAAAGCTCTGTCTTCCAGATTGCGCACGAACTCGAGTGAAGCCCGCTTGAACAACTCGTGATACTCGGGAAATGCCGGTCCTATCTCGAATGCATCATAAGCAACCGAATCGCCATATGTATGGACGAAATCAAAAAACTCGTTCATTGCAGACGTGAGAGCTGCGCTGTCCCCTGACTCCAGCGCCGGTTCCATGCGCTGCCTGAAACTTTCAAGGCGGCTCAATAGCCACTTCACGCGCTTTTTCAGCGAGTCGGTCGTAGCCGGCGGCATCGTTATTTTAGCCGTGGACTTCGCTTTGCCTGCGACCTTGGACCCGGAGGATCTGGCGCCGCTTTTGCGCGCCGCAGATGCGGACTCCGAATCGCCGCCTTTAACTTGACTCTCGATTGGATTTTGCTCGCCTGGCGTTAAGGCGCCACTCTGTGCCGCAACATCCTTGGCTCCGAATCCGAAAATATTCAGGCGCATGCCATTGCCCCCTCAGCAGTTTAAAAGGACGGTAACCGTCCAACTGAGAATGGTACAGACTTCTTTGCATCCCTAAAACGCAAGCCGTCTCAGGTTAGCGATTTTTAACACCCCTGGCTCCACCCGGGCGAGTTTTACACGGGACTGAAATTCACGAACTTCACTAAACTGGTATGCATTAGCCAATCGGATAAATCTTTGGAAGACGAAAATTTATCTCAAAAAGATCTGGACTCGACGCTCCAAAATGCAAGCACTACAGTTGTTTGTCCGACGTGCGGTCTGGCGCTCGCTGAAGGTGGCGTTATCTGCCCTGCCGATGGAACGATAGTCGACAGCGCAGATTCGACCTTACAGCGGATACGAGACTCTTACGACATTACCGGCGTCATTGCGTCCGGCGGAATGGGTGTCGTGTACAAAGCGACGCATCGCATTTTGCAAAAAACCGTCGCCATCAAGATGCTGAAGCCCGGGCAATTCAATGAGACCGCATTGCTGCGATTTCAACGCGAAGGAAAAATCGCCAGCACACTGGCGCACCCAAATATAGTCGGGGTCAACGATTTCGGAGTTACGGAATTCGGTCAGCCTTTTATGATCATGGAGTATGTTGATGGAGTCAGTCTGGCTCAAACAATAAAAGAATCAGGCTCTCTGTCTGTTGAAGAAACATTCAAAATTGCCACTAAAGCAGGCGAAGCTCTTAAATTCGCACACGAAAGAGGCGTCCTTCATCGAGATATAAAGCCGACAAACATAATGCTGGCAAATGGCAGCGGGGAAGTTAAGATTGTCGATTTCGGCATCGCCAAGC
>JADYYD010000319.1 GCA_020853845.1 Candidatus Melainabacteria bacterium
ATTGATTTGTCCTGCGCTTAGATTTTTTCAAATTTTTCTAAGAAAAAGCTCGTAAAGCCCCACTAAATGGGCTTTTTAAAAAACGCCCTCAAAAATGCCGAAAAGCATTGATGGGCTTGTGTTTGCGCCAAAACGGCGTAAGAAATTTTCAAAAAAATCTTATGACATGGCAAAGCAGTATTTTTGCACTGCACGGCAGGGAAAATTTCCACTCACGCCGGAGAGCAAACTGACAGATTCGCGCACATTTTCACAACTCGCGGCGACCTTCCAGAGCTTTTGAAAGCGTCATGTCGTCTGCATATTCGAGATCGGCGCCGACCGGCAATCCAAATGCGATGCGAGTTATTTTGGTATTGAACGGTTTGATCAAACTGGAAATATAGAGCACCGTTGCATCACCCTCGACTGTAGGATTAATCGCCAGAATCAGCTCACGCACCTGATCGTCATTGACGCGATTGACCAACTCTCGAATCGTCAATTCGTCCGGACCTTTTCCGTCGAGCGGTGAAATCAGCCCGGTGAGCACGTGATACGACCCCTTGTATTCACGCGTGCGCTCGAGAGCAATCACGTCGCGCGAGTCGGCGACCACGCAGACTTGCTGCCTGTCGCGCCTTTCATTAGTGCACAATTCGCACGGGTCAGCAGCCGACAAGTGAAAACACCGGCTGCAATTGCGCACTTTTTCTTTGGCGTCGATCATGGAATCAGCGAATGACTTCACCGACTCATGGGTCATGCCCAGGACATGAAAAGCCATTCTCTGTGCCGATTTCGGACCCACGCCCGGAAGCTTCTGAAATTCTTCAATCAGCCTGGCTAGGGGCGGGGTGAAATACATGCGAAATTCCTATGCGGACTCTATGCGGTTCGTTTTTAGAAACCGCCCATGCCGTTAGGCAGAATCGAGCCGAGGTTTTGCATCGCTTGCTTTTCGCCGGCTGCTTTTGCTTTGGCGCAGGCGTCTTTGATAGCAGTCAAAATCAAATCTTCGAGCATGCCGATGTCTTCGGGATCGACTGCTTCCGGCTTGATTTTGACGCCTGTGAATTCCAGATCGCCGTTGCAGCTTATAGCGACGGCGCCGTTGCCTGCCGTGCCTTCAACTTTCGTTTTGGCAAGCTCAGCTTGAAGCTTTTGCATCTCATTTTGCATCTTAGCCAGGTTGCCCAGAAGTTGGTTCATGTCAGGTTGCATAATTTCTCCGTCGCCCATTGGGCTGCTTGTAAGTCGGGACCGCTCATAGCGGTCCGCCGGTCATAATTTGAATTCTTAGAATTATAGGCTGTGTTGCCCAGCCACTCAGGAGCTTTGCCGCATCGGTAAATGTTTCTTAAGGAGAAAACCCGCATCTAAGGCTCGCCCGGCTCTAACTCTCTATACTTGAGCAAATGTAAGTGTGGAGCAGCAATTTTCGCCTGCCCACAAAGGAAGACCGGAACACATCAGATCCGAGAATCTTCAGCAATTGGCGTCCAGTACTGCTTTTATAGAGAAGTGACTGTCTATGCAAGATTTTGAAACAACAACTGAAAATAACGACTCCACAAACGAAGAGCGTGAGCCCGCCTACGTGCGCATTAACGCTGCAATGAAGCAAGTCTTCAAGAAGTTTGTTTTGTTCGTCTCGTTTGGCCCTGGCATATTGGGTTTTCTGTGGTTACTTGGAAAAGTATTCAAACCTCGCTAAAAGACCCGCTTAAAGCGTTGGAAGAGCGAAATCCGTCGTACTATGCCCGTTATGCGGGCGTGGAAGACGAGTTCGGCTTTAACTTGGAGACATTCGCCAAGTGGGAGCCGGTTTTTCGCTTTTGCTACGAGGAGCATTTCAAGGTCCGCGTTCGCGGCATCGAGAACATTCCCTCGGACGGCGCCGCGCTTTTGATCGGCAACCATTCCGGCTTGCTGCCGCTGGATGGTGCCATGATTACGATGGCGATGAGCAATCATCATCCGGCGCCTCGCCGCGTCAGATATATGATTACCGACTGGTTTTTCTCATTGCCCGGCATCAGCGAATGGATGATTGAAACCGGACAAGTGAGAGCGACTCTGGCAAATGCCCGCAAGCTCATCGACATGGGTGAGCTGGTCGGCATCTATCCGGAAGGATTGAGAGGCGTCGGCAAAACGTACAAGGAAAGATACCGGATATTGGATTTTCATCCCGGTTTCGTTCAATTGGCGATTGAAAGACAAGTGCCGCTCATTCCTGTTGCCACCGTCGGTGGTGACGAGATTTTTCCCAATTTCATCAACATCAAACGTATCGCCCAAATGCTGAAGATGCCGTTTTTCCCGGTAACTCCCGCATTTCCCTGGCTGCCTTTCCCACTCATGTTCATTCCTTTGCCCGTCAAATGGATGATCAACATACACAAGCCGATCATGCTGGATTACCCGCCTGAGAAGGCAAAAGACAAAAAGCTCTGTTTGAAAATCGCACGTGAGATTCAGTACGACATCCAGAGAGATTTAAACCGCTTGCTCAAAGAGCGCAAATCGGTTTTTACCGCCTGGACCGAGGACGAAAACGGAAGGAGTGAAACACCGTGAAAGCCTTTTCTACTAGCTATAAGCAGTTTGTCCGCAACTCCCGCAAAAGCGAGGACTATTTCGGTTTCGAACTGCGCACCCTGGCAAAATTAGCGCCCGGACTGAAATTCCTCTATGAAGACTGGTGGAAAGTCGAGTTCAAAAACCTCGATGCTATCCCAGATGAAGGTCCGGCTTTGATCGTAGGCAACTCGACCGGACTGGTTCCGTGGACCGCAATGATGCTTATCTACGCGCTTATGTCCAGAGAAAACCCGCGTCGCGTGCACGTTGTCTGCGATATGGACTGGATCGAAGATGAGAGATTGCATCACTTCTTGCGCGAAATCGGCTTCGTGCCGTGGTCTTCTGATAACGTGAAGCGCCTGCTCGCCAACGGCGAAATTGTCGCTACATTCCCGGAAGGCATTGCCAGCACTCAGAAGACTTTTTCGCAAAGATATCGCCTGGGCGATTTCGACTGGACCCGCTTGCTGTCAGCCGTTGAAGAGGGCGTCAAAATCGTTCCTCTGGCGACGCTCGGACTGGATGAAGCCGTTCCTGTTCTCTTCAATGCGGACAAAGTGGCTAAACTGCTGAATATGCCTGCATTTCCAGTAACACCGTTCTTCCCCTTCTATCCTTTTCCGGTCAATCTGTTCAGCTTGCCGGTTAAGTGGAAGATGGCTTTCCTTCAGCCGTCGCAGTACAAGAAAGAATCTAATCGCGACAAAGTTGAAGAGCAAGCGAAATCGCAAGCACGCTATCTGGAAGGCGAGATTCAAGCGGAGATCAACCGCATGTTGCGCGCCAGAACCGGCCTGTTTTCGAAGTAGAGAGCAAAACAGCCATCGAAACAGCCTTCGAAACAGCCAGTTTCGAGACACGCAAAAATCAAGTACAAATGAGGTTCGCGCTCCGAATGGTCTTTCGACCAAATGGAGCGCGTTCCTTGTAGGGGGGTTATGGGTTTGTGGGATTGAATCGAGAAACTTTCGTTGGGGCTATCCTTTCAGCTTTTGCACTCAGGCAGAACGCAGGGATTGCACTTCTTCAAGCATGCGATAGAGGGTTTTGTAGGCTCTCTCTTGCACGTATGGGTTATCATCCGTAGCCAGAATGCGCAGGATGGCGACCGGCACATGGTAGCTCTCAGCCAGGCGGACTCTTACATCCGGGCTCTCGTCGCGAGCGAGCTTCCAGGCGGTCTTGATCGAAATATTCATGTTTTCAGCCACGGCTGCGCGCACTTGCGCCTCGTCGTGATTGGCTAGCTTCGCCAGAGTAGTCGTGTGGGTGCGCGGGTTTTCGGCAATGCGCTCCAACAATCTGAGCGAAGCGTCGTTCGACAGATGCTCCAGAACCGGCGGAGGCGTGTTGGGATTGATAGCCAGGAGCCAGCGAATGCGCGCCGCTTCCGCTTCAACGCTCTTCCTCGATTCTTTTTGTTGTCCTTGTTGTCCTTGTTGTCCTTGTTGTCCTTGTTCAGCGGGACGCTTTACGGATTGGACATCGATTTCATTACACAGCAGCACTTTTAACGCCTCCCTGATTTGGGTTTCCGGACTATCCCACCGGAAACGATAAGCGAAGGATAGGTCGTATTCTCCTCCGTCCCTGGCACGGCCGCCGTCTGGCGAATATGGGTTTCCGAATAGTGCTTCAAGCCTGTGATTATTCATGGACTTAATTGAAACTACCGGCTGCCCTGACCGTATATCCCGATTATTACTGATGGTTAAGGATTGCCGGGATAAGCCCATATATATCTTTGTATAGGGTCCGGTACCGGAAGATTAAAAAGGGGCATATGGCAGCGAAAAGCGGGGACGCCAGCCCCCGCTTCCTTTGCGCATATTTTCCCCTACCAGTAAAACTGTTTCCCGCTACCGGGTCTTATAGATTTGCCTATATGGCTCGAGCATAGTTGTATAGGTTCGAGAAAAACCGATTAACTTGTGTGATTGGGTTCTGACCTGTTTCTTCTACCAACTGCATCAAACGTTTGCGGGTTTCGGCGGCGCGGAAGTTTTTCCACGATTGCGTTTCGCCGGCAACCGAGCGAGACTCGATGACACGCTCGAGAGTTTTGCTGGCGCGGCAAGCAACATAAGGATTATGGTCTTCTGCAAGAGCTTTGAGCACCAGTTCGGGCATGTGATGATTTTCCGCCATTGAGAAGCGCACATCGTCATCTTCATCCTGGACTAGCTGCCACAGTGTCTCGAGATTCATATTGCTGTTTTCCGCTGCCGCCGTTCGGACGCTTGCCGAATGGTGCTTGGCGAGACGATTCAACAAGGATGGCGGGCAATTGGCATTGCCTGCGATTAATTCAAGAATCATAGGACTGGCTGTTCTCGAGAGTGCTTCAAGCACGTCCGGAGCCGTCATTGCGCTGGTTGCAATAATGCGATCGTTGAGCGCATGGTCTTGCGCTGCCTGACGCAGAGCGCCCTTTGTCGAAGGATAAAAACTAGTTGCAAACTCCATACCGATAATGTTCATCACCATAACTCTCCTCTTCCAATTAGAAGCGGGGTTGGGGTTGCCCCTGTGTATTCGCCTGACTGCCGTAAAAGGTTGTATACGCACTTCGTCGAAATTGGACAAACAACGAGAAATATTCAGCCAAATCGTCCCGCGTGATTCCTGAATGCAAGAGTGCGCAAGAAATTATGGGGTTTTCCTTGTCTTGCGATTCTGCCAAAGTCTAGAAATCATGCGGGTTTTCTGTGACGCCTGACCACTAAAAAAACAGTATCGATACGCAAACCGCTTGAGGGACAACGGGTACGGCGGAAGCTGTTTCGATCATATATATGATTTCTCTCGCGTAAATCTCGCGAAAATGCTGGGTTTTCCCTGTATAGCAATATGTGGATCGCTATATCCGCACTGTACCGGTGTCGCCTAGGATAGTAAGTGTGGGCGTTTTGGATGTGGGTTTGTGAGTGAATGAGGTTGGTTCAATGGAACAACTAGATGGAAAGGCTCGAGGCAAAGAGCCTGCCACCTCGTCTCACCTTGGGAGTGAAGAGATGCGAACAAAATTTGCCATGGCCGTGAACCCCAATACGCCGGCTAAGGTTCTTCAAGACCTGGCCGACACTTCTCCGGACTGTGTATTGGAGCGCATCGCGGAAAATCCGCGCTGCTCGGCGCAGACACTTTCCCAACTGGCCGCTCACTGCAATGCTGCAGTAAGAGTTGCAGTTGCAGAAAATACCAACACTGTTCTAGATGTATTACTAACGCTGGTGCAGGATGAGTGCGTCGATGTGCGCTACAGCATTGCTGAAAATCACAGCATGCCTTTCGGGATTCTCGAAAGTCTGGTCGATGATGAAAACCCTTATGTCTCCATGCGTGCGCGCAAAACGCTGGCAAGACTGGTGGAAAACAATGTCCGTCGCGGTCGATTCAAAATGGGCATGGACACCATTCTCGAACAAAAATATCAGATGGGCTGATTAAGCCGGCGTATTCTTTTGGGATCTGATTCGGCTGTCCGATGTGATTTGACCATCACGCATTCTGACGATGCGGCTAGCTCGGTTTGCCACTTCCCCGTCGTGAGTGACAAGAATAACGGTGATTCCTTGTTCGACAAGTTCGTCGAAAAGCGCCATTATCTCTGTTGCCGTATGGCTGTCGAGCGCACCGGTAGGTTCATCGGCTAAAAGAATGCGGGGCTTGTTGACGATGGCGCGGGCGATGGAAACGCGCTGCTGCTGACCGCCGGATAACTGCGTCGGGCGATGATACCTGCGTTGATCCAGACCGACTTGCTGCAATGCGAATTGCGCACGCATTATTCTTTGCTCTTTTTCGACACCGGCATAAACCAGAGGCAGCATCACATTTTCAATGGCGGTCATGGAAGAGAGCAGGTTGAACTGCTGGAAAACAAAACCGATTGTAGTGTTGCGTATCGACGCCAGCTCGTCGTCGGTCAATTCGAAAACGTCTTTGTGATTGAGGATATAACGTCCTGAGGTGGGGCGGTCCAGGCAGCCGATCAAATTCATCAGCGTGGATTTTCCCGAGCCCGACTGTCCCATGATTGCAACATAGTCGCCGTTCTCTATTGATAGAGTCAGGTCTTTGAGCGCATAGAGCGGCTCTTCTCCCATCTCATAGACTCGATTGATTGCGCTGAGCTCGACAACATTTTCCACCATGCTATTCGGTCCTCAGGGCAACAATAGGATCGAGCAAAGCTGCTTTTCTGGCCGGGTAGATGCCGAAGAAAAGTCCGATGGCCAGTGAAACTGCAAAGGCGAGAATGATTGAGAACGGCGTCACGATGCAGGTCCATTTTGCAAAACGTCCGATCCAGTCGGAGCCGATCATGCCCAGTGTAATTCCGAGCAGACCGCCGGTCAAAGATAGAATGATCGCTTCCAAAACGAACTGCCAGAGTATATCACCGAATTTCGCGCCAATAGCCTTTCTTATGCCGATCTCGCGGGTTCTTTCCGTGACCGAAACAAGCATGATATTCATGATGCCGATGCCGCCTACGACAAGAGAAATTCCAGCGGTAGCACCGAGCAATAATGAAAAAACACCAGTTATGGATTGTGCGGTTTGCATGATGTCCATTTGTGTTCTTATCTGGAAATCGTCCTGGTCAGGCGTTTTTACGCCATGACGCAATCTGAGAAGATTGGTGATTTGAAACTGCGCCTGCAAATCTTGTCCATCTTTGGCGCGAGCGAGCACCATTTTTACCGCTTGTCCTGTCACTGTGTTCAATCCAAACAGAGTGCTGTAGCCGGTTGTGATCGGAATGAAAATTTGGTCGTCCATATCGGTCATTTGATTGGCGCCTTTCTTTTCCATGACACCAATCACTTGAAAGAGCTCGCCGCGAATCAAAATTTGTTTGCCGACCGGCGATTCATCAGGAAAGAGGTCTTCTCGGACGGTGTCTCCGATTGTGCAGACTCGCCGGCACTCTTTCATATCGTCGGCGTTGAAAAAACGACCGCGCGCCGGGTGGAAATTCCGCACCTCCGGATACGCAGGATCCGTGCCGAGTACGGTGGTCGAAGTATTGTATTCGCCTTGCTGAACTTGGAAGGCGCTGTTGTATTGCGCCGCCACTTCATCCACCGAAGGACAAGTTTCCTTGATTGCCTTGGCGTCTTCGTAAGTGAGAGTGGGGGCGGTTCCCTGCCCTTGTGAAATGCTGGCGTTGCTGGCGGCGCCTGGACGTACATATATAAGGTTGACGCCCAGCGATTGAACTTGCTTTTCCGCTTCTTTTTTGGCGCCTTCCCCGATGCCCATCAGCGTGATTACGGAAGCAATGCCGATGACGATGCCGAGGACCGTGAGGCTGCTTCGCAGTTTGTTGCTGAGAATGCCCTGCCAGGCAATTTTGAATAGCTCTCTTGCGCCCATTAGATTAGCGCCCGAATCCGCGCGGGATCATACCGCCTCCGCCGCCTCTGCCGCCGCCGCCGCGACCACCGCCCATGCCGCC
>JADYYD010000320.1 GCA_020853845.1 Candidatus Melainabacteria bacterium
AGCCGTCTTCGCGCACGATAAATCCGGTGCCCGTGTTATGGCGCTCGGGCATGTTCGGTCGCGCCTGACTGCCGCCGCCTTGGCGCGGGTTCATTCTTTGACCGTTGAAGAAAAAGTCGAAGCCGTCGGGAATATTGCCGAAAGGAAAGCCGTTAATATTGCCGGTCATAAACGGCTGGTTGACTTCGATATTCACAATCGCAGGCGCCACTTTTTCGGCAATATTTGCCACTGTTGTCGAAGTGAGCGGAATTCCTTGTTTGCCGTCGACCGTTTGGGCAAGAAGCCTGGCACTGCTGGTGGTGGCAGCATGAGCTGCTTGCGTGCGCGTAGTTTCTTCAACCGCGGCCAGCCCCAGTATCATAGAAGCGGCCGTGATCAGGCTTACTGTTGAATTATTCTTGGTTGAACGCATTCTAAAACTCCATCGAGCAAAATATGCGCCCTATCTGCCCATGCCCAACTGCTGAGCCGTTTGGAACACTTTTCCTTCCGTGAGAATCGCAGGCGCAATGATTACCTCTACTTGTTGCATCTCCGCCAGTGTGGATGCACCAAGCGTGCCCATACTGGTTTTCAATGCCCCGACAAGATTTTGAGAGCCGTCGTCAGTGCGAGCTGGTCCGGTCAAAATCTCAGCCAGAGATGCTGACGTGCCCACCTTGATTCTTGTTCCGCGCGGCAAAACCGGGCTTGGCGTGGCCATTCCCCAGTGGAAACCGCGACCCGGCGCTTCTTTGGCGCGCGAGAAGGGCGAGCCGATCATGCAGATGTCCGCCCCGCACGCGATGGCTTTGCAGATATCTCCGCCCACGCCCATGCCGCCGTCGGCGATGATAATCGGGGCGATTCCGTGCTTTTCAGCATAGGTTGTTTTCGCATGGGCGCAGTCGGCAATTGCCGTGGCCATCGGAACGCCGATACCCAAGACTCCGCGCGATGTGCATGCAGCGCCCGGTCCAACGCCGACGAGCACTCCGGCCACGCCTGTTTCCATAAGCTCGAGACAGGTCTGGTAGGTGACGCAATTGCCGACCACGACCGGGCAGCCGATTTTTTTCGTAAATTTGCTCAAGTTGAGACTGGGTTGTCCCATTGCTGATTTATGTTCGAGTCCGGTCACCGTCGATTGCACGACCAGGACTCCCAGTCCGGCTTCAACGGCAATCGGCCCATATTTCTCGGCCCAATTCGGCGTCACCGACGCAGAGACCAGCACCCCGGCTTTCTTGATTTCCTCGATCCGCTGCGCGACAAGGTTTTCCTTGACAGGCGCCGTGTAGAGTTTTTGCATCAGTTCGACGAAGTGGTCTTTATCGCTTTTGGCAATCTCGTCATATGCTTCCTCGGTGTTTTCATAGCGCGTTTGCAAACCTTGCAAGTTGAGAACACCCAGCGAACCGAGCTTGCCCAGGGCAATCGCCATCTTCACATCTACGCAGCTATCCATTGCGCTTGCAATGATAGGAATTTCCAGCTTGTGATAACCCAGTTTTACGGATATGTCGCAAACTTCCGGGTCGCAAGTCAGTGAGCCGGGCACCAGCGCAATTTCATCGAATCCGTACGCCCGCCTCGTGCGTTTCCCCAGTCCAATCATCATTCCGCCTTGTGCGAGCCTTTCCTGGTATTCAAGCGACTTGCTGCTGGTCATTTATGAACCGCCTTTGGATTTGTGGGGCGACGCTTTGCGCCGGCCGGTCTGGGATTTCCTTGTGGACGGTAATCGGAATCGAATAAATTCGAACCACTCACATCCACCATATATATTTCGCGCACCTCTTGCTGGTGTATTCTTTTCTTGATGCTGAGCATAGCTTACCAGCCCGGTAATCAATACTTCCCACTTTGAGAGCGAACCTTCACAGATGAAACCATTAACCGTCATCGGTCTCAATTCTGGCACGTCCATGGACGGCATTGATGCTGCGGTTTTTCGCATTGAGCCGATTGGCAACGGTCGTGTAAACGGCACCCTTGATTCGACGCCGGCCTTGAAATTTACGATGCTGGGAAGCACGCTCTACCCCTTTCAAAATCGCTTTCGCGAGCGCTTGATGCGGCTTGTCGGCTCCGGCACGGCGACTCTGGAAGAAGTATGTTTGCTTAACGCGTCTCTGGGCGAAATTTTTGCCGAAGCAGTGCAGCGCTTGTTGAAAGTCAGCGGACTGTCAAAGTCGGATGTCGACTTGATCGGCTCGCATGGACAGACAATCTGGCACTGCCCTGATGCCAAATCGTTGTGGGGCTCGAGCGCCTCCGGAACACTGCAATTGGGGGAGCCGTCCGTTATCGCATTGCGCACCGGAATTCCTGTTGTTGCCGATTTCCGCACTGGCGATCTGGCTGTGGGCGGGCAGGGGGCACCGCTTGTTTCATTCGCTGATGCTGTGCTTTTCGGGCAGGATCACAAAGCCACCGGTGTTCTCAATATCGGCGGCATCGCTAATCTCACCGCTATCAGCAGTCACGGAAAGGCTGTTGCCGCCTTCGATACAGGGCCCGGCAATATGCTCATCGACCGCGCCTGCCAACTGTATTTCGACTGTGAGTATGACGAGGAAGGCAGGATTGCTGCGGGCGGACAAATTATAGAACCGTGGCTCGACGAGTTGAAGTCACATCCCTATTTCCGCCGCCGCCCACCAAAAACCACAGGACGAGAGCTTTTCGGCTTCGGCTATTTTGACAAAGCAATCGTGCCTTATATCGAACGTGAGAAAGTCGCCAAAGCTGATATTGTGAAAACATTGACCGCATTTACGGCTGCCACCATAGCCGGCGGCTACGACGACTTCGTCAAGCCGGCTACCAAAATCGAGCGTCTGGTCCTGGGTGGAGGCGGAACTTTCAATGACGAGCTGGTTCGCTTGTTGAAGAATTACTGGCCCAATGAAGTTGCAATCGCGCGCCATGAAGATTTCGGCATTTCCACCAAGTACAAAGAAGCACTGCTCTTCGCGCTGCTCGCCTACACGAATTACTTCGGCATCAACAACAACGTGCCTGTCTGCACCGGCGCATCTCGTCCTGTTTGTCTCGGCAAACTGGTGCGCGCCTAATCACTTTCACTGCCGTAGGGGTACAGCAAATGCCTTCAACTGAAACGGATCGCGTGCTTCATCTGCCGGATGAAATCAACTACGAGTGCACCGGATGCGGCAAGTGCTGCGGCGGCTGGTCGGTGCCGATGACGCAGGACGACTACGAGCGCATCTCCGCCGTCAACTGGGGCGAGTACGACGACCGCTACAAAATGGGCGACCTGTTTCGCGATTTGAAACCATACGAATCAGCCGGCACGCCCTACGGATACGCCATCAAAGAAGGCGGCGACGGGCACTGCCCCTTTCTCAAAGACAACCTATGTTTCATTCACTCGAAGCACGGCTCGACATTCAAGCCGTCCATTTGCCAGTTGTTTCCCTATTGCTTCAACGAGACCCCAAGCGGGATTTATGCCACCGTCAGTTTCGTCAGCATGGGCGTCGTCAACAATTCCGGCAAGCCGCTCACCGAACAGCGCGATTATCTCGAAACCAAGCTGAAAGAGTTCAAAACACTTTTTCCCGACCATCATCCCAATTGGTCCAATCTGAAACTGGCTGTGGATAAGCCTCTTGCCTGGGACGAGTATTTGGAAATCGAAAAAGAGATGCTGAAAATCTGGGCTGAGCGCGACAAGCCGCTCGACGATCGCTTTCTTGCCATTTCCGACATGCTCGTCTCGCGTTTTAAAGGCGCTGCCGTCACGCCGCCCGCCAACGCAGGCTCCATGAAGTCTTTAGACAAGAACTTACTTGTAGCTCTATATAAGATCTATTTTCCAGTGAAGAAACTCGGCCGAGGTGAAGGTGATTTCAACGCCGGCAGATTCGCATATCAAACGCTTTTCGAAGGCGTCTTTCCCGGGCTTCGCTTGAAGTCGCCGACGCGGTCATACAGTTTTGAAGAACTGGCGAAGATGGAATTTCCGCAAGACAAGGACGTCGAGGACTTGATCTATCGCTATTTCCGCTCGCGAATTTTCGCCAAGCTCTACTTCGGCGCGGGTTTCGGACAGCTCAGTCTGATCACCGGCTTCCATCATCTCCTTCTTACATATGTACTTCTAAAGGAGAACTCTAAGATAGTGGCTCTGTCTCGTGGAGCGGGCACGGTCAGCTATGTGGACGTGGTCGTCGCCGTGCGTACGCTCGAAAAACGGCTTGGCGAGACGGCTCTGGGTGGTTATGCCGCAGCGATTTTGGAACTTCTGCTCTTTAGCCCCGGCAGAATGCGCCGGATACTGGCGAATACATAATAAGGGTGAGGCGCCGAAAATTGGTGAAAGGTACCTCGGATGGAGCGCTGACTGGCGTTTCCGGTGTTTCTGTCCGCAGTAAATGTATTGCAGGATACATTTTGCCGGTTGACTTGAGGTGGGTAATCTAGTAATCTACCCGCACTGATTCCAAGTGGTCGCGCTTTCTGCGACCAGTTTTTAAATCCACTTACTAATTTTTGAATATAACTGGCAGGAGGTTCTTATGATCCGCAAACTTACTATGTCTGCTCTCGTCGTAGCCGCTCTCGCAATGAACGTTCCAGCATTTGCGCAAGCCGAAGGCGACCAATTCCAGTCCTCCGGCAACGAAGGACAATATTCTTCCTCCGTTCAAGGCAATACTGGTACTCAGACCCTGCAAGAACGTGATGCTTCCGCCCCTACATTGCAAGGCG
>JADYYD010000321.1 GCA_020853845.1 Candidatus Melainabacteria bacterium
TTGGCGTTTATTCCGGCTTGCAGTGGTATCAGAGTGCCGGCGATGATCGCGAGCAAGAAATTTGCGGTGAACATATTGAACCTCAACCGTTCCTTTTAAACAGATTCTAGCCTTCCTTATTTATAGATATAGGCGCGGCATCGCAGAATGGTGCTCCGCGCGCTCTTGCTGGTTGTTTAAGTTATGTTGCGGGGCAAAATCAGCCTTCTGAATGCAATGCGACCTTAATTGCCAAAAGGCTTTATCGCTGTGTTTTCAACCCTTTATTGAGTTTGAAGTCATTCAAAAGTGTCTTTTCCGGCACTTTTTGTCACTTTATTGCAACTGATTCTCATTTCTTGCTGGCGGCGCCGACAACTTTTGCAAGCCTGGTTGCGACAATAAGCGCCGCTTATCCCTTGTAAACGCCACAGGTTGACGTTCGCCGCTTTACCGCATGGCGGAGACCTGTGAGAATGCAGTAACCGTCATGAGAGAACAACCGTGGCTACACCACTCGCCGAAATCCTTCATAACATTGCCGATCACACAGAGACCATTCTCAATGTGATCAATGATCCGAACATCCCTGGGGACGTTTCGCAGCGATTGTTTTCCCACATCCTTTTAGAGGAAAAGGAAAACACCGCCAAGCTGGAAGAAATTCACGGCGCAGGCCCGACGCTGCTTACGCAAAAACTTCTTGACCACAGCTTCTTCATTCAACGCATGCTCCAAGAGCAAGCGATGTCCATTGATCTGAAGCGTGAATTGCTCGATCACTTCATGGAAGAACACCTCGAGTGGCGTGCAGAACTTCTGGGACCGGACGCGCCCCCTCATGGTGGTGGCAAACCAGGGGTGGTATCAAATTTTGGAACGCACCAGGCTCGCCCTGCCGGACAAGGCGGTGGCAGAAGTCATGGCGGGCAGAGTGCCAGTGGCGTTCACGGCGGGCACTCATCAGGCTATACGAATGATTCGAGTAAAACCGGTGACTCCGGTCGTTCCGAACAAAAAGGAAAACCCGGCACCGCTGGTGCTATCAAAAAAGAATGGACTGTTGGACCACTATGGTCGCAAGGAGGCTAACTGTGTGGAAGATGCACCAAAAGCTGTCTGAACTGCCTCTGACGAACGAACAAGCGTCAGACATGATTCAAGCAGCCGCTCAAGAAGTTCGGCGGACTGTTGTTGGTCGCCGATTGATAGCGCTCTTCGGACCGCTCGGCGCCGGGGTGGAAAGCGTGCCGCTTGAAACCATCAAAGATGACGAACCTGCTGAAGTGGATCTCGAAGGCAGACCTGATACCAATCCGATCGGAACACATGAGAAAGAAACTTATGTGCGTGTCCCGCTTCTGTACAAAGATTTTTGGCTGCACTGGCGTGATGTGAAGTGGAGTCAAGACATGCATGCTCCGATCGATATCACCAATGCTGTTCGCGCCGCTCACCAGGTTGGCGATGCCGAAGACGACCTCATCTTCAACGGTTCGAAATCGCTCGGTATCAACGGACTTCTCAACTATCCTGGATCTCAAAAAATCCAAGGCGGTGATTGGAAAGTTCCGAATGAGCCTGTAAAAGACGTTTATGCCGCCATCGCTAAATTGATCGCAGCGCACCACCATTTTCCATACGCGCTGGTTTGCTCGTTGGACATGTATGAAACGTTGCTCAAGCCGGTGAAAGAATCACCAGCTCTCGAACTCGATCAGTTGAGCAAGCTTTGCCTGGATGGAATTCACTGGAGCCCGATGATCGAAAAAGGAACGGCTGCTGTAATTTCGACCGGCGCGCAGAACTTCGATATCGCTGTGGCAGAAGATTTGCAGATCGCATATCTCGGACCCAGCGACATGAACTATCGCTTCCGTGTATACGAATCACTGGTGCTTCGTGTTAAACGCCCGACGGCTGTTTGTGTGATTAAGTCGAAGAGCAGCTAGAGCGACACCTTGAATTAGAAGAGTAAGAGTGAGTGTCTCGAAAGGCATTCACTCTTTTCTCTTTCAACTTGCTGAACACTAAGCGCCCGGCTTTTCATCAGCTTTCACGGCTGGTTTAGCTTTCGGCTTGGCGGCGGGTTTTACCGCCGGTTTCGCAACCGGTTTTACAGGCGCCTTTGCTGCCGGCTTAGCGGCAGGTTTTACCTCAGGCTTCGCATCAGGCTTTGCAGCAGATTTCGCATCGGGCTTTGCAGCAGATTTCGCCGTGGATTTTGCAGGTGCGGTCGTAGCTTTCGATTCTGGTTTATTTTTCGATGCATGCTTATTCTTCGTCGCATGCGCGTTTTTATCGCCTGCTTTAGCAGGCGTGATTACCGGTGTTTTAGCCTTGCCAGCATCCTCTGCTTTGTGCACCACCGGCGGCAGCTTGGGATTAATCACAAGAACGTGCCTGCTGTGAAATCCGGCTGCGTATGACATCAAGAACGTGTCAATCACCAGTAAAGTCGAAATGAAAATTCCTTTGGCTTTCATGATTACTTAGCTGTGAAATGTTCGGTGTCGTTGAAGTCTTCGCTTTCATTCGCGTTGCGCTTGTACGTCACGAGCACGTCTGAAGCTTTGAATTCGTCTTGAACGTGAGGGCCCTTAACCAATTGCAGAGTGAGGATCGAAGTCGGGTCGCCATCATGCTTGTTGTATTGGTCGCCGAGTGCTTTCGCCTCGAAGGTGATGGCATTGTCTCCGCTTTTTACATAGCGAGAGACATCCACGTTTTTGCCGGGACCAAAAAAACTGTCGACCGCGTTGCCGTTTACTTTGGCGGTAATCGAATAGCCGATGTATTCTTCTCCGCTCGAAGTGATCCAGTATTTGGTCTTCCCGGTTTTTGCCGGTGCTGCCGAGACTGGTTCGGATGCTTTTGGCTCAGTCACAGTTTTTACAGGAGCGGGAGTGACGGGCGTGGGAGCGGCTGAAACAGCGGCCGGTGAAAGAGCGTTGGCGGTGCCCGGCGGTACTTCCTGAATGGGCGCCAGTCTTTCGTGCAGACCCCAGAAGTAGCCTCCGAACCCTGCTCCTGCCAAAAGCAAGGTCAGGATAACAAGGTCAAGAACCGCTTTTACAAGCTCCTGTCCCTTCTTTTTTGCCGCTTGCATCACTGGCTGTTGCGACATCTTTCCCCCTCGGAATCAATCTTTCCTTAAGTTTTCCATGGTCTCGGCGCGAGGCCTTAAGAGTAATACTACCCGTATGATGATGGGAAGAAACGGGATAAATGGGCCGTCGATAACAGGAAAAACCCTGGTTATGAATCTCTAGAGCCTGGGAAAATGGGTGTTTAGGCTGGATTTTGCATTTTTCAGTGAGGGTGGAAACCGATTATTAGGACAAAATGTAGAACACTGGTGCGCAGCGTTTTTACGACGGCAGTCCTGTTTTCGGTGGTGACTGTCTCATTTTCGAGCATTGTTATCGGCTTGCCGGCGCCGGCGGCCAGCTATCAGTCGGAAAGCGCCGCTTATAAGTATTATTCCGAAGGCGATGAATTGTACAAGCGCGGTGCTTATGCGGAAGCCGCCACCGCGCTGGCGCAGGCATGCTCATATGATCCGACCACCTATTCCAGCCGAATCCATCTGAATCTGGCGCAATGTTATCAGCAGTTGAAGCGATACGACGATTCGATAAAGCAGGCGAAGTTGGCGCAAAAATTCGACCCGTCCGATTCGTTCGCGTTTTACCTAATGGCTCTGGCATACTCCGAACTCAAGCGCGACGACCTTTGCATTGCCAATCTTCAGCGCTATATAAAGTCTCCCAATGCGATCTATGTCAGTGAAGCCAGGGAGCTGATGCAGCGCATGAAGATCTACGGCTGCACGAAAGACGGCTGCGACAGAATGGCCAAAGGGCGTTTTCGTGAGGCGATAAAATTATTCGAAATTGCCGCGACTGAAGATCCATCTTCCAATTCGGGCTGTATCCACGGAAATCTCTGCTACGCGTATCGGATGATTGGCAATTCCTCACGCGCAGTTTCCGAAGGCAAAAAGGCGCTAACCTTCGATCCGAATGATGCGGGAGTGGTCTACAACATTGCCATCGCCTATCAAGATCAAGCGAAGTTCGACGACTCGATTTCGTACTTGCGCCGCTATTTGACGATGGAAAGCGATGGCAATCGTCGCACTCAAGCCGAGCAACTGATATCAGAACTTCTCGAGGACAGGAAAAAACTCAAAAGTGCCGACAATAAGCTGCCCGACTACATGGACGTGCAAAAGAGAAACGGACGCACTTGGACATTTTCGAGCGCGCGAATGCCGCTCAAAGTTTATATGCACCCAGGCACCAATGTTTCCGGCTACAAGTCAATCTATCGCAGTTTCGTTTTGAAAGCGCTCGACACATGGTGCCAGGCATCCGGCAAGAAGGTCAATTACAAGCTGGCCAAAACTCGTGATAGCGCAGATATCGTGGTGCGTTGGACACCAAATGCGCTGGCCGCGGAATCGGAATCAAGAGTGGTATCAGGCTTGACCACACCGCAATCAGATGGTGAGGACTACAGCATGCTGGTCGAGCTTCGCACAACTGATGCTTTTACTCCCGGCGCTTTTGTCAAAGACGGCGAAATGGGCTCTGTGACTATGCATGAAATCGGTCATGCTCTCGGGCTGGATCATTCGAATTACATTTACGACGTGATGTATTTCCGCTCGTCGTCCATGCAAGATGGGATGCCCAGCAAGCGCGATAAAGCGACTCTCGCCAAACTTTATCAAGATCATCCTGTTATCGCCTTTACCGTCAATCCTGATTCCACGCCAAAAGGTCCGCCAATCGTTTTCTTGCCGCCTCCTACTTTTGCTCCGCCTAAATTGCCGGACAACAGCAAGATTTTGCCACCGATGTTTACTCCGCCTCCGCTAAAGGAAAAACTCCCTCCGCCGCCGATGTTCACACCGCCTCCGGTGAAGAAAACGGTGCCACCAAATGCGATTCCAACCTTTATGCCGCCTCCAGTCAAGAAGTCTCCTCGCAATTCGAGCGGAAGCGGTTCATCCGGCGGCAGTCCCTCGCCGTTTTTTATGCCGCCACCGGTGAAGTAAGCGGTAAAATATCCACTGCGGGAAATCAGACAGGGCATTTTGAGCATGAAAATCAAGACGAAGCGCAGTCATTCACGAGCAAATGCGCCAATTCTCATGGCGATATTTTCAGCATTCGTGATGTTTGCTATGACCGTAAACCCGCAGGCTGTTTATGCGCAAATGGAGACCGGCTCCGGTGAGTCCGGCGCCGTCGCCGGCTTAGAGCAGAACTCGAATGAACCAGATGAAGCTTTCTCGCCGGAAGATGCGGATCTCAGTGCTCCTCTTTCCGGCGGTCCGACGGCACGGGCAAAGCTTTCGGATCTGGACGGGATAATGGAGCAAATCCTGCAGCAGTATTATGTCCCTGGCGGATCTTTGAGTGTGGCTCGCAATGGAAAACTGATTTATGCCAAGGGTTTTGGTGTCGCCAACCTGCGCACCCGCGAGCCGGTTACGCCAAATACTTTGTTCAATCTTGCAAGCTGCACTAAAGCAATATCGACGTTTGGTGTAATGCGCTTGGTCGAATCCGGCCGTCTTCGGCTGGATGACCGGATGTACGATGTGATCGGTCGTCCGAATTTGGTGCGGGGAATGAGAGCGGATCCGCTCGTTGCTCAAATCACAATCAGACAGTTGTTGCATCATTCAGGCGGATGGAACGACAGTTCTGGTTTTGCCAAAGCCGGACGGGAAGTGCAAAGATTGGCTCCCAATGGGCTTCCTTATTCCGAAGCTGTTCGCGTGCTGCTTGCCACACCGCTGGATTATGCTCCCGGCACCGACGCCAAGTATGCCAATGGGCAATGGAATCTAATCAAGTATGTAATCGAGTGCGCGGCTCAAAAACCTTACGGGCAGTATTTGCAAGAACAGTTGGCTTCGATTGGCATTCGAGACATGTGTGAAGAGTCGCGCGGTGTGATACCCGGACAAGCTTCACGATATGGCGGATTTCCGCCGCACATTATCACAGGCGGTCAGAGAACGGTTCCTTTGATGCCTGATTTCGGCAATTGGATGGCCTCCTCAGTTGATATGGTCAAGTTTTTGACTGCGATAGATGGGACAAGAATGCCGGGCATCTGCCAAAATTCCTTCGATCAAATGGTGGCACCACTGCCGCCACCAATGAAGAATAATCCAAATGGCAGCCACTTCGGACTTGGTTTGGATTCTGTTCGCGTAACAGCGGACGGCATCACTTACAGCAAAAATGGTGGCAAGCCTGGTGTTCATTGTCAAATCATGCACTTGCCCAACAACACTGATTTCTGTTTGATGCTGAACGGCGGTTCCGCTCCGGACGGCGGTTCCGGAAATCCCATGGGCCCTGCTGTTAAAGCGATACGGAACACACTGAATAATGTCAGTGAATGGCCGCGCATCGATCTGTTTGCAGATTATCCATGAGCTCAGTTTTCGTTTTCGCTGAGCAACACTGACGTAACGTCGGCAAGATGCCTATGCAAGAGAAAGTGACCGCTATTTTCGAGCAGGAAGTATTTTCGCTTCGGCAAGCGTGCCGCTAATTTGTCGCCCGCTTTTTTAGGACAGAGATGGTCGTCCAGACCTTGCCACAGGTGCACTTCGGTTGTGATGTCCTCGACCCTGAAGCCCCAAGGTTTTCTAAGAGCCAGGTAGTCGTCCAGCGAGCCTTCAAATCCCTGACGAAGCGCTTCGAATGCAAAATCCGTGGCTTCATTGAGGGAGAGCGCGTCGCAAACCTCATAGTCAGGACCGGCTTTTACCGCGCGCAAAAGCTCTTTTTTCATTTGCTGTGGTGTCATAAATTTATACAGATTTCCTGCCGGACTCAGAAGTTGCAGGAACGGTTCAGGCCAGCTCAGCAGAATGCGATCTTCCATGAGACCAAGCTCGTTGATTGCGCCATCGTAGTCCATGGGACCGACACCACCAACGGTGCCGAGCTTTCCGACTTTGCCGCTGAGAAGGGCAGCGCACGCAAGTGCATAAGGTCCACCAAGGGACCAACCGAGAACGGGCGGTTTCTTTAGATCCAGAGCTGCAATCAACGCGGAAGCATCACTTGCCCAGTCCGTCAGCGTTCTGCCCGGCAATCTGTCGGAAAGACCTATGCCGGGGCGATCCGGCGCGATTAAACTGATGTTGAGGTCGCTCAACTGTTTATCGGCAAATTCAATATCCAGGCGGCTCGATAATCCACCGTGAAAATAGAGCAGCGCGCGCCCATTCGGATCTCCAAAAGTTGAATATCCGAGCTTTCTTCCATCTGCCAGTTTTATCGAGTTGTCCGTTCTGGGCATATCAAAATTCCGAGAGCTTCAATGCGCGAACGACAGATGTTATATTACGACTTCGCATGCCTGGTCATTTCTTGAAAACATCTCGACCGAAACGCTATTTGATTTTACCTCTGCTTTGCCAATTGGTGTTGGCAGGCGGTTTCGGCTCCGCGTTTGCGCAAAATAATGCGGCCGGGGACGGACATCATTCCGGGTTTAACAGGAGCACAAATGCCGGTTCAGATTCAGTGAGACCCGGCACGGTGACGACTTCTTCCAGTATCAAGCTTTTCGCCGGAGTCAGTCATCAGGAGGAGCTTCCGCATGTGCACGAGGTGCTCAAGCCGCATATAGAGCGGCAGCAGATGGCTGCCAAGACAGTGCAAGCCGCCAAGACAGTGCAGGCCGCCAAGAAAGTGCAAACCGCCAAGGAAGTGCAAGCCGCCAAGAAAGTGCAAGCCGCGCCCGCTCCACCTGTTTCTATTACCCGGGCGCCTAAACCCGCACATGCTGTAATAGCCGCACAGGTTGCGCGCAAAGCACCTGTGCCGACTGCGAGCACTCCGCCACTGGCTGCTAAGACCGCCTTTACTCAGCCATACATGCCTGCTTTTGGCGTCGCACGATTGACCGCCCAACGCAGCGAAGAGGTCCCTCGACCGGCGAATCATTACTCGATTCAATGGTTCATGATTCCTTCCTGTATGGCGGGAGTTTGGCAGAAGGACGGAGACATGACCACCAGTGTTACCGACCTTCGCACAAGAAGAAACAGCACCCAGAACGAATGGACGGAAAATCGCTTGCAGGCGACCTGGGGACATCAGCAGGATGCGCAAGGCAATTATTGGCACGTAAACATGCTTCCTTCCGAAAGAGATGGAATATCGGCAGGAAAGCTGGTGCGCTTCGTGACGGTGAATCAGGCTTGCGAGAGCAGTTCACCTGCGCAACTTTTAACACGCACGCATTATGTCGTGAGCGAGTCCAGCGCTTGGAACCATCAGCCGCTCGATACGTTCCAGCAGGAGTCGTTAAATCATTACGCGCTCTCGGCGCAGCAGCAATTGATCAACTCAAGCAGCAACCGCGTTTTCACGTATCAAGGAGAACCCGTCAGAGAAGGGCATTTGGTCAGTCAATTTGTGAGGGTGGCGCCGTTCAAATCGGTGCCATCGATGAACGGCATAGACCTGCGAGCGTCGCTCAATGAATACCTTCAATCGCATCCGCAGGGAAATCTGCGCAGATAAAATCCCCATGGTTTCGAACTGGTTAATCATGCATCTGAGAATGTATAAAGTCTGAAGAAAACGGGTAACTTCAGTTTGATGGGACTGAAGGAGCAAGTTGAATTTGATGCTGCCGTTTGAAAAAGTAGTTTTTTTATCGCTGACTTTCTTACTCTCCGTTTTTTGTTCGTGCGTTTTTCCTTCAACTGCTTTTGCTATTGACGGTGAGTTGATAGCTGCCAAAAAAGTTGGGAAAAAGTCGGCATCGAGAACAGTCAATCATGATGCTGATGAACAAATCATCCGACATCAAGCTGCCGATTATTCGAGGGCGTTTGCCGCCGGTGATGTAAATGCACTTGCTGCAATGTGGGCGGATGATGCCGTTTTTACCGACCAGCAGGGGCGCGTCTACACCGGTCGCAATGCAATTGCAGATCAGATGACTTCATTTTTCAAAACTTACGGCAAGCAACCCATCGAAATCAAGATAGATTCCCTCCAATTTCCGGCGGACAATCTCGCTGTTGAGCATGGTGTCTCACATATCGGCAATTCGAATAACCCTGCCGGTTTTGGTACATACACGGCGGTTCACGTGAAGCGTGGCGGCTGGAAAATGGTGAGCGTCACCGAAGCGCCGAAATTCGATGCTTCGGTCGCCTCTTTGCCCAATATCAACGATCTTTCATGGCTGATCGGTGATTGGAAAGTGGAAGGTCCGAAGGGAGATTTGCAGATCAAAGCCGATTGGGTTGCCGGCAAAAAGATCATTCGCTGCGCATTCGATGCAACCACAAAAGACGGTCAAAAGACGTCTCAGACACAATTTATTTTCTACGATCCTTTGTTGCGGAGAATCCGCTCCTGGCAGTTCGATTGGAACGGCGGCTATGGAGAATCCAGATGGTTTAATTCCGGAAGCGATTGGATAGCTGAAGGATGTTCCGTTCAATCGGATGGCACCACAGGCTCCGCCCGATACATGTTCAAAAAATTGGATGACAACACATTCTCCTGGCAGTCGACATCAAGACGACTGATGGGCAAGCAAATTCCGGATACTCCGATTTTAACTGCTAAAAGAACCGGCACATAACTGGCGACCTGATATCGGCAGTTCTTTGTTTTTCAGTTTTCACAGTTTTATGGTACTCAAATGAAAATTACAAAACGAATCAAGATTTTTGTTGCATTGGCAGTGGTACTGCCCATGGTTTGTATTGAACCATCATTCGCCCGCGGTGGATTCGGCGGTGGTGGCGGTCGCGGATTCGGCGGCGGCTTCGATAGAGGCGGCATGGGCGGTTTTGACCGCGGTGATTTCGGACGCGGGGATATGGGACGCGGCGACTTCGGCCGCGGCGATATGGGCAGAGGCGACGCGTTCGATCGTTTCAACGACAATTTCGATCATCCTGGCGACTCTGCATTTGGTGGCAACAATACTGGTATCAGAGCTGGTGAAAACGGAGTCAGAAATTTTGGTGATGCGGACAGGAACAATTTAGCCGGAGATGGCGGGTTCTGCCGTATCATGGATAATCCCGCCACAAGCTGGGCCGGTAGAGCCGGTACATACGGTATGTCACCGAGAGCTCTTGCCGATCACTGGAATAACGTCAATGGCAATTTTAATCACTGGAATTATTTCGATCGCAACTGGTGGGGCAACCATCACTGGTACTGGTGGAACAGAAACTGGGGCGATGATTGGGCGTGGGGTTGGACCGGTTGGGGGGATTTAGGCGGCTGGTGGGGAATGGATGCAGCTACTGAGCCGGTCTACTACGATTATGGAAACAACATCACATACAATGGCGACAGTGTCTATTACGGGTCGCAGCCCCTCGAGTCGACCGATGCCTATTACGCTCAGGCTCAAGCTCTTGCAGAGACGGCACCGCCAACACCGACTGCTCCCGTTTCGGACGAGCAGCAGAAAAAAGACGTCGATAACATGAAACCACTGGGTGTGTATGCCCTGGTTTCAGGAGATCAGAACAACAGCTCCCAACTGCTTCAGCTTGCCGTTGACAAAAAAGGCGTGATTCGCGGCACTTATTACAATGAAGTGACGGCTGAAAGCAAGCCGGTTTCCGGAGCAGTCGATAAGAAGAATCAGCGCGCTTGCTTCACGATAGCAGGCAATAAGAACGTGGTGTACGACACGGCAATCGGAAACTTGTTGAAACAGTCAAGTCCGATTCTGGTTCACTATTCCAAATCGAATACCCAGCAACTCACGCTTGTGCGTTTGAAGAAACCGACGACTGCTTCGTGACGCCTCTAAGAATCGAAGGTTGCGCCTGTCTCTTTGCAGTGTGCAGTGATCACATCCAGGAAGGTTTGACCGAGGTCTCGCAACTTCGAGTCTCCGATGCCGCTGACCATTCGCATTCTTTCCAGGCTGGAAGGTCGAATGCGAGCTAATTCGCGCAGCGTCGCATCGTTGAAGATGATATATGGCGGCACGCGTCGCTGGTCGGCCAGCTCCCTGCGCAAATCACGCATGGTTTCAAAAAGATCGCGATCGACACCATCCCATGATCCCGTTTCCGCTCTGGAAAGTTTTGCGCGCTCGCCTTTCTTTCTTTCTGCCGGTTTCAACAATCGAATATTTGTGCGTTGCCCGCGCATCACCTGCCAGGAGCCGCCGTTCAATTTTAAAATTGGTACAGCGCGCCCATAACCAAGGTCGATGTTTTCCTGCACCAGAACTTCCTGACTGATGAGTTGATACATCCAATCGCGCAGATCGTTAACGTGGTGCTCTTTCAGCAATCCATAAGTGCTCACGTTTTGATCCCCGCGGTTGCGTATTTCTTGCGAATTTTCACCGCGCAGCACGGCAGCGACATAGCCGATGCCGTAACGCTCTTTCAATCTTGCGATGCACGAGAGTATTTTCTGTGCAATGACCGGCGCTCCCTCGACTTCAATAGTTTCACCAAGGCAAATGTCGCAGGCACCACAGCTTTCTTTATCGTATGTCTGGCCGAAATGCGCCACCAGAAGCGAATGGCGGCAGGCTGCACCACGGCAATATCGGTCGATTATGTGGAGATGCTCGTATGCCGTTTCCAAATAAGAGAGATCATTGTCCTGGTATTGAAACTGATTTTGATTTTGTTCCGATGCGGCTTTCTGCATGATTGCCTTCCATGTGAAGACATCTGCGCCGGAATGCAGCAATACGCATTCCGCTTCCAAACCGTCTCTTCCGGCTCTGCCGGTTTCTTGCTGATAGGCTTCCAGCGACTTCGGCATTGCCGTGTGAAGAACATAGCGAACATTGGATCTATCGATGCCCATGCCGAAGGCAACAGTTGCCACCACGACGTCGCAGTGCTCTTCTGAAAATGCTTCTTGTGTTTGCGATCTTTCCTGTGACGTCATTCCGGCATGATAAGCCATGGCTTTTATGCCTGCCTGTTTCAGCTCGGCAGTCAATTCGTCTACTTCCGCCCTTCTTATGCAATAAATAATTCCGCCTTCGGATTTGTGGCGGTCGATTACCGATAGAACCTGCTTCAACAGTCCGCCCCGGCGCGACATTATGCGATAAGTCAAATTGGCGCGATCGAAATTGCCGACCAAAATTTCGGGATCATTCAAATTCAGGTTTTGAATGATGTCGCCGCGCACCTGCTCGGTTGCCGTTGCCGTATAAGCGTGAACGGACGCTTTGGGAAACATCGATTTGAGAAGGCGAAGTTGTCTGTATTCCGGACGGAAATCATGCCCCCAGTGGCTTATGCAATGCGCTTCGTCGATTGCGAACGTGCGCACGTCTATTTTGCGCAGCAAATCCTGCATGTCTGTTTGCACCAGTCTTTCCGGCGACACGAAAAGCAGACGCACGTGTCCGGCAAGGATATCCTTTTCGTGCTGTTGGCGCTCTTCCGGAGTAAGAGAGCTGTTTAGCTGAACAGCCGCAATTCCTGAAGAAATCAAACCGTCCACCTGGTCTTTCATGAGCGAAATAAGCGGGGAAACAACTACCGTGGTATCTCCGCGCACGACGGCTGGCGCCTGAAAGCAAAGTGATTTCCCGCCGCCCGTCGGCATCACGACGAGCGAATCGCGTCCGTCCAGCACCGCACACATGGCCGGCTCTTGCAAGGGGCGCAGCTTATGGATACCCCAGTGCTTTTCGACGATCGCATTTAGCTGTGAAATTTGCGAAGGGAGCGTTTGCATGCGGGTGCCCGGATACCTGAGATTGCTGGAACTCTATGATCATATGCGGTAATTTGCGCGCAAGCCGGCTTGCAGACTGGAAAAGAACTTCATTTGACGAGCAGTATGTATTTGATTTCGTATATCTTTTGATAGATATAAATCTGTGGGTATATATAGAATTTATTGCTCAAACAATTGTGCAAAAATATGTCATAAGTTCAGGGTTGCAAGTAGGAGTCCGTTCATGTCCCGAATATTCAGTCGCAGAAAAATTCTGGGCGCAGCAGCTCTTGGCGCTGCAGGGATGGTGTTTGGTCGTAAACTGCTTTCTGAGGCTGGTGAGGGAATCAGCAAATGGAATGCAGGCGGAGTTGGTTCGAACGAACTGCCGGCCAGCACGGAGATAGTCAATGCAGGCAAACTCAAACAATCGTTTGAAGAATTAGGTCAGTATGTATACCTGACTCCCCAGAAATTGGGCGGCGGCACTCACGCGGTGGATTTGAATTCGGGGCGCACGCTGGCGTGGATAAGTTACTGGAACTACGGCGACTCTTGTCCGATTTCGCACCATTTGGCTGCCTACCCGTCGCCCGATCCGTACAAAGGTTTTGAATTCATCAATTCGACGCAAGGTGGCGACAATGTCATGATATATGGCTTGCCGACCCGCATCAAAGAGCGCGGCATGCTGGGCAAATGGGGTATGGGCAACCATATATATCGCGTCCAGTTTGATGGACAGTCGATGAATCTGATGGAAGACGTGGCGGAAACGACCGGCATCGGACTGGGCGTCCACACGACGATTTATCCTGATGCATCCGGCTTTGCAGGAGCAGATGGTCAAAAAGATGTGTGCGCATTTTTCAATCGCGCGGTCGGCTCTGAGAAGACGCAGGTTCAGATGGCTTTTCGCGCCGACTGGATAGGCGCCACTGCTAATGGTGGCATGGAAGAAAACTGGTCGAAGGGTGGAAAAATTCGCTTGACCAGATTGAACGCCGCCAAGGAAACCGGCAAGTATGATCTGGAAGGCACCAAGGGCAATAAGATTGACTGGGAAATGGTGCCGATGGCTGAGTATCTGGTTTACACCGGACAGTTGCCGGGTGATTCGCCAAAAACGCTAACTGGTCTTGATGCGGTCGTGCATCATCCGGGCGGGCGATACTCCGCTCTGATTATTCGCATGCTCTCCTGCGCGATCATCGTCGACAGGCACAACTGGGAGCCGGTCTGCTGCCTGCATTGCCCCGAAGGTTCGCCCGGCAATTTGCCCATAGCTAAAGTCAGCTCTGGTCCGGACACCTGGGAAATTAAACTTGATGACGTCAAATGCGTCGGGCACGAAGCCGGATTTTCTCCCGACGGCAAGTCATTCTTGATGATGAACAACATCAAGCAGAACAACATGGCAGTGTTCGATACCGCCGATGCCGATCCTCGCAACTGGAAGAAGATTACTTTCGTAAAAGATCCAACCTGGAGCGGTGACTATCCGAGTCCGTTCCATCTGTGCTTTTCGGTAGATGGAAGCAAAATGTTCGTCTCCGTGCTCTATCCAAAACCAGCCAACAGCGGCTGCTGCGTTGTCGATACTAAGACATGGAAGATCATCAAGAAATTCCAGAATATCGGACCGGATTGCCAGACGATGGCTGTCACTTATGACGGCAAATATGTCTTCCAAATTTTCAGCGGATTCCAGAGATTATCCAGCGGTGCATTTATCTTCACCCAAGATACACTCGAGCCGATTGGCTATCTGCCCAATTTCGGCGGGCACCATGACTGCGTAATCGTTCCGACCAAAGCCGAGCAGTTGAAGAACAGCCGCTGCACCACCCTTTAATGCGGTAACTCGAGGCGAGAGGCAGTGGTATCACAACAAGCAGGCAGACAACCCGGGCGGCGTCCTGGTGCCGCGTTGTTTCTCTTTACGCGGCTGGCGCTGCAGAATGTTTTGCGCAAGCCTGCCCGAACAATCATGCTTGTCGTTGCCGTGACTTTGTCTACCGGCGGCGTGTTTGCATCATATACGGTGGCAAACGGCATCAAAGACAGCATGGATACCAGTTTCTCCCGCATGGGTGCAGATCTTATCGTTGTTCCTGCCAGGGCGATGGTCAATATAACCAGTGCGCTTTTAACAGTTCAGCCTACGGACGAGACGCTGGATGCGGGTCTCGTTTCCGAATTGGAGAAGATGGATGGAATTGCGCAGGCCGCACCACAAACATATTTTCAGGTTCCCATCATGTCCGGCATGCCTGAATGCAAGGCGAACCTTATCGCATTTGATTCAAAAAAAGATTTCACAATAATGCCATGGGTGGTGGCCCGCGCACCGAAAGCAATGGCGCCTGGAGATATCCTCGCCGGCAGCAGGCGCTCGGAGACGGTGGGTGATGAAATCTCTCCCTGCAACGTACCATGCAATGTATACGGTAAGCTTGGCCGTAGCGGGGTGGGTCCGGTCGATGATTCTTTCTTTACCGGGTATGAAACGATCAAGCTTTTGCAATCGAAGATCAAGGAACGCTCCGGTACTACAGGCGGTGCGAGTTTAAAAACCGTAAAAGATCCTTCTGATTCTCTTGCCGCTTTCGACCCATCTAAAATATCCGCGATTTTGGTCAAGCTGAAATTCGGTGCCACCCCTGAGCAGGCTCGTTTCGCGATAGCTAAATTGCCGGGTGTAAAAGTCGTAAGCGGAGCTACTATCGTGACTTCGACCAGACAGGCGACGACGGCGCTGCTCGCTGGGATGCTGGGATTCACCGCCATGATGTTGGTGGCAATGTTGATTATGGTGAGCCTTCTTTTCTCAGGTATTATTTCTGAGCGACGCCGAGAAGTAGGGCTCCTTCGCGCCATCGGTTCTCGCCACAGAGACGTAATGGGAATGTTGCTTGCGGAGGCTGTTTTCACTACCTCGCTGGGTGGAGTGACCGGTATCATATTTGGTTCCGGCTTACTCTTGCTGTTTCAAAGATCGCTTGTTTATTACCTCGAGACTTTGCACGTTGAGTTTGTCTGGCCCCAAGCAATGACTTTCGTTTGGGTCGGTCTTTGCTGTTCAATTGTGTCTGCTCTGGTTGGCCTCTTGGGCGCACTGGTGCCCGCGTGGCGAGCCAGTCTGGAAGAGCCGTATTTGCTGATTCAAAGTGAGGGCGGTTAGTGCTTTCCGTCATTTCGGCAACCAAGAGTTATGGCGGTGAACGATCGGTTGACGCCGTAAAAAATGTCAGCTTCGAACTGGAGCAGGGGAAATCGCTGGCGATTGTTGGGCGCTCAGGTTCCGGCAAGTCCACTCTCTTAGGTATGATCGGCGGCATCAGCCGACCGACAGCAGGACAGGTTCTTATCGATGGTATCAATCAGTGGGGTCTCAGTGACAACGAGAGAGCCGAATTACGCAATCAAAAACTCGGCTTTGTTTTTCAATTCGCAAGCCTTCTTCCATCACTGAGAGCGATCGATAATGTTGCTTTGCCATGCTTGATCTCCGGCAAACTGAGCGGCAGCGAAATTTATGCACGCGCACGAGCTTTATTAGATCGCGTTGGGCTTTCGCACAGAGCCGATGCCTATCCCGGGCAATTGTCCGGCGGTGAGCAACGCCGAGTTGCGATTGCGCGCGCACTTGTGAATTCACCGAGCTTGTTGCTTGCCGACGAACCGACTGCCGATCTTGACGAGATAACGGAAGGCGAAATCCTCAGCTTGCTTTTGGACATACATAGAGCGTTGAACATCACGCTTGTTGTGGTGACGCACAATCCGGAAATAGCGGCAAGAGCGGACAGCGTAATTGAGATGCGCAGCGGAGAGGCTGCCGCCAAGGAATTAGTTGTCAAAGAACCGGCAGCCCCATCAAACACCGGCACGCCGCATGATGCAAGCGTTGAAGAAGCGGCGCGAAGCATATTCGAAATTTCACCGCAGCAGGCTTCGACTCATAAAGTGCGGCTTGGTGAGGGACTGGAGCGTTTTCTCGGACGCTTCGTGATGTGGCTTGTTCCTACGTGTCTCATCGCCTGGGGAATCAACTGGGCGGCCGAAAAGTACGAAGCCGATGTGATCGAGGCTAAAGCGCAGCAGCGATTGGCGCTGGAAGAGTTAGGCATGCAGGGCTTGCGCGCCGATGTGAAGAGTGTCGAATTCGGCAGCGGCAAAACATATGTCGTCACCATTTATTTGCGTAATACCAGGGGTGATGATCCTTTGTATGTGATGTCGCCGACCTTCAGGACTTTCGTTCAGGTCGCAACGAGCTGGTTGGAGATCCCAACAAAGCCGATTAAGACCGGGTCCGGGCAGGTGCTTAAAATTACAGGCACGCAATTGCTCACTTACGAAATCGAGCCTGACGTTCCGAATTTCACACAACTGCTGCCTTACTACATGCACGTTCGTTTCACCAACGACATGTTGATAAGTCCTCGCAGCCAGCCAAAAGATGATCTGATCGAACGCAATGACAGCTACTACGTCTATTTGAAACCACACGATGCTGATGACAAAGCGATTCTCAGCAAAATGAAATTTCCGGAAAAGCCGCCGGTGTGGATTCCGATGCCACCTCATTGAGCCGGCTAAAATGTCAACAACAACTTGCCGGCAGCAAACTCTTTTGAATCAACATGCAAAAAGGGCAAGTCTCTTGACTTGCCCTTTTATCAAAGCTTGGTCCGGACTTAGTATTTGCGTCCGCCGCCACCGCCGCCTTTCGGCTTGGGTTGCGCGATGCTTACTGCAATCTGACGACCTTCGCAATCTCTGCCGTTGAGACCTTTGATGGCTGCTTCGGCTTCTGCCTGGCTGCCCATCTCAACGAATGCGAATCCCCGTTTTCTACCGGTTTCGCGGTCTGTCGGTATCGAGCAGGACACGACTGTGCCGAATTCACCGAACAGTGACTCGAGTTCTGCTTCGGAAAGTTTGAAAGAGAGGTTACCTACGAAAAGTTTATTGTTCATGCGAAATACCGGAAAAAATGTAACACTGCGCGTCATTATCGCACGCGTACGACCCTCTCCAACCTTTTTAAACAGCGTTTCTGTATGTGCTTGCGTCTATTTGTTAACACGGCACTGAATGATTGAGGTCAACCCCTTAGCTGGCTGGGC
This sequence comes from Candidatus Melainabacteria bacterium, assembly GCA_020853845.1. Lineage (GTDB taxonomy): Bacteria > Cyanobacteriota > Vampirovibrionia > Obscuribacterales > Obscuribacteraceae > QKMZ01. Next base: position 17,849 of record JADYYD010000321.1, read on the forward strand.
TTTCCGGGTGGCCAAGCGACAAACCTTTCTCGGTTAAAATTCGTTTTCAGATTCGACGGTTTCCAGCATGCAAGGTGTGATTACAAATCCATTGCGCTAGTGCCTGAGCCCGCGAGCGGGTTTGTGAGCAAACTGTTAGACTTTGCCTTGTTCGGCATAGGGTGGAAATGATGTCTAGAAAGAAACGTTATTACGGAGCAGTTGCTGCCAGCCTGGCAATCATGGTGATGACAGGAGTTGCGAGCTCTTTGCAGGCTGCGACCAAGGGTGAAATCGAACGCACAGCCGAGCCAAAGAAGGCGGAAGTCAACGCCGAGCCCAAGGGCGGAGCCCAATCGGCGCCAAGAAGCTTCAGTGCTTCCATAGATAAGAACGTTTTGCCGGCAAAAGACTTTTATCAGTATGCCAACGGCACCTGGCTGAAAAACACTCCGATCCCTCCTGAGTATGACAAATGGGGCGTTCTCAATATCATTAACGACAGGAATTTGGCGCAGGTTCGCGGTTTGTTGGAAGAATCCGCCAAGAAAACAGCCAAGAACGGCACAGTGGTTCAGAAAATCGGCGACTTCTACAGAGTCGGTATGGACACGAAAAAGTTGGAAGCCGACGACTTGAAGCCGCTTGCCGACGAACTCAAGCGTATCGACAAGATGAAGACGCTGGATGACTTGCGCGCGGAAATTGCGCGTTTGCATGGATTTGGTGTGGGCGCACTCTTTGGCTTCAGCTCCGGGCAAGATTTTAAAGATGCCACCAAAGTGATCGGACAGGCCAATCAGGCAGGATTAGGCTTGCCGGAAAAAGACTATTACTTCAATCAAGCCGATCGCTTCAAAAAAATACGCACAGAATATGTCGAGCACGTAGCGAAGATGTTGGCGCTTACAGGCGTTGCAGAAGCTGATGCTAAGACCAAAGCGCAAAAGATCATGGAGATCGAAACGCGTCTTGCTGATGCATCCATGAACAATATCGATTTGCGCGATCCCGAAAAAATCTATCACAAGATGAATCTAAAAGAGATGACGGAGATGACTCCGAGATTTTCATGGTCTCTCTATTTCTCTGAGATTGGTTTTCCCGGCATCAATGAAGTGAACGTCGGGCAGCCGGACTTCTTCAAGAAAGTGGATCATTTGATGGCGGATGTTCCGCTCGACCAGTGGAAAGACTATTTGCGCTGGCATTTGATTGATGCGGCGGCACCATATCTCTCCTCGAGATTTGTCGATCAGGATTTTCATTTCCACGGCAAAGTTTTGACTGGAAAGAAAGAGAACCTTCCGCGCTGGAAGCGTGTCGTGAATGCCACCAACCACGCCATTGGTGAAGCCGTGGGACAGCAGTATGTAAAGACCGCATTCACCCCGGAAGCAAAGGCCAAGGCTCTGGAATTGGTCAACAAACTGAGAGAAGTCTTGCGCGAAGATCTGGGTGTTCTCGACTGGATGGATGACACCACTCGCAAGAACGCTATTGCAAAGCTGGAAGCGTTCGTCGCCAAAATTGGATATCCGGACAAGTGGCGTGACTACAGCGCATTGAAAATCGATCGAGATTCATATTTATGGAATGTGATACGCGCCGAACAATTCGAATTCAAGCGCAATCTCGCCAAAATCGGAAAACCCGTCGATCGCACGGAATGGCTCATGACTCCGCAGACAGTGAATGCATATTACTGGAGCGAGATGAATGAAATTGTTTTTCCAGCCGGCATTTTGCAGCCGACAATATTTGACCCTAAAGCTGACGATGCAACCAATCTCGGTGCCATGGGCATGGTAATCGGTCATGAAATGACGCATGGCTTCGACGATCAGGGAAGCAAATTCGACGCGCAGGGCAATATGAAGAACTGGTGGTCCGCCGGTGACGAAAAGCGTTTTAAGCAGCGTATCTCGCTGATTGAGAACCAGTATGACGGATACACCGTAGGTGGTGATACGCATTTAAAAGGAAAACTGGTGGCCGGTGAAGCGGCGGCAGATCTTGGCGGTTTGACTATCGCCTACAAAGCGCTGCAAAAAATACTGAAGGACAAACCACGCACTCCTGATGCCGAAGGTTTTACCCCGGAGCAAAGATTTTTCCTTTCTTTTGCGCAAGCCTGGGCAACTAATATTCGCCCGGAAAAAGAGCACATGATGGCAGCAACGGACCCTCATCCGATTCCCAAATACCGGGTCAATGGAACGCTTGCCAATATGGATGCTTTCGAAAAAGCATTCGACATTAAAGGTGAAGACACCATGATGTTGCCGAAAGATAAACGCTGCTATCTCTGGTAATTTCGCCGACTGGCGTGCAGATTTTGCATAAGTTTGTGCTTGCGATTTTGCTTGCATTCTTTACTTGCATTTCTGCTGTTGCATATTGAATACATATACAAACGCATCCGTAGTTGATAGAAACCAGCGATGCCTCAGTGTTTGCGCTTTTCTTGCATAAATCGATAGGAGAAAAGAGAAACATAAAACCGTGATGTCAAGCAGAAAAGCGGTGGAACTTTATTTAGCCACTCGTGTCTAAAAACTCATAGTGCAGAGTTGATGAAGATGTTGCATCTTGAGACGAAGCAAGAGGAGGTCCAAATGAGAATGCAATCGAACAATCCAGCAATTTACAAGGCGGGCATCGAAAGCGAGTCCTCTCATTTGTTGGACAATTTAAAAAGGCTGTTTGCCGAACTCTTTGCCACGGAGCATTCGTCGCAGGATATCGCTCTCGACCTCTTTCAATCCTCAAAGGGTTTTGACCCGCTGAAAAACCCACAGAGTTTGGTGACACCCCGAACGACTCAAAGAAGTGCTGTCCCAGACAAGCGTCTTCCTGTTCGAAGAGCTGCATAAACATCCTGAAATCGCCGGTCGGCATTTAACAGAACGCCCAGGGCTGCTAAGCTTGTGAGGTAGGCTATGCCTGCCAAAGTTTGAGCCGTGTGCCAGATGTCTGACAACGATCCCAACATGGTTCTCCAGGACTTGGAGAAGGCAAAACAATCGTTCAGCAGCGGAAATTATGCCGTTGCCGAACCGCTGCTGCGAGACGTCTTCGAAAAATTGGATTCACACCCGCTTGAGAGGGCTTACGTTTCCGAGTGCCTATCCGAAATCTATACTGCCTGGGGAAAGTTTTCAGAGGCAATCAGACTCAATCAGCGTTTGATCAATTTGACTGCGGCAAATCCCGCTCAAAGTCTCGCTGCTTTGAGTGGTGCCCTCGAGCGCATTGCTGCGGTCAGCCTTAAAGTCGGCAAAAAAGAACAGTCGGATAAACTAAATCGATTAGCCGCCGCCGTTAAGGCGGGCAAGATCGACGTCAAGACACTGGTCACCGAAAAAGCCAAAGTTCCGATGGCTCCGCCCACTACGGAACATACATATACTTTCAAAGCTCTTGGTCCAGATTCCCCGCCGCCCGAGCCGTCATCACCTGAAAAGAGTTCGGCGCCGGCTGCTCCGGCGGCACCAGCGGTTCAATCATCACCAGATGTTCCACCGGCATCAACCCCTTCAGCGAATTTCTCCATACCGTCTAATTATGCTGTTCCAACAGCGCCGGTTGTTCCACCTGCAAATCAACAATCTCCTGATGTGCTTGCAAGACCCACAAAGGAAACGGCAATGTTCTCCAGACCGAGCATGCCGAAATCTTTAGATGCAGACGTGACCCAGGCTCAGCCGCCAACTGCATCTGTGCCGCCGGCGCCGGCCTCTGTGCCACCATTTCCAGCACCTCATGTACCAGCAAGCCAGGGAGAAATACCTGATTACCAACTGGCTGATTTTGACGAGGAAATCGCAATTTCCGCACCACCTGCGACACCACATGCAGACGCACCGGTTGTGACTCCACAGTCAGAAACGCCCCAATCAATAGCTGAAACGTTTGAACCACCCCCTGAGTTGTGGGGACCGCCTGAGAGCACACCCGAAGATTCCGCAACAGCGCAGCAAGAGGCATCAACACCTGCCGACGGTGCCGATATCTGGGGCGCGCCTTCGAGTGAAAGTGCGGAAGTCCATGATGAGTGGGGACCGGCCGAGCCGTCTGAAGTTTCGCCTGCGGATACCTGGGGCGCTCCGGAGCTGCCGGTACAACCTCCGGCGCGGCAATGGCAGCATCCTGCGACCATAAGCCAGACCGCGGCTGCGCTAAAGCTTCAGTCGGCGCAAACACCGGCGCCGCAAGAAACGCCTTCTAATCCTGACACAGTTGAATCGCCTCGACAGATTGGGGAATCTTCCATACTTGAAGAGCAACCTCCTGAGGTTGAAGAGCAAACTTTCAGTGCAAGTGATCTGCAAAGTGTCGTTTCGCAAACACTTTCCTCCCAATCATTACCATCTCAGTCAGCGCCTGCACAGTCTGCCTCGAGTGTGCGCAGCATGCGGTCGATGTCGTCGAGAAACATGGCTGCGCCTCCCATGGCAGGCGCTCCCGATATGGGCGGACTGATTGGAATGATCGCTCAATTTTTCGTCGGAAAAAGAGATCCCGATCAACCGGTGCAAGAATTGGTTGATCCAAGCACCACCTCCGCCAAAGCCGCAGCCGCAATGGTGGTGATGGTTAGCATTGTTGTCGGTTTGGCTTATGTGGCTTATCATATGCCGCGCAAACTCAGCCCCGCGGATGCATACAGAGCAATTCAGCATAAGTATGTTTCCACTGATTCAACCAAGTCTTTAGTTTTGACCGACCCCACATCTTGCGAGTTTGCGGTCGGTGAAAAAAAGATGCCTGCGAAATTGCGCTTTTATCTCGATGATTGGCGCGATGCAGTCGATATGTCGCTTGGTCGCGTCGGCGAAAAGCAAATTTGGCTGGTTAGAACTGGTGACGGGATAGTCGATGAAGATCAGATAAAGCTTTATGTGAATGGTGGTGCCGAACTCCAACTCGCCAGCAGAATCGATTTTCTCAATCAGTATGCCACCATGCAGTTTCAAAAGGTGAAGAGTTATCCTGCTCGCGGCAATTTAAATCCTGCAATTGATCTGCGCTATTTAAATCCGTATACCAAGAAAAGAGAAATGCCTCTCTTCTTTAAGGTAGTGATTGGCAAAGGTTTGGCTTCTCATGAAGCTGATCAGGCCCGTACTAAATTCTATGATGCTTTGCTTTCGGGTCAGGTCGCTCCGGAAACACCGAAAGCGAATCCTGGTGAGATTCGCTGCTATGCCGTCGATTTTTTGAGTCCTCGCGGGACAATCGAAGGTTTTGTAGTTCAGTTAATCGGCAAAGATGGCAAACCGCTGAGTGGTGTTCGTCCGCATTCGAGCTATCTGTTTGCGCTCGAGGACGGCAAAGAATACAAGCCGACTGAGGCCGGCGTGCTGCCGTTCAATGGGGAGCCAGGTTTGCGTCCGGCTGTTGTGTGGCTTTTGATGGACAAACTCGATGAGACTTTTGTTCTTATTCTGTCTTCTGCGCCGGTAATAATTTTCACGATAATGACTTTTGTTTTTCTGATTTTGTCATTCGTGGTACCACGCGGTTTGGGGCGCGCGGTGTCTGTGTTGCTCTTGGTTCTCAGCGCTATTCCTGCGCTTCTATTCTGTCTGGTGAAAGTGCTGCCTTAGTCTATTGCTGAGGAGCTTTCACCGGTTCCAGCATGACGGCTGTGCCGTAGCAGACAATCTCCGTGCCGAAATCGTTTGTGCCGCCTTGAAAGGCATCCGAATCATACTTGACTCCGACGATCGCGTTGGCGCCTCGTGAAAGAGCTTGCTGAACCATAGCATCGTAGGCTCCCTGTCTGCCCATTTCGCAGTTCTTGATGTAAGCGTTCACTTTGCCGCCGAACATTCCCTGAAACCCTGCCTTAAATTGTTGAATCGTGTTGGGCTCACGGACCATGACACCACGGACGATACCGCGATACTCTCTGATGCGATATCCGTCTACCGAATTGGTCGTGGTAACGATTAATCCACCGCCGGTGCCGGAACTGTCAACCGTTTGTGCTTGTGCGATTTCTTGCTTGCCAGCAATTTTTGCCGCATTGTCGGCGCTTGCCGGCAGACTGCAAAGCACCAGCGAAACCGCAAAAAAGACTGCAAACTCTGACTTTCTCATACCGACTCCCCCGACGAAAACTGATTGAGGACGAATTATACGCTGGGTCGCATTAATATTGATTGCCATGCCAAGAGGCTGGATGGTTTCTAACGCACGAAACTCCCGGCTCTGCTAGCATTGTTAGTCTCCAAAGCGCGGCCCAGCGCCGATTGGCATCAAATTCGCGGTCCTGATTCTATGGCTCTTCCCCACCAGGTGCCCCTTTACCGAGCTTTAGACGCGATCGACAGCCGAGATTTCGAATCGGCTGAATCTTCGGTCGCCCAGTTTTTTGACGCGCTGGAAAATGACCCGATTGCCTTGGATTGCCGCCGCCAACATTTCGACCGGCAAGTTTTTGAAGCTGACTTCTTGAGCATTTTGACGAAAGAAGAGATTGACGCCTGGGGAGTTTTGGCGACGGTCAAGCTGAGCCGCGGCGACCTGGAAGGCGCACTTTCCGATTGTCATCGAATGATCGAGCTGATCGACCAGTATTACGGCTTTGACACGCCTTCTTGGGCGGCTCCGGAAGCAAGAATTCCGATCAATCCGGAGTTGATGAGCAGATATTTCCAGATTGCTTCCTGCCTGACGGATATTTACGACCAACTTGATGATCAAGAAATGAGCAAGCGCTGGGCTAATGTGCGCAAGACTGCCGTCTCCGATATTCAGCAGCCGGAGGAAGTGTGGGGAAGGTGGATTTCCGAAGATGACGCTGCTATGTCGGTCGGCATCACAATTTACGAATTTTCCGATTGGCGCATCGAAAAACGCGAGTCGGACGGGCGCCAGTGGCTTGCGAATATTTACAGATCGCTTCCCGATCGCGTTTCGCCGCACGAGATGAATTGGCTCGTATCAATTCATATACCGACGGACAAAAACGCCGATGTGCCATCAAAGGCGGTGCGGTGGAAAATCTGGAGTTTGCGTCTTGCAGTTGCGGCTCGATTGCATCGCGCCGGCGCCGGTGCCTATTTTGGCGAGCTGCAAGCGCGCGGAGAGCGGGTGTTGCTCTACTATGCCAAAAGCGAAGAAGATGCCAGAGAAGCACTCGGGCACATTTTGGAAGATGCTTCGGAGTTAAGTCCTGTCGTCCAAATCAGGAAAGATGAGGGATGGAAAGAATATTCCAAGTGGGCGGAAAGTTCCATACTCGTCTCGTCACCAATAGCGGTGCCAATGCCTGAGCCATCGGCTGAGGAGCATGAAAATGACAAGATTTTGCGCAAAATATGGCACACCTGCGAAACCATTCACAATTCATCAATTCGTCTCTATCATCTGGCTGGGCATTTTTCCGACATACCGCCCCAGTCTGCTGAGCTGAAGCAATTTTGCATCGATTATCTTTTCGCGCTCGCCAAAATGTCGGATGGCGGTTTTATTGAGCTCGCCAGTCGTCTGCCGAAGGTCGACAGCGAATCGGCTGTCAGGGCTTTTCAAGAATTTTGGCATGACGGATATCCCGTTACTGATGAAAATCAAACAGCGCTCAGTATTGTCGCGGAAAATCTTGCAGCCGCCGCACCTTTGAAGGCTCTTCAAATTGCCAGGGCTCTTCAAAATAATGGCTACAGTTTGATTCACGGGGTTCTGTCAAAGATTGCTCAGAAGCTTGCCGGCACCGATCGAGAATTGGCAATGCAATTGGTGCAGGATGCGCGCACATTCATTCTTGATCGCGAGGAACAGCCATTTTCAAAAACCACACACTTGTGTGACCTCGCCAATGATGTGGCAGATTTGTTTCCTGAATTTGCCCGAGAGATGCTGATCGAGGCTGAAGCTTTCGCGCGTGAGATTTCTCAGCCCGATGCGAAGGATCAGACTTACTGTTGTATTTTAAATTTAGCGCAGAAAATCTCCACCGAGAAGTTGCAGGAATTCACTGAAAGAGCGGTCGCTAATGCAATGGATATGGAGACGCAAGATCCCGGATACTGGGGCTTTGCCGGTCCACGGCGGGCTATTCTGTCTCAAATTTTGTTGGCTCGCTATGTTGCTTTATACGATCAAGATGCTGCTTTGGACCTTTTGAAGCACGTGTCCGAGCTGAGCAGAGAATTTGACAAAGAAGGTTTTGACAGGATTTTGCACTTGTCACATATAGCAGAGAAGGCAGCACTGCTGGACCATGCGAAGAATGAAAAATTTGCCGAGGAACTCTGGTTCGAATTCAAAAAGAACATGGATGAGGTCACTTCCAGAGACTCTTATTTTTTGAATCAGCGTTTTGAAACCGGCAATCGCAGTCCCGTAATTCCCTTCGTCAAGGTTAATCCCGCTGTCGCCGAAGCTCGATTTACCTCGATCTTGAGTATTTGCAGAGCATCAGCTTTGCCGGAAAGAGAAGTAACTTTGCTGTGCACTTTTGCTGCCGAATTGAATGAGCAGTTTCCTAGACGTGCCAAGGAATTGCTGGCTGTTGCTGAAGATAGAGCGCAGGAATGTTCGTCCGAACAACTGCGCGCCGAATCAAGAATGCTCGTTGTGTCGACGAAAGAGAAAATTGGTCTCGATTCCTCGGCAGAGTATGAAAGCACGATGAAGATGGTTCAGGAAGGCTTTACTGGAACTGCGCAGTTTCATTTGTTGCTGAGTTTTGCAGCAATGTTTGTTTCTTTCTCCGTTCAAAAATGTGCGGAACTGTTAGATAAAGCAGCGGACCTTTTTGAAGCGAGTGAAACTAAAGAGTCGCAGGAAATTGAAATGCGGGAATCATTCGAAACCCTAAAAAGTTTTCCGCCCGAACTTTGCAGTCGCCTCTTTTTCCTCATGATCAATAGTCCTCAGACAAACGATGCGCAGCGCCGCTCGGCTTTGTTTTGGTTTTCCTCTCAATACGGCAAAAAGCAAGCCGAAGGAGATGGAATCTAGCTATATGCAGTGCATCGGAATTGACATTGGTGGAACGAAAATCGCGGGTGGCATTGTCACTGAGACAGGCAAAGTAATTCTTCGAGAAGAGCGTCCCACCCCTGTTCGCGATGGTGGCAAAAAGATTCTTGCCGAAGCAATTGCTGTGGCGGCTTCTCTCAAATCAAAAACAACTGAACGCGTCGAAGCCATAGGCATAGGTGCGGGAGGACAGATCGATGCGGTGAACGGAATCGTATTTTCTGCCACCGATGTAATCCCTGGTTGGAAAGGCATTGAGATAGCCGATGGATTTCGAGATGCATTAGGAATACACGCCGCCGTCGACAATGATGTGAATGTTCTGGCGCTGGGAGAAACTCGATTTGGCGCAGCGCGCGAATGCGCTAACGGCACGGTTGTGTTCCTCGCATTAGGAACAGGCGTAGGTGGTGCCTTATTGTCCAGAGGCGCTGTTCATCACGGGGCGCACTGGAGCGGCGGTGAGTTCGGACACATACTTTTGACTATGGACGCTAATGCCAGATGCGATACCGGCGGGGCAAGAGGCACATTGGAAGCGTATTGCAGCGGACCGGGCCTGGTTGCGACATGGTGCGAAATTACCGGCAGAAAACAAGCCGGTATGACCGGGCACGACGTAGTCAATGACGCTCGTCAGAGCCCGTATGGAGCGGGTAGTAAGGCGATTGAGAAAACAGGAGAATATCTTGGATTCGGCTTGGTAAGCCTTGCCAACGCGCTCGATCCTGATCTGATTATTATTGGCGGCGGACTCTCTGAACTGGGAGATTTGCTGCTGGATCCGGCCCGTCGTGTGCTGCGTGAGAGAGCGTTGCCGGGACCATCTACTTGCAAGATAGTAAGTGCGCAGTTAGGGCTAGACGCAGCGATCGTAGGAGCCGCCAGTCTTGTGCTGGGTGGAACTGCAGGCGCTGTGGTTTGCTGAGGAGCGGAGAGAAGATTAAATCCTGAAAGTCTTAACTGGTGGGCGTTTGTGGGTATGCATTGCTTGCCGTGCCCGGCGGGTATAAGTATTTAAGGTGTGCCTTCATCTGGGAAACCTGGTATATAAACGCAGCGAAATTTTGAGCTGTCGATTCCGGCATATTTGGTGAGAGTGCAAAATGCCAAGCTACGATCTCTGTAATGCTTCATTTGATGAATTCGTCGATTATGTTTTCAATCATCCGATTCCAGCTACCGAAGAAGAGGAGTTCTGGTATTGGGCCGATGATCTCGAAGTGAAATATGAGCCGGTCAAGCTGGTCGAGTATTACACCAGGCTTTTCAACAATCCGCAGATACTTTCAGAAAAGTTTTCTGATGAAGAATTGGAGCATGGTCTGGCGGCCATGCGGTCATGCTTGATGCCGGGCGCAGTTTCCGAAGTTCTGTGGGAAGAGGAAGTTCCGCCCGCTTTGCGCGAGGAGTGTGTGCGGTCGATGTATCATCTATACAAAGATCTCTTCGCTGTGAAACCACTGCACACGGCTTGCTACATGTGGTGGGATTCTTTTACTGATGAATATTCGATTACTCAGGTTCATTCCGATACAGCAGAGGGCCCGAGCATACAAAATGTGATGTTTGAAATTCTGTGCCAGACTCTGAAATTGGATTCAGAGATTTGCCAGCATGGTGCCCTGCACGGACTTGGTCATTTGCGCCATCCCGGTACTGAAGCTGTTATTCGTTCATGGATGGCGTCGAAGCCGGATCTAGATCAGCAGAGCACTGAATTTGCAGAAGAGTGCATAGTCGGCAATATGGTTTGATACTAATACACTATGCAGCCATCTTTTCTATGTTGGATGCGGCGCGGTTGATCGCAGGAAGTAAGGTTATAACCCGGAGCCGCGCATTGATGTGAGTCACGGAATTTGATACGGACTCTACACCGGTGGCGTACCAAACGGCGGCATCAAGCGTTTCGAAATTGAACTCGTCTTCGTTGTGCTTTACGGTCCAAGTTTTTCTTGCCAAATTGCACGTTTCTTTTTTATTGCTGTTCATCTTTCTAGTCTCATGTTTATCACGCAGGAATCATCGATTCGAAGTCTTTGGATTCTTCCACAACTTTGTCATCACGGGTTGTCGACTCAACTGCGTCTTGCGTCGATTGATTTTCTCTTTCGCAGAGACCTTCGCGTTCGTCCATGTTCCTACCTCTGGCTGACAGTGTTTAGACCAGGCTTGAATTCAGATGGTTCCAATGGAAATCTCAAAAAGAGTGAGCAAACAGAATATTTAAGAAACTGCCATTTCGAGCCGGTCGTGCCGAAGAACTATGTGTCAAGCAGCCAGCATACCTGGATAGTCAGTCAGCTTCTCTTCGATTTCTCCATCATCGGAATGCACGATCACTTCGAGATTCTCAATTTCGGCGACCTGTAAAGCTGCCACTACAGCCTCAGTTCTCGTGTCAAACGTTTCATCGCCTTCCGCCGCTGGGGTAATTTGCCAGCCCTCGGTTGTAGGGACAATATGTAATTCGTTGTTTTTCATTTTGGGGCTTCCTCAGTCATTTTCCGCTTAAAGGACAACCAAGAAGGCTGAGAGTTCCGATTTAAAATAAGCCCGACCATATTTTCTCGGGTCTGTGAGCAGGTTTTACCTAAATGCAAAAAAAGATGCCCGGCAAATAGCAGCCAGACATCAAGTAATTTGAAGGAGAAAATTGGTTTTCCTCGATAATTGAACGCTCCCGCGTGAGGTGCCGTACCTACGTAGAGCGCGGCTCAGGGCGCGGCTTATGGTCCGGCTCCCGGGCGCTGCTGTTCAACTTTCGCTTCTGCAGCTTCTTTAGATTCTCTCGAACGATCAACGGAACGATCCTCCGGATCCGCCTTCTTATCGGTTCGAGTGGGAAGGCTGTCTGCCTTTTCCTGAGCGCGTTTTGCGTTTTTTGCTCCTTCGTTATCATTTTCTTCTTTCATCATTTTTTCCTCCGCAATTTATTGTGACGACCAAATAATCGGCACAATGTTCCAAATGGCGAGGGGCTGAAAAGCATTGTCCACAGAGTGTTCTTGGTCTGTCTGGTAGCGTACAGAACAAGTAAGAAAAATCACTCTTATGCTGGCTGGTAGTGTTTAAAAAAAACAGGTTACACTTTAGGTGTCGATATTATTCTCAAATCCATCGAGGGGGTCACGCGTTTCGCGTGCGGTGGAAAGTTATTAGGCTTGTTTTTTTATGATTGAAACTCAAATGGATACTCACACACAAACCCGTAACACCCTGCTTGAACGCCTTTCCGAGTCGGAAAGAAAAGCGCTGTTTCCAAGTAAGGAGCTGGTGGATATTTCACCCAAAGAAGTGGTTTATGCTCCAAGGCAACCACTGAAGCACGCATACTTCCCCGAAACATGCGTAATGTCGAAAATTACCGTGCTGGAGGATGGCACCGAAATAGAAGCCGCCACTATCGGTAACGAAGGAATGGTCGGAGTTCCGATTATCCTTGCCGCTATTGATATGCCGTCCAAAATCGTTTGCCAGATTGGTGGCACGGCTTGGAAAGTGCCTGCTGAAGAGTTGACTCAAGCCATGGAGTCAAATTCTGATTTCAGTTTAGTGCTCAGAAAATATGCGCAGGCTTTGTTTGAATTACTTGCCCAAGGTACTGCCTGCAATCGCTTGCACACAATCGAGCAGCGCTGCGCCAGATGGCTTCTTTCAACACATGATCGTGTAGAAGGTGATACTTTCTCGCTCACTCATGAATTCTTGGCGACTATGCTGGGTGTGAGAAGACCAGGCGTAAGCCTTGTGGCAAAGGCACTTCAAGATAACGGGCTGGTCAGCTACAAGCACGGACGAATGACGATCACCAACCGCCATGGTCTCGAAGGAATTAGCTGCGAGTGCTACGCGGCAGTGCGCGACAATTATGGTCGCCTGATCTAACCGACCAGGCAGTCTCCAGGGCTAACTGACTAGACAGTCAATACTGCTTGTTCTGCAGTCGGAAGGACCGATTGTTCTTGCTGGCTGCGGTTTGCTTCCGTCTCGGCTCGATGCAATCGGAAGCATGTGTTGCAGAAGGTTGGTTTATAGCCAAGCGGCTTGAACGGCAGGGTAAAGGACGAACTGCACTTTGCACAGACTGCTTGTGACACATTATCGACTGCTCGTCCGGCTCGCCGAAGCCTTGTGATAACCCGGCAATCGGAGCAGCGCTTGGGCAGGTTGCTCAGTCCTTTGGCACTAAAAAATTCTTGCTCGCCGACGGTGAAGACGAAATCGTTGGTGCAATCGCAACATTTTAAGACTTTATCTGTAAACATGGACAATGCTCCTTGGAAGACGTTGCCGGCACTCGCTAACGTCGATATTCACTTGGCATATAGTGTATTACTGATTATGTGTTTGGTCTGTCCAGGCAATTGCCTAACTTTCTGTGGAAAACCCCGATAGACGGTCAATTTTTGAAGAATTAACGCTGCTTGTCTAGCGGGGCTGTAGCTGTAACTCAATAAATGCAAGCGTTTGCGGATTTTGCAACCGGTAGTAAATGTGACTGATTGTCGACAAATTGCGCTTCTACCGCGTGACGCACGACGTAAGAACGTCACACTTTTGCGCGCTTTGCAAATCAACGTTAAGCAGCCTCATTGATTCTTCAGCGGAATTAGCCGGAGTTGGTCTTGAATGTTATTAACGGTGCCAGAGACGCTACAGGATAGACAAGACCGGCATCAATCAGATCGCCGACCACTATGTCGATGTCTTTGTAGGCTTGCGGTGCTTCCTCATATAACAATTCTTTATCGGAGCAAA
>JADYYD010000322.1 GCA_020853845.1 Candidatus Melainabacteria bacterium
ACTTCCTTCCAACTCAGACGATGAGTTCTCAATGCCACATATGCAATTCCCGAGTCGACGATCAGCAATCCCAAAAGAACATGTTCCAAATCAATAGCAAGCGCTCCCATGCGCAAAGCCTCTTCGCGAGCGCGATCCATGGCAATTACTGAATTCTCGGTGAGGTTGTCTAGGAACATCTGCCCTAACTATCTTGCAGTAATTTGAGGACGGCAATCGCTGAATCTGTCAAACATTTAGATGCCCTCGCAATCTTCATCAAAATCACAATCCGACTGACAGGAAGACGCAGTCAAAATGCCTGTCTTGAGCGTCGATTTATCAACGCGCATATTTTCCAAGACTCTTGCAGCGATGCCTTCGGATTCTAGAATGGCAAGCAAGATGTGCTCCGGTCCTACGTCTTTGCTGCGCGTGATTAGTGCTTGGTCACGAGCATCCATCAGAATTTGTTTTCCTTTGGGAGTCAGTGGTATGTCACTGACGACATAGCCGGAGCCTCTGCCAATCACCTTCTCCACTTCCGTGCGGACCTGATTCAAGGTAATTTTTTGTTTTTTGAACACCCCTGCAGCGGCGCCGCTTCCTTCAACAACACCGAGAAGCAATTGTTCGCTGCCGACGAAGTTATGTCCCAGCTTACGCGCCTCTTCCTGCGCCACCATCACAACCCGCATAGCATCTTCGCGAAACAACGAGTAGAGATGTGCATCCGCATTCGTAGCTGCATCCGCTCTCGTTTTTTCTGTATCTTCTTGGCTCGATTCGACCTCTAGCTGATGCTCTATGGAGACATCGACATCAGCTCTTACCCGATCCAGGTCCACTCCAAAATGGTCGAAGACATCGCGCGTTCGCCAGTTTTTGAACTCCAACAACGCTAGCAATAAGTGTTCCGTATCAATGAAGGTATCGCCGCGGTCCATGGCGAAGTCGTTCGCGAGCGCAAGAAGGCTTTCGACCTGCAGACTTAGCGAAGAATCGCCCGTTGCAGGCGGTTTATCATCCCTTGGTTGTTTATCGAACAGCTCGCGCGCGGTCTCTATGTGCATGCTGTTTTTCTTCAGCGCATAAGCTGCTATGCCCTTTCCATACGCCAAACACCCCAGCAAAACATGTTCGACCTGCATGGCGTCCCAACCGCCAAGCGTCGCCTCTTCCCGCGCTTGCGACAGCACGTTTATCGAATCCTGGGTGAGTTTTTCAAAAACCATCCGCGCGCCCGCCCCAATCTGCGCAAGCTCTGTAGTTCCATTTTAGTTCAAGAAAATCTGTGGGAGAGGTAATGAAAATCGCCGATTTGCATCCAATTAGAAAAATTCAAATTTTTCTTACGTCGGAATGCTCAAAACACTTACCAGTCACAGGTTTTGTGCAAAACCCACCCGCAAAAAGCAGAAAAGCCCGCAAAGCCTTGCCGTCTGTATCATAGCGGGAATTGGCGGTTAGAAAAATTCGAGAATTTACTTGTACATGCGCGGGCAACTTTTCGACCTACCCCGACGCAAAAAATTCTTCGCCGCAACGAACCCGGCGCCACAAAAAATCACGAAGCGACTCTTACAAATTTCTACGCTGCGCGGTTATTCGCCGGCGGACGCAGCACGTAAGTGTTGCCACCAAATCTGCGGGTGAAGACCGAATTCAAATTATCATGCGACCAGGTCGTCTTGCGCGAGCTGTTGTGATAGACGCTTCCATTCTCGCCGACGATACCGATGTGTCCGCTGCCGCCGCCTGCGTGCAGGTTGCCGCGCCATCCGTATACGACATCGCCAGGTTGAGCTTGCGATACCGGCAATTGCGTCCAACCGCGCTGCTTGAGCTGGTCGGTAAGATTTCCAACTCCGGCAGACGACGCGTAGCTGAAGCCCGCTTTCTGCAGAACTTCGGTAACAGCCGCTGCGCAACCTAGGTTGCCGCCCTGCACAACGTTGCGGTACTTGCCTTGCGCCCAAAGCTGTTGTCCGACCAGTCCGTTCGACAGTGCGAGCAATTTTCCGTTGGCGTCCGAGACATTGATGTCGCCCAAGCCAGACTGTCTGGCGCGGGACATTTGATACATGTTGCCGAAATCTTGAGCGTATTTTTGATAGGTCGGGTCGGCCATTTCTTGTTCTGTAGGAACGCGACCGAGGTACATCGCGACGCCGACTTTTCCGGCTTCCTGCGCATTCATCTTGTTGGGGTCTTGAACGCCCATCTGGCGCGCATAGTTCTCGACGCGATCCGTGGCGATAACGTCTTGCAATTCCTTCGGCATGAATTGGTTGACTTCAGCACTGCTGATATCACCTTTGGTGCCTGACAGTTTGTCCCCAAAGTTGAGGAATCCATCGACGAATTTCTGATCTTTGAAATTGCCGTCTTCGCCGACCTGGAACTTGTCTGCAAATCCTTCCGGCAGTTTGGTTCCTTTGCCGTCCTGTCCGCCCTGCTGCGCTTTCTTCATCGCGGCAGCGAGTTTTTGACGCAGTTCTGGATGCTTCTTCAGCAATTCCGCCAACTTCGCCATATCCGGCGGATCGCCGAGATCAATTCCCAGAATGTCGCCGAGCCAGCC
Source organism: Candidatus Melainabacteria bacterium (assembly GCA_020853845.1). Lineage (GTDB taxonomy): Bacteria > Cyanobacteriota > Vampirovibrionia > Obscuribacterales > Obscuribacteraceae > QKMZ01. Next base: position 2,564 of record JADYYD010000322.1, read on the forward strand.
ACCGAAATGTCCGGAACCCATGCCATAGCGACCGACTTGCTTGCGACCGTCGCTGCGAGTACGGACTTCGTCATTTTTGGCGCGCATCACTGATGCTACGGCATCTTTGACGCCGGCCACGCCGTTCGATTCATTGAGAGCTTGCGGAACATCGCGCTGCGGGAAGCTTTGGTCCACGCCGTCACGACCGAAGTTGCGACTGCCGCCACTGCCTGCGGTGCGATTCATCGCATCGGACGTGTCGCGCACTTGCTGTGGAACTTCCGGCGCTTGCGGAAGACTCGGCACTTCCGGCTTGGCGCCGTTGCCGAATTTCTTCTCGACGTTGTCGGAGACCAGGTTTTGCTTATCTTCGATCGGCACGTTCTTGGTCACTTGACCATCGGGTGTCGTCGACTGGGGATAAGGATATTTGTCTGCCAATCTTTGAGCGAGGTAATCGACCAGCTCGTCGGTGGCTTTCTGTTGTGCTGCCGGCGGAGCATCGGTTTCGCCCTTGGCACGCTCAACCTGTACAACGATTTCTTTGTCAGGATTTCTCTCTGGATTGTTTACTACCTGAATAGTTCCGTCTTTCTTGACGATGAAGTCAGGTTGCGGCTTATTAGGATTGTTATCGCTGTGATCTTGATAAACGACTTTGATGCTCGGCTTCTCATTCGGTCCGAGTTTGTCGGCGATTCTTGTCGCGTCATTCGGATTTGCTTGTTGATCAGCAACGCGGAAACGCCCTTGCAACGTGGCATCGTTCAGAAGATCAGCCACCGATTTCTTGGGATCGAATTTACCGGCTTCGGGTTTGGCACCGTTAAAGGCATAAAGATTAGGATCTACAGCTTCGGATTTCTTACCGGCGAGCTGCGCGGCCGCCAAGTTGTAGTCACCAACAGGTGCAAAAGTCATCTCACCGCCGATTTGCTCGGCAAGGCGTGCTCTCACGCTCGGGTCGACCTTGGAACTTGTGTCGTCTTTAAGTGTGCTGGTGCTAGCCAGACGATAACGGCGGAAACCGTTAGGGCTCGACATTCCGTCGCCGACTTCGCTGCTTACGGAACTTGATCCGTCCCCAAGTGAAGAACCCGACCCTACGGAGCTGTCTCCACCGGATCTGAAGCCGCCAAAATGAGTTCTCGCGGCTGGTCTCGCCGCGGGTGCATTTTCAGTCATGATTTTCTCGAAGGTAAGGGGATGGATATCCGCAGAGCGGTCCTTTAGACCCTGAGTGTAGCGAAAGTCGCCTTCAGTGTTAATACGTGAATTTCCCATGTTTTCGTTAAATGTGCGAAGGGCGAGGGGTTTGCGCGAAAGGCTGGTGAAAAACAGCCTGACAAAAAGTTTTGGCAAAATCCCGACATAGCTCGCGGATACAGCGATTCAAATTATGCTGAGTGGAAACGCACCGAGTTTAGCGGTGTGCGCCGAGCAAAATAGTAATCCGCCGGACTGAACGGCGGTCGAGAAAGTGTGAGTAAAAAGAGTAAACGGAAAGGGTGGGCTTGCGCGCCGGGCTGATCGGCGCTAGATTCCACAAATCAGATTACGCAGAACTTGGGAAATTTTCGGGAAGCAGAACAAGCACGCAAAAGGGCCGAACTAAATCGACCCTTTTATTGACTTATCTATTAGCTCCTAGTGCAGTTGTACTGTTCTGGACGTGTCCTATTGCTGCCCTATTGCTGCCCTATTGCCGCCCTCTTGCCGCTTTCAATGCCATTTCTGCAAGAACTGCGTCCAGAGCAGCTTGGAAGTTTTGTGGATTGCCATTGCTCTCGGCAAAGAGTTTTGTCAGAACATCTTTCATCTGGCCGTTTTCCAAAGCTTTGACCATGGCTCTTCCGGTTGCTTTCTGCATCTCTTCTTGTGCAGCCCGCATACCAGCTTCACGAGCAACGCCCAGCGCGTTCAACGGAACATATGTGAAGTACTTATCGCCGGTTGCGGCAATGGCTTCTTCGTACCATTTGACGGTCGGGTCCGTTTCCAGTTTGACCGACGGAATGGTCGAGTGCGCTTTGTGCAGCAGCGACAGGTAATCTTCAACAGGCATCTGCTTACCGGTAAGCGGCTTGGTGGAGATGAAGCCGAGCGAAAGGAATCGAACCGGCGGCAGGCCTTCGCCCATCGAAGGTTGCCCGTACTCGGCAATTCTGCCCTTACTGTCGACAGCCACGTGAATGCCCGTGCCGCCCCAGATTTTCTCTCTGTCTTGAGCGGAGATACCGGCAGCTTTGTCGGCGAGCAATTCTTCGATGCTCATCTTGTCCGGGTTGTTGAACTCCATGAAGACGACGTCGCCACCGGCTTTTTCAATTCTGTCTCTGGCGATGCCGACGAGCGAGAAGAAGTTTCTGCCGTTCTTCGCTTCGTTGTCCAGCCAGATGTGCTCACCCCAGGCTGCTTTGTTGATGGTTTTTCCGCCGACATCAACAATCTGGAATTGAATACCACCCATGACGTTCTGTTCTTTATCGCGCAGAACGACCATATCCCAGGTGCCTTTCTGATTCTTCAAATAGTCTCTATAGACAGCCATTTCTTCAATCTCGCCTTCGAGCGGAAATGCCTTTTCCAGCTTGGCGTAATACGCTTCGAGAAGTTTCTCTGCGGCGGCTTCGTCCTTTTGATAAAGCTCTCTCATGCTTACCGATTCTTTCTTATCGAGCATGACTCTGCCGATGATTTTTTCGCGCCTTCCGTCTGTGGGAGCAACTGTTTCGCCTGCTTTCTCCGCGGCGGCTTTTTCTGCGGCGGCCCTTTGCCCGGCGGCGACTTCGCCCTCCACGGGCTCGACTACACGCTCCTGCGGTGGACGCTCGGCAGTTTGTGCCGCTCTTTCACCATGGCTCTTGCCGGCAGGCGGAGCAGTCTCAGGCGCCAGTGAGAATTTGGTCGGACGCAATTCGCTCGTTCCGCGTGTCGCATCGATCGGACCACTGGTCTGACCTCTCATTGCTGCTGCTTCAGCCTTCATAGCTGCCAGGTTTTGCCTGATCGCAGCCGCTTCTTCGGGTTTCATCGCCAAATTGCTGGCCAGAGACGTTTCACCCATATTGAGGTTGGGGAAGAACTGCTTGCCCAATTTTCCGAAGCCATGGAAAGCCTCGCCGAAAGCCACGTTACCGACCATCCAGCCGGCGGTATTCAGGGCTGTTTCACCCAAGCCGGCCTGGCGACCGTGAGTCCATCCTTCCAATTGGGAATTGACCACACCGGCAGCGGCACCGGATGCGGCGTTCATTTTGATGCGCCCCATCATGCCCGCTTCGGCCATTGGCTGAAGTTTTGTGGCGACACCGCCCAGTGTGGCGAACGTCGCCATTTCAGTGACACCGTTGCCGAGCCTGTTCCAGTTGTTTTCGCCTTCCTTCAATGGAGTCAGCAGCGAACCGTGAACCAAGCCCACGCTGCCGCCTACCGCCATGCTGCGTCCGATCGGATTGAGTGCTACGTATTCGCCTACTTTGCCGGTTGCGGCAATTTCCGGAGCGAACTTGCTAAAGGCTCTACCGCCGACTTTCGCCAGGATGACGAAGTCGATTAGATCGCCAGTCACTTCGCCGGCGGTGTGCGCAATCTGTTGAGCAGTGCTGCGCTTAACTTCCTGCGGCTTGGTGTCGGAGCCGAAGAGCTGAGATACACTCTGAACCTTTTTGGTTACCGCGCCGTCCCAGACGCCGCCGGCAAACTCTGAAAAAATGCTGTTATTGGACTGCACGGGCTGATGCTCTTTAGCAACCATATCGGAAGCTAGAGCAGAATTTGGTTCTGCCATTTTAATTTACCGATGTGAGGGAGGTGGTCGGATCGCATTCAGCCTATGCGACTAGCGCCAGTATCCAAAAACGACCTCCCGCTTTCAATGGGGAAATCACGAAAGCGCGAGAAGCCCGCGCATGCAGCCGCTGCAATGATTTGCCCAGGAGGCGCCGCTTGCGCTTGCCGTTAAGCAAAGATGAGACGGCCGTTTACAAAGTTAAGCCGTGCAATACAAATGAGCTAACGCGCGTGGACGTTTACCTTTAGCTTTGACTAAGAAGTGAGCCACGGTCATTCAGAAGCGAAAGTCTGAAAACGTTTTTCCAGACAGGGTTAGCGTCTCCGGACCTTGCTCGAAAAATGGCGTGATTTTGTTTCGCCAGAGAGATCTTCTAGTCTAATAGCAATCTTTTCCTTCCATTCTGTTTTCTTCGTACAAAAAACGCCGCAATCTTCTTGCTCCAGCTTTGTCTCCTGTTTTCCGCAGCGTGGAACGCATGTGACCGGACTGAAATTTGCAACGCGAAAACGAAGAGAACATTCGAGGAATTGGTTTCTGGAAAGTGAATCCCAAAAGTCTAACGAAGAGCCTCAACGTCCGTATTCGCTCCCAGAGAGTCTTCCGGCGCAGCTCAATTGAAAGAGGTAAACGGTATGTGGATATGTAGTTGCCACGCCGTCACCGACGGCATGATCAAAGAATTCGCAAAAAAGCACGGCTGCGCATGGAAGAAGATGACCAAAGAACTCAAGGTCGGAACTCAGTGCGGCACGTGTGCGAAATCGGCTAAGGAAATTTTGGAACAGGCGGCAGGAAAACCGAAACGGAAGCGCACGAAACGGACGCGCTCTGATG
>JADYYD010000323.1 GCA_020853845.1 Candidatus Melainabacteria bacterium
TGATAGGCTTCAATTTCACCAGTGTATGAATTTCTACCCGAATTGTTTCCTCTCCACCATTGATTGCGCCAGCTTCTTCTGTTCGGGTCCCACATTTGATAACGGGAATTCACATCGTCATGCAAATAGGTGGTCAATTGTTTGTCGATATTAGTGAGTGAATTCATCACATTGACTCTTACCATTTGGTTCATCGGTCTGTTACCGAGTGAGCGGCGAATGTTCTCGACGTTGTTGTACAACGATTGAATGTTGTTGTAATTTTCAGGCGTCAATTGGCCCATTTGCTGACCGCGCGCGATGCGCATGGCGATGTCTTGAGAGTACGCAGTGATATCCGCATCCTGAGCTGCCTGCGCGTGTGCAATCGCTATAGTCATTGGCAGAGACAGAGCCAATGCGATGAGTTTGTTCCACATGTGAGTAATCTCTCCTTTGAGCCAATATGTCCAGATGCAACGGCAACAGCGAAACTGTTGACATCAAGCACCCGGCCGCCTAATTTTAGAACAGTTCGTTGCCTTACACATTAACCATGCAGCTTCAGAACCGCCACAGCGCATGGGGCATGACGGAGAACAAAGTTGATGGTGTGCCCGACGAATAAACCTTTTCCGATCTTGGGCTCTGCACCCAGCACAATCAAGTCAACATCATTTTGCTGAGCGACAAGAATTGCGGCTTGCGCCGGGTGCGCCGCTGTTTGCACATGCATCGATTGATAATTAACATCAAGAGCGGATGCGAGCTCGCTCAGAGTGACATCAATTTCGTCGCTCACATTTTTCTGAATTTCGATGCCGCTCTGCGTGGTTTCTCCATAAAGCTCTTTCGCCTCAGACTCTGAGATCGAAAGGCAAATCACTTTCGCATTGAGCGACTTAGCAAGCGAAATGCCAAACTCCGCCGCTGCAATAGAAAGTTCACTGCCGCTTACCGGAACCAACACTTTTCTGATGATGCGCTGCTTAGAGTCATCAGGTTCGTATATTACCAACACGCGCGTGGAAGTGTTTAGAATAACGTTATCGACCAGTTCTCCAAAGACAAAGTCGGCATCTCCGGGTGGCTCGTCCGTCGTCATCACGATCAGATCGTACCCACGATTGCCTTCTTCAGAAATGACCTTCAACGGCTCATCAGAAACGACCGTGCTTTCGTATACACTGACGACTTTCCTGTCGACCACTTGCGAGATGTGAGTGAAGGGTTTATCAGCGTTATCGCTGCCCTTCCGCTTGACCCATAGTGCGGTCGTTTCAATTACCTGCGATTGCCCAAGGCTATTTAAAAGCTCTCCGATGAAACTGCTGCGCCCACGTCCGGAAGTCGGCCAGAGCACGCGGCGAATGCTACTAAGTATGGTGCGAGCACGACGCTCTTCGCGCTTCATGCGTTCGACTTCTTCATCGGTGACCTTAACTTTGCCCATAGACAATTTCATCAGTGGTGCGGCGGTTCCGGTAGAAAACATCGAGATGAAAATCACGATGGCGAACATATCCTGATTTATGATGTCGAGAGAATTTCCGAGCATTGCCAGGATCAAACCAAGGGAGCCTTTTGTGTTGGCTCCTACCGCTACGGCAAATGATTCCCACTTGCCGAAGCCAGTGAGTTTGCCGGCACCATAACAGGAAGTGAGCTTCACAACCAGTGTTGCAACAGCCAGAAGAAGCGTGATACCAAGGAGCTTTGGCTCAAGGAGAGCACCGAGGTTGACGTTCAATCCGCTGGAAGCAAAAAATATCGGAGCGAAAAATGCCATCGTTACTATTTCCAGCGGGCGCACCACCTTGTGATTTATCACTGGTGTTTGCGAGAGAATGACACCGGCGGTGAAGGCGCCTAACACGATGTGCACACCGAGAGCCTGAGTTGCAGCAGCGCATGAAAGCAGCAGCACAACCATCGCAGTGATTAAACCATCGCTGGTAGAGACGCGATCGTTTATCCAACGCAGTACCGTGAAGAATACCGGGCGGCCGAAGTACATTATGGCAAGAAAGCAGATGGTTCCACAGATTGCTACCAGCACCGGATTGCCTTCCTGATGTCCTGTGCCGGAAAGTACAACGATGATGGCCAGCAAAAGACAGCACAGCAAATCATGCGCAAGCGAGGTGGCAATAATGAGTTGACCGATGCTCAATTTGAGCATCTTCATATCCATGAGAACCTTTGCCACGACAGGTACGGACGACGCGGCAAAGACCGTGCCAAGAAAAACAGCAAACGATAGTTTATTCTGCAAACCACCCATGAGCTGATCCGAGATCAGCATTGAAATCAGCCCGCCTGCAACCAGCGGTCCAAGAAGTCCAATCAGTCCGAAGTACAAAAGTGGCTTACCGAGCCGCTTCAACATAGAGATGTCGGTTTCCATCCCCGTAAGCATCAGAAGGAAGGAAACACCGATCCAGGAAATGACTTCTATAAGACGCGATTGAGATCCATCTCGCGGAAACAACTGAAAAGAAATATCAGGGAAGAGCGCGCCAAAAAACGTGGGTCCAAGCAACAAGCCGGCCAGAATTTGACCGATGATTGCAGGCTGCCCAAGGCGCACCATAAGCTCGCCGCAGACAAGTGAAGTAAATAACAGCAGCGCAATCTCAACGAAGAGAAGAAGGACAGCGTGCTCGCTCAATCCAGAACCGCCGCGACCTTCTTTCTTTTCTCCTGATGAACTTTTGCCATCAGTTGTTTTACCAGTCGCGTCCTTACCGGAAGCATCACTTCCCGAGGTATCTGCGCCGGTAGAGCTTGCAGTCTGACCAGTCTGATTTCGCTCCAGGCGAACTTTTTCAACCGCTTTGATGAGCCTGTCGCACCATTCTTGGGCGAGAGCCTCCGGGGTGGTTCCTGCTTCGTCCGAATCAGTTTTGGTGACGCTGCAAATTACCTTGTCGTCCAAATAAATTACCGGCACGCCATCAAGGCCGGTGCGCACATTAAACTCGGATGGATTTGTATCCGGATCGTCGATCACACTTTGAATAGCGTCGTTGACGCGCTGTCCACGCTCGAGTGCCGGCAGCAGCCGCGTATTGGACACGGAGAAAACTTTCGAATGACCGACGTATACGTCGCAAAACTCATCGACAGCAAAAGCTGCCGATGAGCAAACAGTGAAAAAGGCGAGAACAATGGTTACGACTAGGGTTCGCATTGCTTCACTGTATCAAACTTTCTCACGAAACTGGGAAACCGCGGTCGCGCATAAGCGCATTGGTATCGACATCCCGTCCGCGGAAATTGCGGAACGCCACGTCGGGCGCTACCGAGTTGCCGACCATAAAGATTGTCTCCCGGAAACGATCGCAGGTCTTGCGGTCATAGAAGCTGCCGGCTTCAATAAATGCTTCGGAAGCATCAGCCGACATCGTATCGGCCCAGATATACGAGTAATATCCGGAAGCATAGCCGTCATCGGAGAAGATGTGCCCGAAGGCGGTCGGTCTGTGGCGCATGACTATTTCTTTGGGACATCCGATTTCAGTCATGGTGGCAGTTTCGAAATCATCCGGCTGGATTGTCTTATCGGGCGTTGCAGCCAGGTGGATTTTCATGTCGTAAATTGCAGATGCAAGATACTCGGTGGTGCTGAAACCTTGATTGAAAGTTTTCGCCTTTTCAATTTTCGCTATCAGCGCCTCGGGAATCGGCTTGCCTGTTTTGTAATGCAGCGCGTATTTGCTGAGCACTTCACGTGTCAGCAACCAGCGCTCATTCACCTGACTCGGAAACTCGACAAAGTCGCGTTTCACGCTGGTGCCTGCGAGCGACGGATAAGTCACATTCGATTGCAAACCATGCAGAGCGTGGCCGAATTCGTGGAAGAGCGTGTTCGCATCATCCCAGGAAATGAGAACCGCTTCGCCAGGTTTTCCTTTTACGTAGTTGCAGTTGTTGGAGACAATCGGAGTAATCGGCTCCTTGAATTTTTCTTGAGTGCGATACTCGCTCATCCATGCTCCTGAATGTTTTCCATCACGCGCATAAGGATCGAAATACCACAGTCCGATTTGCTTTCCATCTCGCTGTACTTCATATACAGTGACTTCGGGACGCACCACCGGCAGTCCGTCGACTTTCACCATGTCGAGACCGTAAACCTGTTTCGCCGCCCAGAACATACCCTCGCGAATCTTGTCGAGCTGCAGATACTGTTTCACTTCATTTTGATCGATATCGTATTTTGCCTTGCGAACTTTCTCCGCATAGAAGCGATAATCCCACGGCTCAATGGTGATTTTGGCGCCTTCGGCATCGGCGATCTTCTGCATGTCGGCAACTTCTTCTTTGACGCGATTCGTTGATGCCTTCCAAACGCGCAGCATCAATGCCATCGCAGCATCAGGAGTTTTCGCCATGCAATCATCGAGACTCCAGTGCGCATGGGTTGGGAATCCCAGAATTTGCGCGCGCTCTGTGCGCAGCTTCAAAATCTCGCCGATGTTCTTCTTATTGTCATTCGCGTCATTATTGTCGCCGCGATTCGTCCACATTCTCCAACCTTTTTCGCGAAGATCTCTGCGAGTCGAAAAAGTAAGGAACGGTTCCATGGAAGAGCGAGTGTTCGTAATCACCCATTTGCCCTTCATCTTGTGAGCCTCAGCCTGAGCCGCAGCCGCTTCGCGCAAGCTGTCGGCAAGACCGGCGAGGTCTTCTTCCTTTTCCAAAACCAGCGTGTACTTCTCTTCATCCGCTAGCTGATTGTGGCGGAAGCTCGTGAAGATATTCGCCAGCTTTTCATTGATCTCGCGAAGTCTCTTTTTCTTCTGCGCATCGAGACCGGCGCCGGCGCGAGTGAAGTATTTGTAGTGCACTTCGACCAGACGTTTTTGTTCGTTGGACAATCCGGCATTATCCCGCCCTTCATAAACAGCTTTGATGCGCTGGAAAAGTTCGTCGTTCTGAACAATTTCGTCATCAAACTTGGCAAGAACCGGAGTCATCTCTGTTTCAATCGCTTGCATCGCTTTGTCATTTTCCGTCGACGTGTAGATGCTGAAGAATCGAATCGAGTTGCTAAGCGGGCGACCCGAATCTTCGAGAGCGACGATTGTATTTTCAAAAGTAGGGGCGTCTTTCTGGCTCGTTATGCGCTTAATTTCCTCGCGCTTGAGATCCATGCCCTTCAAAATCGCTGGCTTGAAGTCGCTTATCTTGACTAGATCGAACTTCGGAAACCCGTTGTGCGCCCCGGTCCATTTATCCAGTAGCGGTCCCAAAGTCACTGTTTCGGCGACGGACGGTTTGCTCATGACGAATCCTCCACTCAGCATGACAACGGCGGCACTGCCTTTCAAGAATGTTCTTCTATTCATTGGAACCTGCTTATACGGGAAACCAGCTCGGACGGGAGCTAGCACGGAAAAGCACCAGCTACGACAGGACACCCCAATGGGGCGGCTAGCTCGTGTATTTTCTCATGCTTTGCCCGCTGAAACGTTAGCTCTTGAGCAACTCTTCTACATCTTTGACCTGAGCATGTTCCGGATATTCATGTATCCATTTTTTTGCACGCTGCAGATCTTCAGGAGCATTGGTCACGCCAATAAGCTTTTTATGAATCGTGCCGCAATACTCATCGTCTGAATTTCGCTCAAGCCAACCCCTGACGAATTTGATTGCGCGCGGCTCGATTTGTTTGTGCGCCTCGGACTTGCCCGCAAAAAAGTTCACCAGCACCATCCAGATGTATCGTTTGTTTGGTCCGTCTTGATTGAGTTCAGTCCACTTCAACGCTTCTTCCAGAACAGGCAGTGAATCAGTAAACAGCGTCACTCCGGGCAGACTTCCAACGATTTCCTCATTTGTTCGATTCTGCTGAATCCATTTGCAAATGAGTCTGTCGATAAATTCGTGATGCCGCTCAACTGTTTGCAAAAATCCCCAAATATGACTGTTTGGATCTTTCGCCATTCGCCTTTCGATTGCATCCAAAAGTTTCTTCTCGCTGCCACCGAGTTCAGCCGCAGCACTAACAATTTGATTAAGAGCCTTCACGTCGGGAAATGTCTTCACGTAGGCAATCGACATGTACATCGCGTCATTGGTGTCGAACAGCCTGAGCATCTTTCCGGCAAGACGCGGCGCCACTTCATGCTTGGGAAATTTCTTTATCCAGCTTCGTGCAAAAGGAATCAAGATTTTTTCAGCATGCGTATCCAGTAAATCCAAGATCAACTTTCCGCTGCTTTCCGCAAGCGGCTCGGCACGCAACTTCGCCAGTCCCTCAGCATAGAAGGCTTTGTTCTCGTCAGCCGTTCGACAGCTTGTGCTTATCACCATTGGTACCTTTGCTTTTGCATTATTAACTGGCTATGGCGCCGCCAACATCGCAAGAAACGACTTGATATTTTCCTTCATCACTTGCGGTCGCTTGTGCACTTTCGTCAGAACGATGGTGCCATTCATGCTGGCAAGCAAAACTTGAGCGGCGAGTTTTGCGGAAACATCCGAGCGAAATTCTCCTTGCTGAATCCCTTCTTGAATGCACTCAGCCAAACGCTGCTGGTAGTTCTCGAAATACAGCGAAATGCGCTCGCGAAACGCGGGCAGAAAGTCGCTGGTCTCTGCGCCCAAATTCACGAATGGGCAACCTTTATTGCAGCATTCGGACTCGATCATTTCCGCCATTCCTTTTAGAAACTTTTCGAGCCGTTTGCGAGGACTGAGCGATTTGTTGTTTAAAACAGGATCAAGCATCTGAGCAAAGAAATGATCGCTCATCGCATCGAGAGCGGCGAGGCAGAGATCTTCCTTCGATTTGAAATGATAGTAAAAATTACTCTTGCTGACGCCAGCGGCTTCCAAAATACTATTGATTCCCATGGCTTCAAAGCCACGCGAAGACATCAGCTCTATTGTCGCTTCAATAAGCTTTTGCCGGCTGCCGCTAGTGGTGTCCGCTGTTGTGGGCATTATCGACTCTAGAACCGTTCTGTCCTAAGTATATCTTAATTGTCGCACAAATCAAGCACGCCCGCCAAAAGACGGAACTGGCTTATATCTCCGGCCCGGCCCTGAAGGCGGCGGCCGGGTTAAATCTCAACTGAGGGACTTGAATTAGGACCGACCGGTATGATTCAATCATTAGTACAGACCGGTCCTATCTACTAAATCGCCCAACAGATCAAGGAGAGATAAATGAGCAGTTCATGCGACCAAACCAAAGGCCCAGAGGCCTGTTCGGAAACAGCAGCCCAACACGGCGGTGACAGCGAATGCTGCAACATGCCTGAAAAACTGTTGTGCCTGGCCGATGAAGCCTGGAAAGAAGTCGTGAAAGAAAAAATCAAAAATGAAATCGAAAAGAACGCGGGCGCAAAACTGGATGCGCTAGCCAAACTGGTAGCCGAAGGAAACCACAAGAAATGGTCGTACTTGATTGAAGGAAAACAACAGTGCGATCAATTTAAAGACCAAGTAAAAGAAGCGCTTATATCTCTGTCTAAATAGGCGCCAAACTTGGAGTGCTTGGAGTTTCTTGCAGTTCTTCCAGTTCTCCCGGTCGGTATCAGCCAGAGAGAGTACGCCACCCCGGCTCTCTCTTGGCAGAACCGTTCCGAGCAAGTGAGAGGAAAGGACCATGTTCAAGCAAAAAATTCATTCATTTACAATCGCGCTAATCGCACTTCTGACTCTCAGCCTGCCCGCATGGGCGGCAGAGAAAATAACAAGTCGGCCGACCATCGCCCTTGCCCTCGGCGGTGGTGGCATAAGAGGCGCCGCGCACATTGGGGTGCTGAAAGTTTTTCAGCGGGAAGGACTGCCGATAA
>JADYYD010000324.1 GCA_020853845.1 Candidatus Melainabacteria bacterium
ACCTCAGGGAGCGAGTTATGGCTAAGCCACACGGAAATCGAGTCAAGCTTTTGATTGGCACGCGCAAGGGCGCGTTTACTCTTACGTCCGACCCGGTGCGTTCCACCTGGAACCTGGAAGGACCGCTGTACCTAGGTCACATCATTCACCACTACATGTGCGATCCGCGCGATGCAAATTCTCAGATTATGGCGATGAAAGCAGGACACCTTGGTCCGACGGTTTTCTTTTCCAAGGACGGCGGCAAAACCTGGAAAGAGTCTTCGAAACCCCCGCAATTTCCAAAAGCTGGTGATTCGGGCGACGGCAACCCCGATCCCGACAAAAATCTCGCCGAGATGACTGAAGCTGGCAAAGGCGATGAAACAGGCAAAGAAGGCGCATCTTCCGACGGCGACAAAAAAGGCACCTCCGTTGATCTGGTTTTCTGGATCACGCCCGGTCATGAATCACAGCCCGGTGTGTGGTACGCGGGCTCTGCACCGCCCGGTATGTTCATCACCGCTGATGGTGGCGACACCTGGGCGCCTGTCGAAGGATTCAACAGATACTGCCAGGAGTCGGAAGGTTTGCATGGCGAGGGCGCAACGCCCGGAGGACAGCTCACGCACTCGATTCTGATCGACCCCAGGGATGCAAAACACATGTACGTTTCCATCTCGGTCGGCGGAACGTTTGAAACGACTGATGGAGGCGATACATGGAAGCCCATAAACAAGGGTATTGAAGCAGACTTTTTGCCCGATCCGGAAACCGAATACGGGCATGACCCGCACTTCGTTGTAATGCATCCAATGAATCCCGACCGTCTGTATCAGCAAAACCACTGCGGCATTTATCGCATCGATAGACCAGACGTGAAGTGGGTTCGAATCGGCAATAACATGCCCAAAGAAATCGGCGACATCGGCTTCCCGATAGTTGTTCACCCGCAAGACACAGAGCGTGCCTGGGTGTTCCCGATGGACGGAACTGAAGTTTGGCCACGCACCAGCCCTGGTGGCAGACCTGCCGTTTATGAAACCAAAGATGGTGGAGCGTCCTGGCATCGTAACGATCTCGGACTGCCTCATGAACACGGCTATTTCACTGTAAAACGTCAGGCAATGTGCGCTGATGCTCAGTTGCCGGTAGGCTTGTACTTCGGCACCACTGGCGGTGAGGTATGGGCAAGTATTGATGAAGGTGCGAGCTACAACTGCATCGTCAGACATTTGCCGGAAATCTATTCGATTACTGCAACCTTGGACTAGTTCCATTTTGATGTAAGAGGAACAGATTATGCTCATTCACATCCCCAGCCCCCTGCGGTCGTATACGAAAGGCGCGTCCAAAGTTGATGCCGATGGCACAAGCGTTGACGACATGCTCAATCATCTGGACAAACAATTTCCAGGCATCAAATTTCGCATGATCGATGAGCAAAGCCGCATGCGGCAGCACATCAAAATTTTTGTTAACAAAGAAAGCGTAGATACTGTCAAAGCTCCACTAAAATCAGCCGACGAAGTGCACATCATCTGCGCACTGTCGGGTGGTTAGCTGTACCGAGTTCAACGCGTCAACTGTATGGAGCGCGAAATGAGGAAAGCTTCAAATTATCTCGTTCTTGTTCTAGTTTTGGTAGTGTGCTCGCTTCCTTCCTACGGAAGCGCAATTGCATCTTTCTATGTGATGCCCAAGGCTAAATTTGAAAAGTTTTGCACACTAACGGGGCTCTCCAGGAGAAGGGAAAAGGTGGCGCTCATAGCTGTTTCTAAGCCGGGAAAAGTAATTTACCATGATGAACAGATGAAAAATCCAGAGTATAGAAAGATGCAGGATCATTATGATGAGGTTCGAAGATATCTCACAGAAAATGCCAAAGAGCCTATCAAATACAATCGGTCGGGATGGGTGTTGTCCGAAGTGATTGACTTTCTGAAAACAAAGAATATCGACTTGGCAGAGCAGTCTTACGCATCGACAGGAGACTTCCCCTGGATGTTGTTTGATGCAACAACAAAGAGCAAATATCTCGAAAAGTTGAATCCTTCGAAGTTTAATGCCAATGACTTAAATAGTGCCTGGGATGAGAACCAGAAAAACCAGCAGAAATTCCTAGTGGACTATGCAAAAACGAAGTCATCTAAGAAGGTCTTTGCGAAGTATTTTGCGTCCATGTCGAAAGCAGATGAATTTCCTGATCGAGGAAAAGCAATGCTGGAGTGCATTGATATCCTTCACAAATATCTAAAAATGGTCGACGACGAAACCGTCGTTTTGCTCCACATAGGTTAATGCTGCCGGACCTAAAACCTAAGAAACGGATAGCCGAGCTTCGTTAATTCCCAGCGGAACCAGAACCAGAAACCGAGGATGGGCAGGGCGATAGCAAACCCGACCATTTGCCAGAAGAAGCCGCGCTTTCCGGTAGGTATTGTCGTATCCGGTGTCTTGTTCGTTAAAGTGTGAGCCAAAATCATAATGCCGACGACAATTGAAAAAGGTGCAAAGCAAACGATGCCGTCGAACACACTGACTTTTGCCATCTTTGCGTGAGCCGCTTGCAGCGTGTCATAGACGAAGAATTTGCCGAGGACCAGACCCATCATAATCAGCCCTAGACCTAAACCGGCACGTTGAGAACGCGGGAGTGGTTCGGCGGGGAAAAGTTGCGGTTCGGCTTCAATTGTTGGTGCTGAGGAAACTTCTGTCTCGTCTGTGATTGAAGCTTCCAAAACGCCGTCGGGCTGCTGTCTTCCGCCGCCATCCGAGCGAATGCATTTTTCTGCATCTATGAGCAAATTCGCGCGCAAGGAGATAGTTGTTTTGGGTTCAGAAACTTTGAGATCTAGAAATTCGCCTTTGCGAATTGCGTCGGTGAATTTGCTCCACGGAATAAATATTGGTGTAAAACCGAGATGGCGAGCGAGCCCGGAGATGGCTAAGTGTATGCCTTCAGTGGTTTCGAGAAACATCATTTTCTGTGTTGGAATCATCGCCATTTTCACTCTTCCAACAGTCGCGTCTTTGCCTGCGGATTTCAACTTCGTAAGGTCGCAGTCTTTTTGATATCGATCTGCAAGGAAACCCCAGGGTGTGGCAGCTAATATCGCCCAGAGGTAAACCAGCATGCCTGCAGGGATTGCAAAAGTAGAAAGCAGGAATTGATAACCGCTCGTTGATTCAGGTCGCGTTAGCGAACCGACTTTGAACTGGCCTTTGGCATCTTTGAGATTTTCATTTTCTTCTATGTGAATTTGAAATTTGTTCGGGCGCAAATTGGTAAATGCAAAAACCGGGCGACCGGCGATCCATTTAAGCGGCTCACCGGCTCGATAAAGCAAGCGATCGGTGGTTTTTCCCTCGGTAAGCGGATTGCCTTCGGTATCCTTCACTTCAACTTTCGTCTTATCAATTTCATCGATCAACTTTCCGATTTGAGAAGAATTGTCCAGTGAAGCGGCGACGTCAAACGGATTGCTTTTAACATTGATGTCGAGCGGAAAAGCGTAATAAAAGACGTAGCGCCCGCGCTCTGAAAGAGAGACTGTGGTGTCGCCCACTTTCAAATCTTGCAAATGAAGAGGTGGTAGATGTCGAGGGTCCGGCTTGTAATTTCCCGCGCAAACCAATCCGATGAAGATAAGCGCTAAAGGCCCGATTGCCATCCGCTTCAGTCTGTTGATGTCCACAAACAACCCCGGTTCTAGGCGCTAGTAGCGCGGCATTGAGCGATCGACATCGAGCGCCCAAGCAGTGATGCCTCCAGTTAAATTACGCACTCTGCGAAATCCGTTCTTGCGCAAAACATGCGCGGCGTGATGGCTGCGCACACCGGCATGGCAGTAGACAACGATGTTTTCGTTCTTGTCCAACTCATTCATTCGTCTTTCCAATTCCGGCAGCGGTATCAAAACTGAGTCGGCTAGATTGCAGATCAATGTTTCTTCCATGCTGCGAACATCCAGAAGAAACGGGCTGTTGCCTGATTTGATAAGGTCATTTAATTCCGTGGCCGAAATATCAGTTTTAAACTCGTCCTCATCTTCATCATTTATTCGTTCTGCACGTTTTGATTCCTGAGATCTCACCTCACTCGCACATACGAAATTTGTTTCTTTCAAGCTTGTGATTGTGGGCTGTTTTCCGCAAAGGGGGCAGTTGGGATTGCGCTTCAAATTCAGTGTGTCGAAATTAGTATCCAGCGCGTCATACAAAAGCAATCGACCCATCAGTGATTGACCTTTGCCCAGCAAAACTTTGATTGCTTCGGCAGCTTGAATGCAACCGATGACACCGGCAAGCACGCCAAGAACGCCGCCCTCGGCGCAGTTTGGCACGGCTCCCGACTCCGGCGGTTGTGGATAAATGCAGCGGTAACAGGGTCCCTCGGGTGGGAAGAAAACGCTTGCCTGTCCTTCGAAGCGGAAAATCGAACCGTAAACCAGAGGTTTTTTACTCAATACACAGGCATCGTTGACGAGATAGCGCGTCTGAAAGTTATCCGTGCCGTCGATGATCACGTCGTAGTTCGCGAAGATCTCCAGCGCGTTCTCGAGCGAGATGCGCTCCTCATGCACTTGTACGTTAATATCTGGATTGACCTCGTGCATGCGTTTCTTCGCTGACTGAACTTTTTTCATGCCGACGCTGTCAGTCGAGTGCAAAATCTGGCGCTGCAAATTAGAAAGCTCGACTGCATCGAAATCTACGATGCCGATGGTGCC
>JADYYD010000325.1 GCA_020853845.1 Candidatus Melainabacteria bacterium
AAATTCACCGATATCCGCGCAGTTCGTTCGAGCCGCGCCAGCCTGACAACTGTTTTCGTTACATGAATAAGCGAGTTCTAGCCTGCAATGAACGCCCGGGCGACTTGAAAGCGCCACGCTTGGCGACCTACAGTTTTAGATCTTCTATTTGTTTTTTCTGACTCAAGAAATCTCACTTTCAGCCTCTTTATCTATTCGCCCAAAGCACTTTCACCCGTTCCTTCAGCGCACGCAATGCGCACGGGTTGAACTTCTTGTGGGCGGGAGGCATTAGCAGTGTCGACGCACAGTCTGACGCTGTTTCGCTAAAACTACGGATACACCCATGAGCAACAAGACCGAAGTTGGAATCATGGGCGGAACGTTCAACCCAATGCACATCCGTGAATTGGCGCTTGCACAGTTCGCCCTCGAACAACATCGTCTCGCAAAGGTGATTTTCGTTCCTAATGGCACGCCTCCGCACAAGAAGACCGACGTACTCGACCGCGAAAGCAGGTTCGAGATGGTCAAAGCGGGCGTCAGGGACAATCCCCTCTTCGAGGCATCTCGCATCGAAATCGACCGTCCCGGCATCACGTGGACAATCGACACTCTCAAGCAGTTGCAAGAACAGCTCGGCGACAACGTCCGGCTCAACTTCATCTGCGGTGAGGACGTGATCGACAATCTGGTTCGCTATGACCGGCGCGCAGAGTTCCTGGGTTTGGTGAGGTTGCTCATCTGCCCGCGCTCGAGCGACAATGGGCACAAAGCGCTCCCCAACTGGCGCGCGACACTTCCCGAAGCGGAAATCGAGCTGATTGATTGTCCGCCCAGCGGCATCAGCAGCACGCTCATTCGCAACTGGATTCGCGCCGGCAAAAGCATTCGCTACGTCGTTCCTGCAGCCGTGCTGGAAATCATCGAGCGTAAAGGTCACTACAAGCAGGTGATCGATGGAATAGCTGCTGATACTTCCGGTACTGCCTCGACTGAAGTGACAATCACTTCCATGAAGGTCGGCAGGCGCAAGCGCAAAACCGCTTGATTGTCTCAGTTGACTGCTGGTGAACGGGCTTAAACAGCCTGCTCACCGGCAGTTCAACTTTTGGCGCCATTTTTACTATTCTGTATACTAGAACAGAACACATAATACCATATGCGGTGCACCACCTGGGCGGTGCGCCACCTCGGCGCGGTACCATCTGGGCGGTGCCGCAATTAATCTGCCGCCGCTATTTCATCAACAAGTTTCTTTATGCCGGAAATCGAAGTTTCATCGCTGTCGATTTCCTCGACCCTGCTCAAGCACCCATAGGCTTCTTCGTAGTTTTCATCCAGAGCTTCCGCCCTGGCCATGTGCAACCAGGCGTTTACATAATGCGGGTTGATTTCGATCGCCTTGCGCAAAATCTTCTTAGCCTTTGTCACTTCGCCCAATTGAATAAAGAGACAGCCAAGGTTTCCGTACGGCCATTCGAAATCCGGGTATTCGGCTATGAGCGCTTCGAATGTTTCCTGCGCGCCCGCTTCGTCGCCACTGCAAAACTGATTGAACCCGTGAATATTCGATTGCTCGGCAACCAGCGGCACGGGATGACGCGGGATTTTCGTGCGCAAGTAAGAGGCGGCGAGCTTCCCCGAATCGCCGTCCGGCTCGATCTCGATCGCGAAAGCCAGCGCGTCCCTCGCCTGTTCCGTCCAGCCGATTTCCTTGTACTTGAGCCCCAGCTCGTAATACTCGGCGGCCGTCAAACCTTCCGGAACATCCAAAGGCGGCGGATCAGAATTTTTCAATTCAGCCATCGACTGAAGCAGCTTGCTCAAATACTGATCGACTTCGCTTTCGGGCACGCCCAGCGCCACGAGCTGTTTGCGTATCTCCGCCTCGGCGTCGGCATCGCCGTCCGCCTCCTTCTCGTCGAGATCGGTTGCCGCTTTGCGCCACAACTTAGCAAGATTGAGACTGAACTTGAGGCTCTCGGTCATCGCTCCGTCGCTCTCCAGGTCCTTGCACTGTTGAGCGTCTTCGACAGAAACCAGCGCCCGGCGCATTTCGCTGGAGCGCGTCAACGCCTCGACAGCTTGTTTCTGGCAGCCCATGAGCATGTACAGCGCGCCAAGTCGCTTATAGTCCTTCGACGTCAATCCATCTGGCACTTCTTTAGGCGGCAAAGGCATGCTGGTCGGCTGAGACTCCAAAATTCGGTCGGCGCTGCTGAACTCAATACATTAAGGAGCGACTTCAGTGGTCGCCCAGATCACATTTACCCAACGAGCCGGTTTCTATATATGAAACGCCAAAAAAGACATTTAAGACTTGCGCATAAAAACAACATTTTTTAAAACGCGAAGACAGCGCACCGCATATGGTGCAAAATGGAGGGTTAAAAACGCTCGTCTGCCGGGCGTGAATGCCAAACTTTTGAGCAGCAGCTCTAAAAAATGGTCATTTCAAAGCCGTAAGCAAGCGCGGCATTGTAGTCGTCATCCGTGAATCCATCGCAATCTTTGGCAAGTTCGTCGACAAAAACACGATCGCGGTCGGGCAGCTCGAAAGTGGCGCCGGGAGGGTTTTCGGTCGTCCACTGGAAGGTCAATTTGCAAGCTTTATCGAAAAGCGCTTCCACCCGGCTGTAAGCTGAAACGTACTGTGGATCTGAAAAGCCGGGAATCTTTTCCTTTAATTTCGGCAGTAGATTTTTGTCCAGCCGGCTCTTTTCACAGAACAACTCAACGGCTCCTTGCAAGAGAAGTTTTTCGTCGGCTTCTGTTTTCTTCATTACGAGATCCCTGCTCCGTCGAGGCAGAAAAACGAGGGCTTGAACTGCCTCATCTGACAATCATTCGATGGTCATTTTGAGATTCAACTGAATCTCATTTTCCCAGAGAATCGGGCGATTTATCCCTTTTCCAAATGATTCAAACAAACTATCACAACCCGGCCCAGCCGTCTCACTTTCCGGGTGAAAATCCTGAAGTAAAGAGCAGTTTGGCAGGTTTGGAACCAAAGTGATCATAGCGAACCAGAGGGGTACTATAGAGCCTAAGAGAACGCCAACAAAGACCAAAGCGCGGAAAGCAACGACGAAGAGAGGAGGAGAAAATCTCCCCCTCTCCCGTCGCGCACCTCAGGAAAGCGGCAGCCGAAGCTGGTCGGCGCTCACTTACAAGCGATGCTCAGCCGTTTCACCGACTGTGCCGAGATCGAAATCGATCTCTCTTCTTGCCGTCAACCAGCTCGAGAAGAGCTTAGTTGATGCGCCAGCGGATGCCGTAGGTCACGGTCACCGACTGGCCGGCCGGAACGTCGACCGTGAAGACGCCGCTGTTCTCGGCATCCTCGAACAGGTCGTGGGTCTTCTGGAGCCAGGTGAAGCCGTGCGGGAGCTGCTCGTGCACCTGAACCTGGACCTCACGATCCTTGAAGTTGTACACGGTGATCTCGCGGGTCTCCTCACGGAAACGCGGCTTCGGCTCGGGCTTCGCCTTCTTCTTGCCGGCGCCTTCCGCGACTTCGCGGCGGCGACGGCCGTGCTCGCCGGGGGTGCCGACGCCGGGTCCGCCCATGGTCATGGCGACACGCGGACCGCCTTCGAAACCGCCTTCCTGGACCTCGAGGCCGCCTTCGGGAGTGACAGGCACTTCCGGCTCGGTCTCTTCGGGATCCTGATGGAAAGTGACGAGACGGCGCGAGGCCTTCACGTCGGACGACGGCGTGGTCAGCTCGAGCTTGAACGCCTCGCCCTTGGCGACGGCGCCGATGTGGAGCTGCGGGTCGGTCTTCTGGTAGCGGCCGGTGGAATCGGGCTGGAACACCGCGACTTCACCCGCCGGCAGAGCCGAACCGAGGTTGCTGTCCTTGTCGTTGCGCAGGCGCAGGCGGACATAGACCGGCAGCTTCTGGTCGTCTTCCTTGGCGCTGCGAGCGTGGTAGCCGTAGGCGGCCGGAACGTAGAGTTCCGCCTTCACGGGCACATCGCGCGCGTCCAGGAGGTACGGACGCTTGGTCTCGCCGTTCTTGATGGACAGGTTGTCGGGCAGAATGTAGATCTTCTGCTCGCCGACCGAACCGACTTCGGCGGCATCCGCGAAGTCCGCACCGCCACCGAACGAAGCGGCAGCAGCCATGGGAACGGCTTCCAGCGAAGCCATGCGCGCGCCGCGATGCTTCTGAGCGCCGCCGCGGGAGGTGTTGTGCGCGGCCAGCAGCTTCAGCTTGGCGTCGGCGAAATCGGCGCCGGTGTTGTTGGCGAGCTTGACGCGGCAGCGCAGCTTGGTGACGGTGCCGGTCTTCTCGTCATAGAACACCGCGTAGCGCGGAGCCCACGACAGACCGCCGGTCTCGTACATGGAGTTGAGCAGGTAGACGCCGGACTTGCCGGTGGTCGGCTCGAGCGAAAGGGCCGGGGTGGAGCTCAGGCCATCGGGAATCGACTCCAGCTCGAACTTCTGCGGAACTGGCAAAAGCTGAATGCCGTTGGCGTCCTCGATGACGAGCTGATTGCCGAGCACGAAGCGAAGCGTGCCGGTGGTGCGAATCAGGCCCTGAGCGGTCTGCTCGAGGAGCGTGATCTTGTGGCCGACCGCCTTGTGCAGGAGAGTCTGCGCCGAGAGATTGGACGGCTGGAAGCTGTCGGGACCGAGCTTGAAGCTGCCCGGACCGGAGGCTTCGGAGATCTCGAACGAGTCTTCGATGAACTGGGCGGGCAGACCTTCCAACTGGATGGTCACCTTGCCTTCGGGCAGCTCGACGCTGCGCGACTCGTGGACGACGGCATCACCGGACTGATAGATGGTGAGCTCGACGGAGGTGGGCTTCTCGGAGCGAACGACCTGACCGTCGTTCTTCGTAAGCGAAGTGCGCTTGCTCATGTGTTGTCTTTTCCTTGCTTGGTCTTGAGTGGACGTCTCCACTCGTGCGGATTGGAATTTCGGTCTGCGACGTCGCAAACCAGTGTGCACTAGCGAGGAAACCTGAAAGCACCCGCCTCGTAACACCTCCAAAATGCACTGTTCCAAACTGACCCAGGTACATCACTTACCGCTCTTCTGGCGGGATAGATGGCTGGTCTAGTTGAACAGAGTTTTGGGAAGTGCCGGGCGCCTTCAGGCAGAAAGATGGAATTACGAGGTAATCCACACTAACAATCTCGATATCCGAGTTGCCATGCCGTTGATAACAAGCTTTTACATTTACGTCTTTAGAAAACCCCGAAACAGAATCGGCACGGAGACAGGATTTCAAGGTGTGCGACAAATTTAGATTTTCGAGGACTGTCAAGTGATTGCGCTAGGTGAGACAGGTGGATGCCAAGCGTGCGATTTCACGATTGGTTGCGGCTGGCTTGTGGTCTGGATGCGGCTGACTTGCGGTCTGATTTTCGAACAAACCAAATGCAGCCCAAACAGCAAACAACACATTCACGCACTATTCACGCAGGCTGTTATTACATATATGGTGTCAGCCCCTTCAATTTGGCAGCCGCAAATTCTATAGACCAGGCGTTTAGTCTGGTCTGCTGCCGCGCCTCCTTACCAACTCTCCCAGTTCGTCCGCAAGCCAATATGTCAGGTATGTCAGCCGCAACGACAATTGCAGGATCGTCAGCGCATGCAGCCACTTCTGAGGGCGCTTCATTAGAAGTGCAGGCAGCGATTGCAGAAGACCCTGCAGTAGCGGCTATGAAAGAGGCAACACCCGGGGATGGAGCGGAAGTAAATGCAGGCATCGGCAAAACGCCGAGTTTGAAAAGCTTCCACACCGAAGTCTCCAATTGGGCTTTTGGACCGGGGCATATTGATGTAGAAAACAATTTCGCGGCCTATGAAAAACAACTGATAGCCGCTCACGTACTGCCTTTTGTTGCCTTTGAGGAAACCAGACCGGCAGCAATAAATGTCGCTCTACCGCAAGATCGCGTTGGCGCGCAACAACTGCTCGACCATTTCGGTACTCGGTATAAACAAATGAAACAGCAAGGAATTCCGCGGATTCAAATGGCGTGATCTTTGGCACCACATGCGGTGCAGTGCTGAATTTTGGTTTGGACCTTCTGCAAATAAACCCTGGGCCTCTGGCTAGAAAAATTTGAATTTTTCTTACCGGCAAATGGCGGAAACGCTCACCCTGCAATGGTTTCAAGCAAAACAAATTTCCACACCCTCAAAAATCCCCAGATCTATTGCCTGGCAATGCTTTACGGAATTCCGGCGTAAGAAAAATTTGAATTTTTCTAATTGGACGTACGAACCATTCTTTCGAGAGCCGCAGAATTGCAAGTCCATGTCGCAAGATTGCAAATCCATGTCGCAAGATTGCACATCCATATTGATCTCAAATTGATGCCAATTGATGCAAAACCAAACATCAATACCATTTGATATAGTAACCCGCGAGAAAACAGAAAAGCGGAGGAGAGAATCTTGCGATGCTCTCCCCCGTTTCCTGCGGATCAATGCACTTCTGTCTAGCGACAGTCCAGGCTGCCCGACGGCGGACAACCTAGACCTGCATCAGTCCTGATAGAACGCCTGACCGCGAGCGGCCATGTCCTTGATCAACTGGCAAGGCGCGTAGTTCTCACCCGCAACCTTGGACAGCATCTCGAGCTTCTGGTGAATCACCTTGATGCCCACGCTGTCGGCATAGCGCAGCGGACCACCCTGGAAGGGCGGGAAGCCGGTGCCGAAGATCATGGCGAGGTCGAGCGTGCGCGGGTCGGCGACGATGCCGGACTCGAGAACGCGGGCGGCCTCGTTGACCATGGCGAGCGCCAGGCGATCCTGGATCTCACCGCGCTGCTTGCGGATCGGCTGAGCCGTAATCCAGCCGGCGACAGTCGGATTGACACCCGACTTCTTGCCCTCGGCATAAGCGTAAATGCCGGCGCCGCCCTTCTTGCCGACCAGCTTCGCCTCTTCGACCTTCTTGAGGAGGGTCGGAGGGTCCAGCCGCTCGCCGAAGGCTGCGTGCAACACGCGCGCGACGTGCCCGGCAACATCCAGCCCGACTTCGTCGAGCAGAGTGAGCGGACCCATCGGCATGCCGAAAGACTGCATCGTCTTTTCGATCTCCTCAGCAGCCACACCCTGCTCGAGAAGCCGGACGGCTTCCAGCAGGTAGGGAGTGAGAATCGCGTTGACGATGAAGCCGGGACGATCCATGCAGAACACGGTCGTCTTGCCCAGCTTGAGCGCGAACTCCTGAGCGGCGGCAGCAGCGCCGTCGGAGGTGGTGCCGCCGAAGATGATCTCGACGAGAGGCATCTTGTGCACCGGGTTGAAGAAGTGGACGCCAACGACGAGCTCGGGGTTGCGAGCTTCCGAGGCCATCTCGGTGATGGACAGAGACGAAGTGTTCGTGGCGTAGATGAACGGCTTCGCGATGACCTTCTCCAGGTCGGCGAGCACGATCTTCTTCACCTTCATCACTTCGACGACCGCCTCGATCACCATGTCGCAGTCAGCCATGTCTTCGTACTTGAGGGTGCCGTGGACTGCGGCGTAGCGCGAAGCAGCCTCGGTGGTCGAGAGCTTCTTCTTCGCAGCCAGACCATCGAACAAGCCCTTCACCGTCGCCATGCCGGCATCCAGTGCTTCCTGTTTGATGTCCTTGAGCACGACATCGTAGCCTGCGTAAGCCGCAGCCTGAGCGATGCCGGCGCCCATCACACCCGCGCCGATGACGCCGATCTTCTTGACCTTGACGGACGGAGCGGCGTTGTTGCGCGCCTTCTTCGACTCGGTCTGAGCGAAGAAGATGTTGACCAGGTTCTTCGAGACGGCGCTGACAGCCTGGCGGCCGAAAGCGCGGGACTCGGCTTCGTAGGCGCCCTTGCGGTCAGCCTTGTTGCCGACGGCCTTGACGGCCACCTTGAGCGCCTCGACGGGAGCCGGGTACTTGCCGCGGGTCTCCTTCATCACGCCAGTCAGAGCAGCCTTGAAGACCAGGGCGCGACCGGCGGCGGTGTTGGTGAGGAAGTTCTCGACGGCGCGAACCTTGAGCGGCTTCTGATAGCGCTTCACCTTGCCGGTGAGAGCGATCTGCTCGGCACGCTCGAGAAGCGCGGACTCCTCGACGGTCTCGTCGACCAGGCCGATGCGCCAGGCTTTCGCCGGGTCAGCAGTGGCGCCGGTCAGCAAGCCACCCCAGCCGATGCCCTTGGGCAGGAACGGCAGAGGCGGAAGCACCGCGGAGGGAAGTCCGATGAGGCGAGGCAGGCGAACGGTGCCGCCCCAGCCGGGGATGAATCCGAGCTTCACTTCCGGCAGACCGATGGCGGTCTTCGGATGATTGGAAGCGATGCGGTAGTGGCAGGCCAGCGACATCTCGGTGCCGCCGCCCAGACAGATGCCGTTGATGGCGACGACGACGCGGAAAGGCATCTTTTCGATCTTGTCGAAAATCTCCTTGCCGACGTTGCTCGCGTCATAAGCGGCCTTGGCGGTCTGATTCTGGACCGCCTGAATTTCCTCGATGTTAGCGCCGAAAACGAAGTTATCGGGCTTACCGGAGTGGATAACCATGCCCTTCACGGCTTTGTCGCTGGCGGCCTGATCGAGACATACGATCAGGTCCCGGAGCACCCGCTCGGACAGCAAGTTGTACTTGCTGTCCGGCAGGTCCAGGGTCACCAACGCCACGCCGCTGTTGAGCATCTTCATGGTCACAGCAGGCTTTGTCATAGGTTCCTCGTTATTGTTTGGAACTTGGGATTTGGGAACAGAGTTGAATCAAACCGACGGGTTCTCGATGAGCGTTGCGATGCCCATCCCGCCGCCGATGCAGAGCGCAGCGATGCCGCGCTTCTTGCCCTGACGCTTGAGCTCGTGAGCGAGCGTCAGAAGAACACGAGCACCGGACATGCCGATCGGGTGACCGAGGGCGATGGCGCCGCCGTTCACGTTGACCTTGTTGCGGTCCAGACCAAGCAGCTTTTCGCAGGCCAGATACTGGGCGGCGAAGGCTTCGTTGATCTCGATCAGGTCGATGTCGGCGATGGTGAGGTTGTTCGCGGCCAGAAGCTTGTTGATGGCTTCCACCGGACCAATGCCCATCTGCTCGTGGTCGACGCCGGCGACCGCATGGTCGACGAGCAGGGCGAGCGGCTCGACGCCAAGCTCGGCAACCTTCTCGTCCGACGCGATCATCAGCGCGCAGGCACCATCGTTGATACCGGAGCTGTTGCCGGCTGTGATGTCCTGGGTCTTCAGAACTCCGCCCAGGCTGTTGAGCTTCTCGACGGTCGTGCCACCGGGATTCTGCTCGGACTTGACGCCGCGAGCGTGTTCGTCACGGCTGAAGAAGCCGCGTCCGGTCTCGATGGGCTCGATTTCCACATCGAAGCGACCGGAAGTGATGGCGCGATGAGCCAGCTCCTGAGAGCGGAACGCGTAAGCGTCGGCGTCGGCGCGCGCAATCTGGTAGGTGTTGGCCAGGCGCTGAGCGGTGCCGGACATGTAGACGGTCTTCATGTCCCAGATCAGCTTGAGCGGAGCCAGACCGTTGTCGGCGAGCCCGATGACGGGACGCGGACCTTGCGGCTTGATCCACTTGCTGAGCCACTTCACGACGGGACCTTCCCATCGCAAGTTGCCGGGCATCTGGTAAGGGATGGTGGACATGGACTCGGCGCCGACGGCAAGCACGAGGTCAGCCTTGCCCAGCCAGATCTTCTCAGCGGCGTTGTTGGCGGCTTCCATACCGGAGCCACACTGACGCTGAACAGTCACAGCAGGGACAGAGTCGGGAACGCCCGCGAGCTGCGCAGAGACACGACCAGTGTTGGGCGTGTAGGACGACTGGTAGCCGTGCCCCATGATCACCGCGTCCAACATGGACGGGTTCACGTGAGACCGGCGCAGCGCGCCCTTGATCACATGCGCGGCGAGCTTATCGACCGTGACCGACCGAAGAGACTTACCGAACGAGCCAATCGGAGTCCTGACACCAGAGATGAGCCAGGCATTTTTCTTAGCCTTCATAGTTTTTCTCCTAGTCGACTCTGCAGGAGGGCGGCGGTGACAACGAGTCGCCGAGCGCCCTCCCGCATGGTTTGCCAAGCGAAGAATTCGCTCGACAGGTTCACTTTAGCAGTAACGAGATCGCCTTGGTGAGCGTTTGCAGAGAGCCGAAGCTCTTCTCTTAGTACAGCCCGTGCTTGCTCATCAGCTCGTCGGTCATGCCCGCAAGCACGCCCTCCTCAGCATCAGTGCAAACGAACTGGATCTCCTTGAAGCGCTCGGCGATCTCGTTCGCCCGCGCCAGGTTGTCGCCCTCGAGCACGCCGGCGGCAGAAAGTGCCGGCAGCGAACCCATGAAACCGGCCATGACCGCTTGCCACTTCTGGTCGCGCGTGAGCGTGAACTGAAGCGAACGGAAGTTCATAGCCGAAGGCGTTGCGATGATCAGGCCGCCCTCCGGAGTCAGGTCTGCCTGATCCGGCGGAATGCACTCGTCACCACAGATGGTCTTCCACAACTTGTAGATGCGGCGCGACCACTTCGACGAATCATCGCCGACGTCCATCGCCACAACACGGTTGCGGGAAGCACCGAAGAAGGTCTGCACGAGACCGACAGGGCAACGCCCTTCCGGACCCAGTGCACCGTCATGCAGAAGCACGTCCTCGAAAGGCACGGCGTCGATCACACCCGGGACAGCGCAACTGCCGCGCACGGCGATGCCGAGCGGGCCGGGCTGGTCCGAGAGCTGGACGATGTTGCCATCTTCCTTGTGCTCGAAGATGCCGCGGTCGGTGAAGACATAACGCGAACGACCGGCGACAGCCATCGTCCAGTAGCCCTTGGGCCAGCCGGATGCAGTGACGTTGTCACCCGCCTTGCGCGCGAGATCTTCGAGGAAAGTGCCGAGCTTCTCAGAACTCATGACGCCCTTCACCGGACGAGTTTTCTCGTACCGGCGTTGCATGAAGTAGGCGAAGATGATTTTGAGAATACCGGAGTGGCGAGTTAGTTTCTCGGCGAAATCAAGGTCCAGAGCCAGATGGGTCAGTTCCTTGGCGTCCATACCGAGAGCTAGAAGGGCGGTGGGGATGGAACCGCCGCTGATGCCGCCGACGGAGTGGAACTTCTTGTGCCCTGCGACGTTGAGGGCCAAGACAGCGCCAGTCCCGGCGAGGATAGCCCGCGACCCGCCGCTGCCACAGACAAGATGCAGTGACGGCGTATCGAGGTTGCGAGCACCAGAGTCATTATTGTGCGTAGTCATGGTGCGCTCCAATGTAGAGGCCGATGTCCGCACCAGAGCAGGGTGGACACTTCTGTTTGAGAGACGGCCTGTCATTTCGCCAGCCAGAAAAGGCAGGCGTGAAACCGAGACAGAAAGAACAGAGAGAAATTTGGTGGGTTAGAGGTGAAGAACGGAAAAAAGAAGAAAACAAAGTAACTCGTGCAATCTAGAAAGCTTGAAGGTGTAATAACAACCGCCTTCTTGGAGCTTTTTACTGAGAAAATCTCATTCTGTAGCTGGAGTTAAGTTGAGTTTGTGATTAGCGCACACGGATCGAACTTTGAATAAACACCAAAGAAGCCAAGAGCATGACAACTAGAACTGGTGAGAACACCCTCTTTGCATCGGGATCAAAACAGGCAAAATTCAGCAAATTTACCGTTTGCTATAGCTCCGCCAGTGATACCACACACCTCATGACAATTACTTGTCAAGAAACCACCAAGAGGTAGTAAAGAAGCGAGTCCGCTTACATTAGGCCGAGCTTCGTTATGGTCGATCACAGCTAACGCCGCTTTGCTAGCGAATCGCCAGTTATGGCTCTTTTCTTTGTTCAGGAAAGACAAAGAGCCTGAATACGTGCGCAGACCATAAGCAAGTTCTTCTTCTTGAACGCTTGAGTTAGCGCGAAAAGAATTTGTAGTGTTAGTGCCTAATTTCTTGCAACACCAATAAGCACACCCGGCTTCTAATTCACAAAGCCTCCGCACTTTCCCCGTTTCCTCACGCGCTTTTCACGAGCGCTGCAGAACACCAGGGTTGGATGCAATCCTGATTCACTGTCGGATCGGCTTCTGATGCGGTTTCCGGGTCTTGTTTCAATCACCTCTGCCACAGCTCAGATACTCCTGAGCTCAAAGCGGCTTACCTGCACCCATGCGATTTCCTCGCACGCGTGCAGTTTGGTCGCACCCATAGGAGTTATAAATGGCAACTCAAGAAACTCTGATTCAGCGCTTCTGGCGCCACGTCTTTGAGAAGCCGAACCGTCCCGCTTTTCTGGTAAAGAATCGTCGCCCTGTTCAGGAGCCCATCCTGATTGGCGGTGGTCCGATGCATGCCCCGCATGTGTACTTCCCGAAACGTGAAGCGTATGTCGCTCTCTCGCACATGGACGCCGGTATTCTCGTTGCGGAAATCGTCACGTTCCTTCGCCAATGCGGCTTCAAGCGCGGCGACAAAGCGGCAATTCTCTCGTGGAATCGCCCTGAGTGGGTTTGGACCGATCTTGCGGTTCAGACTCTGGGCGGCGTAACGGTTCCCATCTATCCCAACTCGAACGGTGAGGCTGTCGACTACATCCTTGCCAATTCGGGCGCCACGTTCCTCTTCGCGGACAGCTCCGAGCAGCTTGCCAAAGCCGCTCCGGATGCGCCGGTGAAGCGGTTCCTCCTCTCCGAGCCGATCGCCAATCTTTCCGACTACGAGGCAATCGCCCCCAGTCAGAAGGAGTTCTCGATCCTGACTCGCAACCAGTTGCTCGACATCGAGCGCGCGGTGAAGGACGGCGATCGCAATTCGCTTCTGGCCAGCGAACTCGCTTCGATCACTCGCAGCGATCCGGCCACTATCATCTACACTTCCGGCTCGACCGGGCGGCCCAAGGGCGTGCTGCTGTCGCACGGCAACATCGCCACAGCCTGCGAGACCCTGAGTGAAACCGCCTTCCAGTTCACCGAGGAAGACGTCGCTCTCAGTTACTTGCCTCTTGCTCACGTCTATGAGCGAGTGGACGGCAACGCGCTCACGCTGTGGAACGGCATTCCGTCAGCCTACTGCTCTCCCGAAGAGATGGGTGATGTCCTGCCGCTCGTGAAGCCGACCATGCTCATCGGCGTGCCGGCTGTGTGGCGCAAGATGAAGGACAAGATCGACAAGAAGCTCTTTGCCGAAACCGGCATCAAGGCGAAGCTTGTCTCTTGGGCACTGAAGCAGGACAAGCCGGGCTTCTGCCGCTGGCTGGCCGACACGCTGGTGTTCAAGAAGGTGCGAGCCGGCATGGGCGGGCGCTTGCGCATCGTCATGTCCGGTGGCGCTGCCATCTCGCCCGACATCCTGAACTTCTTCAACCTCGTCGGCATCCGCCTTCTGGAAGGTTACGGCATGACCGAAACCTCCGGCGGCGTCATCGTCAACACTCCCGAGGCCAACAAGGTCGGCACCGTCGGTAAGGTGATCGACAACGTTCTCATCAAGATCGTCCCGCGCGAGCAGGATCTGGACGTCCCCAACAAGGGCGTGCTCTGGATGAAGAACCGCTACGAGCACGGTCCCATCTTCGGCGGCTATCTCGGCTTGCCGGAGGAGAACGCCAAGTCGTTCGACGCGGAAGGCTACTTCTGCTCGGGTGACGTCGTTCAGCTCCTGGACGGCGGCTACGTCGCCATCCGCGGCCGCGCCAAGCGCCAGTTCAAGACGGACCAGGGCAAGTACGTTTCGCCGGACGACGTCGAGAAGGCGTTCGACGGTGAGTCGATCGTGGGCTTCATGGTCCCGATCGGCGACGCGCTGCCCTACGTCTCCGCCCTCATCTTCCTCAACCAGCTCACCGCGCGCGACTACCTCAAGGCCAAGGGCATCACTGCTCCGACCGGTGAGGGCGCCGCTGCGTTCTTCGCGACTCACCCCGAGATCGTGAAGCTGGTCGAGCAGGCGAAGGAGACCGCCAACGCGAAGTTGCAGCGCTGGGAGACGGTGAAGAAAGTCACCATCCTCCCTGTCGAAGCGACTGTCGCCAACGGGCTTCTGACGCCGACCTTGAAGATTCGCGCCGAAGAGGCGATGAAGCGCTACAAGGCCGAAATCGAAGCGATGTACAAGAAGTAATTCTTGTGCCGGAACGCTCTGCAATTGCAGAGCGTTCCTCTTTCGTGCTGTCAACCGCAGTTAAAAACCGAAACGAGCCATCAGGGCTCACATTCGGAAGAGGACACTACCATGGATACCTTGTCTTTCGCGAATTTCCTCCCGACCATTCTGGTCATCTTCGTCGTTGCGTTCACGTCCGGCATGGTGAAGCAGCTCGTGCTCAACATGTTCGGCGTCCCGAACATCGCCAATCCGAGCACCCAGAAGCTCGCCGGCGCCGCTCTCGGCAGCTTCGTCTTCACCGCGATGTTCGCCATCGGCTTCGCGCTGATCGGCAACCCCTACACCCTCACGAGCTTCATCTTCGTGTGGGCCATCGTGGGCTTGCTGGAGTACGTTCTGCCGACTCGCCGGTAATCGACTCGTCGCTGCTTCGATTCGTCGTAGCATCGATTCGTCGTTAGCATCGACAGTTCGGCGGCATAACCGACAGATCGGCACAAGATAACGACCCCAATTAGCCAGAAGCTAACGGGATAAAAGGCGATGAGCCTTTTGGCAGAGTGCGAAATAAAAGGACTTTGCTTGGAAACAAGTGAAGGACTTTCGCGCTCTGCTTTTTTCGCCCATTTATACTATTTGTTATAGTGAGCAACTCAAACCCCACCAAGTGAAGAACCCGAAAAATTCAGCGCAAACCCTCCTCAAGCTATGCCCAAACTCTGCCTCAATTGCGGGGAATATCTTTGATATCCGGGGTTGCATTCTGACCATGTTCTCTTTTAGCGAGCAAAGGCAAAACTTTCTGGCTGTGTTGATAGGCACGGCAGCTTTTCTATCCGGTTGCACGCAGTCAAACGACCAGACCGGCGTCATCTTTCGCAAAGCGCAAGAGGAAGAGGCTGCCGGTGGTTTCAAACTCGCCGAACAGTATTATCTAGCCTGTATTTCTTCCAGTCTGGAAACAGGTTCCAAGTATTACCAACTGGCTTCTGTAAATCGTTTGACCGAGCTGGAAAAGAAGCTGAACAGCCCGACCAGGTCGAAAATCTACATGAATCAGGCAGCCACTCTGGCTGAGAAAAGTGATGGAAAGAGTGACAAAAAGACATCCGAAGAAGAGAAACTTCAGCTTGCTCAAGAGCGCCATCTGGCGCTAATGCGGCTTGCCGACTGGCTCTACGAGGACGGCAATTTCATCTCCGCGCGCAAGCTTTACGAACAAGCAGCCGAGTTGGAAAAAACATTCCCGCTAAAATCGGCTGCTGAAACAACGGCGAAAGAGAGAATACACGAGCTGGACAAGCAGGCTAAATCCGAGAACGACGAAATCGTCACGCGCCTTTCAGCAAACAGATTCACTGATAGTCTTCGCGGACCAGCCGCCGCGCAACGAGCTCGGGATAGGCATCTCATGATGGTGTCGGTTTCCAAGGCCAGCGCCGACTACCTGAACGGCGGCGACGTTGCACTCGCGCGAAAAGCCGTCGAACTGCTCTCTCAACTGCGAACAATTTTTGGGCCACGAGAAGATGAGTATCGACGCAGCTACAGAGAAGTAATCAACGCCTTGATTGTTCGCGAAAACTTCGAGCTTGGCATACCGCTGGTCGAAGCCGACATGAAGGAATTTAGCGCTTTTACGCCGGCTGCTCTGGAAGCCGCCATCCCGGAAGCCGTCGAGAACGCTACCTTCAACACTCAAGATTTGCTGATCATGGCTGAAATCAGGTTCAAGCAAAAACGCTACAAAGAAATGCTTGAGCTATGTAAGAACGTGGAGACTTTAGCGCCTAAAGTAATTAGAGAAAATTCCCCGCTTCAACTTGAATATTTTGGCTGCATGGCTCTGGCTCTCGAGTACAACAACCAGAGAACTGCCGCGCTGCCATTTCGTAAGAAGCATCTGGAAATGTTCAAAAAGGCACACGACATTCCCATGTCTTACGCGGACCTTCTTCACTTTTACAAGCTCGATTTGCTTGCTGCAGGCATGAATGCAGAAGCAGAAACTGTTGCGGATAAAATCCTGGAAGTCAAAAAAACAGTAAAAGGCGAAAGCAACATTGTTCCATCGTTCTTGGAGCATGCAGGCGAACTTATCAAAAACGGAAAGTACGAAAAGGCGCGTCAAGTGCTGGTGGACGCACTGCCTCATTGCCGGAAATACAAAAACAAAAGAGCGCTGTTGAATTGCTACACATTGCTCTTCCAAGTTTGTTCGAGAAATCATCTTCAAGATGCGATCGAGTACAGCAAATGCGCAGAGGACATGCTGCGCAAAGAGGGAGATCTAGGGCAAAAACAAGTGATGGTGCAAGCCCTGCTTACACGCGCCACTGCAGAAACTCAATTAGGACAAGACAAAGAAGCGCTGCGCACCCTGGATCGCGCCATAGACTGGCAGCTTTCCGGCAACGATGAATTGTCCGCATACACAGCCGCATTGCTCAATCTCAAGGCACAAGTACTGGGCCGCACCGCTGATTGGGAAGCCGAGAAGAAGTGCCGCAGCCAGGCGATTGATGTGTGTCGGCGAATTAATCCGCCACAACCGGCTCCACTAGCGAGCACTCTTACTCAAGCGGCACTGCAATACATGAAAAGAAAGGAGTATGACGGCGCGGAGAATTATCTTCGTGAAGCAATTCGCGCATTGAGCGGGGCAAAAAACGCGGAAGACAAAGAAGCGCTGCTAAATTGCAAAGTCGCATTGGGAAGCTGTCTTGCACTGGCGAAGAAAAACGCTGCAGAGTCACTGTCGATAAAAAAAGAAATCTTGCCTGTGTATAAATCGTCATTTACGAACACGCCGGCCAGCGATCTTTCACTCTGCATAATGACGGCTGAACTGTGTATTTTGCTCAACGACAGAGCCAATTCGAAAGTCGTGATGAATGACGCAGAGTCTATTTATGCAAAACATAAAGACAGCCTGAAAGCGTTTGAAGAACGCATGAAAAAGCAGAGAAACATTTTGAAAACCGGCAGAATCTAGCAGGTTTCAATCACTTCTTCAGAACGCCGAACGCGAACACAATTTTCCTAAACTCAATCACTTGACCTTGGAAAATTCCATCCAGGCAATGCCGCCCTGAGTTTCTTTAGGATCAGAAAGCAGCGACAGGCCTGGCTTTTCATAAATGTTTCCGCCGCTGCCGTCCGGACCTTTATTGCCTAGCTCGCCAAACATTTTCATTGCTTCATTGACTGTTTTCGGAACGGCTGGGTCTTTTAAATCGCCTGACACCCAAATTTTGGTGATTACTTTTGTCTTCTCATCGACGAAGACATTGACCTTAGCTTTCTTGAAGTTGTAGCACTTCGTTCCTGCAACCATCTCCGTGTTGAAAAGCTTACCCAGCCTGGTGCGAGCCTGATTCAGAGTCGATTTGCCGACGACAAGACCATTCCAACCCTTTGCTGCATTCCAATTTGATTGTGCTTTTTCGGCGCCAAACGCACTGGCACTTAAAACCAGAACTAAAAGACAAGTGATCGCAATAAATCTCATTCTGGTTGTGTGAGTTGCAGCCATAGAACCTTCCCAGACTCTTTCGTCATGTCGCAGGCGACCGTAATGCCTTTGCGCTCTGCAAATATTAGACCATCTTCGGGTCTCAAAGGCACTTTCAAATCGTGAAAAATGTTTTTCAAGTCGTCGAGTGTTTCCGGAAGCTCTTGCGTCGATGGGCAATCCGCATTGATCCACAAGGTTGAGATGCACAGGTGATTATCAGGTCTTGCCGCCTGAATACCGCCGTCGCAAAAAGTGTAGAGATTTGCGCCTTCGATATATTCGACTTCTTGGGCGGGCCCGAATTTCTCTTCGATGTCTTCTACCGTGCTCAGTCCCGGTGTCAACCCAAACGCACTAACCTTGCCGTTTTCGTCTTGAAAGATACTCATGTGTTATCGCAGCAAGCTCCGCGTCTAGATTTCCAACTTCTTGATCTCGGCTTGTGCTGCCGCTGTGTTAGCGACAATAGTGCCGTCGGCGGCGCGAATATGTGACGGCTTTTTGTCCTTGCCGGGCGGATGTGCCTTGTTTATTTCCCTTTGATCAGCATCTTTCAAAATTCCGTAGAGCACGCGATTATTCTGCCAAAGCTCGGCGCGATGCCCATCGCGAAACCGCGTCATTCCCTCGGCAAATTCTTCTCGGGGAGTATCGTTGTAGGTCGTGGCCGGACGCACCCTGGCTATTTCCACCATGTCGCCATTGGTGATGCGTTGAACTTTGGCATAGGGACACGGGTTTCCATGCTCGTCGAGCGGCTGACCGTTAACCTTCATTCGCACCCATTCATTGCCGCCCATGTGTTCGTGTTTCCAGGTGTTGCCGTCTTTATCAGTTAAAAACCACAGATTTGTTCTGCGTTCCGGAGGATTTCCAGTAACCCAACCCATCAGGGAAGACATCTCCATGCCGAAAGTCCTGGCTCCTCCCTTCTCGGAAGTTTCCCAGTTCATCACCTTTTGCGAATGATGCACCAGCTCATGCGAGATTGTATCTTCCAGTGAAGTGCCACGCCTGTCGCTATTCATCCAGTTTTTCGCGGCTGCCTCAGTCGATGGGTAATTCATGGTCAAATTGGCATTCAGAAAGATGGCCGGCTCGCCAGGTTTTGCTCTCTTATCGCTGCCGCCATGTGGAACCGAGCTATAGTCAGCCATTTCAGTGAAATTCTTGTACAGTTGCTTTGTCATCAAATAGAATTTCACACCGTGCGCACTTGGCTGTGAAACCTTCAAGGCCGCTTCGATTCCTAACAGTTCATGCAATTTCGGCGCGCGGCAGGTTACGTCTTCGGCGCCGTAAAACCAGTCATTTTTCTTCTTGTCATAAACAGCCTGTTTGCCGGCAGTTTCGCCATCCACACTAAATTTCGCTCCGTAGACTTTGCCAAGTTCGGCAATCTTTGCCTGGCGTATCTGCTCAATTCTTTTGTGCGCTTCTTCCAGTCCCTGTGGTGTTGCATCCGATGTGCAGAGCGTTTCTTTATAGCCGTGCATTCGAAACTCGTAACGCCCATCGCCCGTTTTGGTCAACTCGACACCATTTTCTTTCCAAAAACGCTGGCGTTGCTTTTCGAATTCGCCAGTGGACAAAGAAGCGGCATCGCCTGCCGATCTGACTTCCGCGCCTTTGAGTGCATCCGGCGCCTTCGCAGTGGGAGGTTCGACCTGGATTTCCGGACGCGACGACGTGTGCGTTGCCATTTCAGCAGCAGCGAGCATATCGGCAAATCCGGCTAAAGGTGCCTTCTTATCATCGCTTTTCTGCAAACGAGATTCAGTATTTTCGCCTTCGCTCTTTCCTTTTTCGTTGGATTTTTGCATGGCTCAATCTCGCGCGACTGATCTTATATACCCTTATCGTGAGTGGAATGTTTTTCGCAAAAACGGCGCAAAAATTCGTGCCGGGCAGAGTCAAAAATTTTCGCTTCAGCATGTACAAGTATTTTCCCGGGAAAATACTTGGTGATTTTCTCCAAAACGCTTAACCAGTGAGCGTTTTGAAACTTTTCAGAACACCCACAGGGCAAAAGCCCGAAAAACCCTGGCAGTGCTGGGTTCTGAGAAATCGGAACAATTGAATTCCCAGGAAAATACTTGTACATGAAAGACGATTGTTCGCGCCTATCTACCGGCGCCAAAAAACGGACAATGAATTTGGGCACAAGAAAAGTATGCCTAGGAGAAACATTCAAGTGTCTGAGAAAATTTGCTGAAGCGCACATCCCTTATCCTTGCCATTCTTTTGCTCTCTGCGTGCGGTCCCAGCGGCTCGCCTTCTAAAAGCGAGCTGGAAAGTCTCATGTCCCAGGCAAAGCTCGATGTGGCTACAGGAAATTACAAAGACGCCGAAAAAAAGTTGCTGGATTGCATTCGCCAGGCCGAGAAAGACTCATATGTAAAACTTGCCGCGCTCAATTACCTCGTTGACGTGGAAGTGCAACTGAAGAACGACTCGCGCGCGAAGAGCCTGACCAGAGAGGCGTGCTACCAGGCAGAGGAATTCTGCCGCACAGGAATGCAAAATTCAAACGATCTGCGCATGTATGAACATGCAAGAAGAGCATTGTTTCGCTGGGCTGATGCATTCATGGAAGTAGGAACTTTCGACCCGGCGCGGACGCTTTACAGCAAAGCGCTGATTTTAGAGCAGAAAATGGGCTCAGCAATGGAACCCCAGGCCGATGAGCGCCTGCGCAAGCTTGACGAACAGGTCAGTAGCGAAACACGCGCCATCGAGCACGAAGATGGCTTGTTAGAAAAAAATGACCCGCGCTTCATCGCCAGAGCCGAAAGAACCGCTGCGCGAAAGAAGCTGATGCAATTCTCGAAGTCCCTGCACGACCAGATGATGCGCAAGCCTGATAAAGCAACCGCAGACAAAATCTTAGCTCTCCTGCCCAAAGTTCGCACCACATTCGGTATCAGAGAAAGTGAATATCGAGCCTCCCTCGAGAATGCCGCCACATATGCCGCCTCATTCGGCAATCGCGCCAGAGCGATAGCCCTTCTGAAAGAGGACCTGTCCAACTTCGAAAACATTCCTCAAGAAGGCGTAGATAGGGCCGATCCTACTACTTTGGAAAATGCAAGTTTTGCCATTGCCGATTTGGGACAATTGGCGGGACTGATTTCGCAGGATGGTGACCTGAAAGAAGCGCTCAGGCTTGCTCAAAAGGGCTGCGCTCTGGCGGAGCAAGTGCACAGCGCCGACTCGCGCGGGTATGCCGATTGTCTCAAGGAAGCCGCGATTCAACTAGAGAAGCTCGACAGAAGAGCGGAGGCTATACCGCTCAGAGAGCGCCAACTAGCGATGCTGAAGAGGCTGAAACTAACCGACGACTATCTGCCTTATTACCAAGGATGGATCGAGCAGAGCAGAAATTTACATCTGACCGGTAACAGGGCTGAAGCACTGCCTCGTTACGATTATGCGATTTCTCGATTGCACATAAATCTGCCGGACAAATCGCTCATTGCATATACATTCCTGTCTAAAGCAGAATTGCTCCTTGAATCAGGCGAATGGAGGCAGGCCTCTGATTCAATCGCAGAAGCGAAAAAAATATACGACAAAATCGGCGACGACCATCAGCGTTACGTCTGCGCGGAAATTTCCAGCACGGCAGCCTTTCGTCTCAACTCAATTGCGCAGGCGCGCCAGTTCGGCGAAGAGGCGCTAAAATACGCAGAAAAATTGAAAAACAGTCACAAAAACAGAGCCATTGCCACTGCCTGCATGCAACTTTCAAAAATTGAAGGCGCCGCGCGCAATTCTGGCAAAGCTCAGGACTATGGCAAACGAGCACTGGAATATCAAATCAAATGCGATGGCGAGAACAGCACTATGACCGCTGGCTGTTTGAATAATCTTGCTGATGTGCAACAGGAACTGGGCAATAAATCCGAGGCGCTAAACCTGAAAATGAGAGCACTGGCAATCTGTAAGAGGTTGAACATACCAGGAAAACTTTCACTAATCAGCACCACACTGCAAGTGGCAAATCTACACCACAAGAACGGACAAAAAGACAAAGCAATACCGATGTACCGTGAAGCGATTGCTCTGGCGAAAAGCAGTTCAAACACTAGCGCAGAAATGATTCAGTACCGGCGTCTGGCACGCGTTCAACTGGGACAGATTATCGCTGCTACAAATTCGAAAGAAGCCGAGCGACTTAAGGACGAGGTGGTGGCGAAAACCGCCGATTACACAAACGGCACGCCTATTGATGACGCCTCATTTTTTATGACGCTCTCCGATCTCTGCATTGCTCTCAAAGACTTTAAAAACGCCGAGGTGTTCTTAGAGAAAACGCAAAAGCTTATCGACAGCAACGCATTCGTGCGCAACCGGCATGCAGTTGTCCTATCGGAACGCAAGAAAACCCTCTACAACGCCACCAAGGGCGCCCAACTTACCAAGTCTGTGGAATAAGACCTGGCTCGCCTGCAAAGCCACCAGTGAGAAACTAAAAGGGAGACACGAAAAACATGGCACAGACGACTCGGCGAAACAAGAAACAGCGGGCAAAAATGTTGTC
The DNA here is from genome assembly GCA_020853845.1 of Candidatus Melainabacteria bacterium. GTDB lineage: Bacteria > Cyanobacteriota > Vampirovibrionia > Obscuribacterales > Obscuribacteraceae > QKMZ01. The sequence goes on from JADYYD010000325.1 coordinate 22,108, forward strand.
CGTGGCACTCTCTGGCTTAGTTTGCTTTTCGCATGCGTCGGCTTCGTATGCGCAGAGCGAGGAAAAGCCAGAGCCGGCGCCGGCAAAACTAGAGCCCGCGCCGACAAAGTCAGAGCCAGCGCCGACAGGAACAGAGCTGAGCAGGGCGCGCAATTTCGAAGTTCTATATGTGACCACAAGAGCGAATGACGGCAGCCCGCTGAAACCGAACTACGGCAGCAGGAGAAACCTCGACATGGGTGCCGGCTCGCTCGAATACGGCACCTGCCGAATCGAAAGACCGGCATCGGCACTCGCGTTCCCGGCCGCTTCCAATTTTCAGAATTTCAAGACTGCCATGGCGGCAACCGACCACGACTGGCTTGCAGCGCCAATGAAACGCATAGATCGGCTCAGCATGCCGGATTTTCTGGTCAAAGTCAAAAACTGGCGCGGACCGATCATGGTGTTTATCCATGGATATGACGAGAGTTTCGACAAAGCAATGAAAGACGCAGCGATGATTGCCTATCAGTTCGACTGCAAAGGTGATTCCGCAGTGCTGCCAATCTGCTTCAGTTGGCCGTCCCTCAACAACAAAGCCGAATACGCCGCAGATGAAGCCAATCTGGAATGGAGCACAGCAGCATTTTTCGAGTTTATCGATACGATAAAGACAGCAAAAAATCCGGCCTCGCCACTAGATATGGTGGCGCACAGCATGGGCAACCGCCCGCTCATTCAATATTGTTTTCAGCATCGCGGCGAAAATGCGAGCTTCAGAAACATCGTCCTTTCCGGCGGCGACATCGACTTTCACACAGCCGAAGCACGCAAACACGACATCGAAGCTGCCGCCGAAAGAAGCGTAACCGTTATTGTCTCCGACCGCGACGCCCCGCTCATCACATCTCAGCTTCTGCATAGGCAGCCGCGCCTCGGACGACCGATCGACCCGCCCACAATGCGCGCTCAGAAGTCCGATCTGCTCGGCTCTTCTTTCTGGACGCAGTTAACGCTCGATGCCAGCGCTCTTATACTTCCCAACGCATTCAACATGGACCCGGACGTGGGACGCTGGATCAATCAAAACCCTAAATTAGGCAGAGAGTTCGGCGAAAAAACAATCTTCATCGACGTAACCGACCTGGTCTCAGGCGAACTGGGACACCGCCTGGCTTTTCCAGTGATTGCCGGAATTCTGAGAGAAACCCTCGCCCCGCTCAGTTCCACCGTCGTCTACAAGAGACCTGATAAGCTGACACTGGAGGCAATGGGCGGCAGCCCGCGTTGGCTCTATCGCTTTCACAAAATAGACTCGAACAAATTCAGACAATGACAGAGAAATCGGACAGAAAGAAGCGGCAGCCGTCGCCTCTTTCGCGCGCTTTTGTTTCTTGCCGTACACCGCCTCTTCTTTCGCGCGCTTATGTCTGTTTCCATACACTGACGCCTTTGCTCATTTTTGCCGCCGCGCCCGCGATTTGCCTTCTCGCCCCCGCTCCAGCCCTGGCAAGAACACTGACGACTTATGAACGTGGCATGGCCGAATTCGGCCACCGCAAATTCAAAGAGAGCATCAAGACCCTCGAAATAGCCGTCAAAGAAAAACCGGATGACGTCGATGCCTGGACGGAGCTGGGGCGCGGTTTGATGATGGAAGATCGCTACAAAGAGGGACTCGAAGCGAGTACTCGCGCCATAGAAATAAATCCGAAAAACTTCCGCGCCTACACTTTTCGCGCATTCTGCAATTTCAAATTGCGCCGCGTGAGAGAAGGACTGGAGGATTCAGACAAGGCGATCGACTATTATCAAGTCAACCCTTTCGACCCTTCTATCTTGTGGGCTCTGGACAACCGTGCTCGCGCGTACAAGATGGTACGCCGCAACGACCTGGCAAGCGCCGATTTGGAATTGTTGCAGGTGTACGATTTGCTGAACAAAGCGATTAAGTTTCGCGAGTGGGCGCGGCTTAACGATGCAGTCACCACCGTCGATCAAGCCATCAAAAACATGCCGAAAAATTCAGACTTCTGGTTTTTTCGAGGCGTCGTCAACGGCAACCGGCGCGACTTTTGGGAGGCGGCTGCGGATTTTTCCAATGCCATCAGACACACTCCAACAGCGACGTTTCTCTATTACTTTCGCGGCGACGCATACCAGCAACTCAATCAACATCGCGAAGCCGTTCAGGATTTCACCAACATCATCAATGCCAAGCCGAGATTGGCAGCCTATCGATTTACTTGCGAAACCGGACGATTGCGCGATCAAGGTTTGCGCGAAGACATGGCTGTAATAACAATCGGCGATATCTACTATTTGCGCGCTCAATCGGAAGCCGAACTTGGACGAACGAGCGAGGCGATCGAAGATCTAAATCAGGCTTTAAAACTAGATTCTACCGACACTGCGGCTCTGACGCTGCGAGCGGAATTGGTCAGCGAATCAGGCAAAAACGATGTCGCAATAAAAGACTTCACTGAAGCTATAAGGCAAAATCCAGGCGACTGGTCGAAATATCATCAACGCGCCAATGCCTATATGAAACTCGGCAAAATTCAAGAAGCGCTGCAGGATTATTCTGAGATCGTCAAACGCAATCCCGATGAAGCGGGCTCTTATATGATCCGCGCCCTGGCCCGGCAACGCAGCGGCGATTACCAGGGAGCGCTCGATGACTACACGCAAGTGGTGAAACTGAATCCGAATGATGATGACGCATTTCTTTCGCGCGGTGTTTGTTTCAAGCTTCTCAAGCGGTATAAAGACGCGCTCGAAGACTTCGACCGTGCTGAAAAAATCAATGCGGAAAACAAATCCATTGTGATGGAAGAGAAAGCCAAACTATATGTTGAAACAGGCGAAGAATCACTCGCACGCAGCCAGGTAAAAAACTTGGACAGCGCTCTGGCAGCGAAACGGCCTAACTACATACTTATTGGTTCTATAGTACTTATCGCGCTATCCTCAGGCGGTGCTTTTTTCTTTTTAAAATCAAGAAAAAGGAAACTAAAAAAGGGCCTGGCAGGCGAAAGCGCTGCCAGCAAATAAATTCTCGCCGACTACGTATTTTCCCCACTTGCATATCCAAATTGCGAAGCATACGATTCGAAGCGACCACTTACTACCTACTTCACTCCGCCATAAACAAACACAACCCACCGCCCAGGGTTTGCGCTCTTAATTGTCCCCTGAAAATAAAAACTAATTACGCGCGCAACACCCCGCACGCGGACGTTATCCGCCCAAAGCCTTTCGGCTTAAATGAGGTGTTCAGCCAATGACAGCCATTGATGCTCGTTTTCAAAATGACGAATTGCCTTCCGTCGTGGAGGCCAAAGACCTTGATGCGCGTACCGCAGAAAAACTGCGCAGCTCATCATTCTCTAATTCAGATGAAACCACCGCTGAGAGGTATGGACGATCGACTAGTTCCAGAGAACAAAACGGCGCCAATACCATGGTGGAACTCGGCGATACCGAGATGCTCTACAAACCCGGTGGTTGGAAAAACCCGGAGTCCGACCTGGGCGGACTTGTAAAATGCCTATTCAACAAATGGGAAGACCGCCAGGAAGACGCCAAGGATAAATTGGGCAGTCACATAGACAGGCTCGTGCCCAGAGAACATCGCGACCGCATGAAGAACATTCATGAATCGGTTGTGGAAGGCAACTTAAAAGGGCTACAGAACGCCATCAAAGACATCCCGCCGAATCAACTGAAAGACTATCTCAAAGACATCAACCAGCATTTGAAAGAGTCCGGCTCTGATGTAAAAATGACGCTTACATCAAGAGGAAACGTTCTCGTCTACAGCCCTGACAATAAGTCTGCCGTGGAGATAAATCCGAAGACCGGTGAAACAACCGAAAGAGTAATCATCGGAATGACGAAGTCTATTCCGCCGCAGATGGTCTTCGGCGATGTAGAACCGGGCGATCCGAAAGAAGCACTCGGAAAAATCGGCGATGAAGTGACGAGAGACACTACATTCGGCAAGGAAGATCTCAATCCGTTCAAACCAGACCCATACAGACCGCGCTGGGATGAACCAATCATTGGAAGACCACGCTGGGACGATCCAATCATAGGACGACCGCGCTGGGACGAACCGATTTGGGGCAAACCACACTGGAGAGACGAGCCCATTTTGCACAAACCGATTTTCAAATGGGGTGAAGATCCGGGTTGGCACAGAATGATGATGCGTGATTCAAGTTCGGCATCGTTTGAAAAATAAACAAAACAAATAGAAGGACATCGCATGAACACGGCAGAAGCGCCCATGTTTGAAACTCTCAATCACGCCAAGGCTGTGCTTGGCGGCGAGATCTCAGCTCTCATCAATCCGGCGGACCGCGCCATGATTGAACACATGCACGAGTTGATTCTCGCCGCCGATATGCATGCCCTGCAAACATTCGTCCGGCAATTTACGGACAATGCGGAGTATTTGGGCCTTGTTGCGAATTCGGCAGGCAAACACTTTTCACAATTGGTGACCGGGGTTTGCGTCACGACTCAGGCGCCGGGTGTTTTGCTCATCAATGCCTATCACGGAGACTTCGGCTTGCTCATTTACGCCAGCGGTCAGCCATCACAGGTGGTGCCAATCAGAACAATCTGGGATGGTTCGATCCAGATTGAGAATGGCATCATGGAACGGCTGCCCAAACCTGAGATCGTTTTGCAAAACTGCGCCGCCACCGCGCGCGAACGGCTCAAACGAATGAAAGCAAAGCAAACCGAAGATCAACTGCCAGAAGCAATTTCTGAAGCGGTTTCCCAAGCAATTTCTCAAGCAATCCCTCAAGCAATCCCTCAAGCAATTCTCTGAATCGATTGTTTAATGGCTGCCTTTTTTTCGCGGCCGCATCTCGCGCTAGTACGTTTGCGCAGGTGGTTAGAAAAATTCAAATTTTTCTAACGCCAAAATCCCGAAATGCTTCGCCAGACAATCGATTTGGGAGTTCCCAGAAACGCAAAAAAGCATTTTGCTTGAAACCGTTGCAGGGCTTTCGTTTCCGCCATTTGCTGATAAGAAAAATTCAAATTTTTCTAACGGGAGGTCGTGGGCGTATTTGCAAAATGCCCAGGTCAAAATTCAACGCGCAAAATTCA
>JADYYD010000326.1 GCA_020853845.1 Candidatus Melainabacteria bacterium
ATCCTATTTTAGATGGCATCTAAATTGTAGGATTTTTGGCTTCGCACTCGGCGCGTTCTTCGTCGCTTACACCTTTCATGGTCAAGTTGACGCGATTGCGATCGTCGATTTCTCTGACTTTCACAATAACGCGCTGGCCGATGGCAACTACATCTTCGACCTTCTCTACGCGGCGGTTTTCAAGCTGCGAGATATGGACCATACCTTCCTTTCCGGGAAGCAGTTCCACAAAACATCCCATAGGGATGATGCGGGTGACTCGACCGCAATAGATCTGACCGGCTTCGATACGCTTGACCAGATTGAGGATTTTGTCGCGCGCCGCTTCGCCGCCGGCAGCCTCGACGCTGCCGATGAGCACTGTGCCGTCGTCTTCGATGTCGATGGTGGCGCCGGTCTCTTCGATAATCTTGCGAATCATCTTGCCGCCAGGTCCGATGACCGTGCCGATATCCTCAGGGTGGATGTGAATCGTAATGATTCTGGGAGCCCACTTGGACAATTCAGGGCGAGCTTTGGGAAGCACTTCTTCCATCTTCTCGATGATGTGGTTGCGTCCGCGTTTGGCTTGATCCAGAGCGACACGCATGATGTCCAGCGAGATGCCTTCAATCTTGATGTCCATCTGCAAGGCGGTGATGCCTTCTTTGCTGCCTGCGACTTTGAAGTCCATATCGCCGAGGAAATCTTCCAGACCTTGAATGTCCGAGAGAATCGCAAAACGATCGCCTTCCAAAATCAGCCCCATGGCGATGCCGCCGATGGTTTCTTTGAGCGGAACGCCTGCGTCCATAAGAGCCAGCGAAGAACCGCAGGTGGAAGCCATACTGGTCGAACCGTTCGATTCAATGACTTCCGAAACTACACGCAAGGTGTAAGGGAAATCAGCGTGCTCGGGGAGCGCCGGAATGATGGCGCGCTCAGCAAGCGCACCGTGACCGATTTCTCTTCTGCCGGGTCCGCGCATAGGCTTAACTTCACCGACCGAGAAGCCGGGGAAATTGTAGTGGTGCATGTATTTCTTTTCGGTTTGCGGATCGATTGAATCTAATCTCTGCGCATCACCGGCGATGCCGAGCGTGGCAATCGAAAGTGCTTGCGTGGTGCCGCGGGTGAACAGTCCGGTTCCGTGTGTGCGAGGAAGAATGCCTGCTTCAACGGTGATGGGGCGAATCTCGTCGCAGCGTCTTCCGTCTGCGCGCTTGCCTGTGTCGAGAACTTGCGAACGCATCAGTTCTGCTTCGTACAATTCCAGGTACTCGGCGATTTTGCCGTTCGAAACTGTTTTCAATTCATCTTCTTCGGGCAGCTCTGCAATCGCATCGACTACAGCTTGTTTTGCGGCATCGATGAACCCGCTTCTCACTGCTTTGTCGGTGACGCCTTGCATCGATTCTTTCAATTTATCGGTGGTCTTCTCACGAATCAAATTCTTGAGGGCGGTGATTTCCGCCGGCGCCTCGAAGGCCTTCTTCTCGATGCCCAACTGGCGGACGAACTTGTTGATTGCTTCAACCTGACGCTTGATGTGCTGGTGAGCAAAATCGATTGCAGCCAGTACGTCCTTCTCGGTTACGAATTTGGCACCCGCTTCGACCATCATGATCGAATTTTCGGTACCGGCAACGACAAGGTCGATGTCCGATTCATCTATTTGGGAGTAGGTCGGATTGGCAATCAGCTTGCCTGCCACGCGACCAACTCTTACCGCGCCGATCGGTCCGTTGAAGGGCAAACCTGCCAAACTGAGTGCAACCGAGGCGCCCAACATTGCGTAAGTGTCCGTCGGATTATCTTGATCTGCAGACATAACAGTGGCCACAATCTGCACATCGTTGCGGTAGCCTTCGACGAAAAGCGGGCGAATTGGTCTGTCGATAAGACGGCTGATCAAAATTGCTTTGTCGGGAGCTTTGCCTTCGCGGCGTCCGAAACTGCCGGGAATGCGTCCGACTGCGTAGAGTTTTTCTTCGTAATCTACAAGAAGAGGGAAATAATCGATTCCTTCGCGAACATTCTTGCTTTCGGTGGCTGTCACCAAAAGCATCGTGTCACCGCAATAAATTTCTACCGACCCAGTAGCTTGTTTAGCCATTCTGCCGGTTTTGATTGTGACGATCTTGCCGTCAATTTCGATATCGAAAGTCTTCACTGCATTCGGTGAAAGTGTCTGTACATCCATGTTTCTTTTCCTTCTCTTCTTCTACGTCTGTTTAAAACTCTAATTGCCAAAAATTCGACCGGCTTGTGCAAGCCAGATCGATTGGTTGGTGGAGATTTCTAATTGTTCTAATTGCTCTTTTTCGCTGACAAGCTTGCAAATTCCGCCTGTGTAACAGACGCCGAAAATGCATGAGATAAAGATTGGCTTGATCGTTTCGATCTGCGTATCCATATACGAAATCGAAGCGAAAAAAAGGGCGAGCCCTGAAGCTCGCCTTCTTAGAGTCTAGCGTCTCAATCCCAGCTTTTCGATCAGGCTTCTGTAGCGATCGTGTGCTTCACGGCTCAGATACTGCAGAAGTCTTCTGCGCTTGCCGACCATCATCAGAAGGCCGCGACGGCTATGGAAGTCTTTGGGATGAGTTCTCAAATGATCTGTCAATTGATTGATGCGCTCAGTAAGAAGCGCGACTTGCACTTCCGGCGATCCGGTATCTTTGCCGGAGCGGCGGTGTGACTCTACGATTTCAATCTTGTGTTCTGCTACAAGTGCCATTGACTGTTCAACCTACCCGTATTCTTGTGTTTTTCCTATGATCTATTTCTTGGCAGTAGTAGATAATATCACAGTGCATGCGCCAGTCATGCTTTTGAGCGCTTTATGACCTTTTTTGTATCGTTAATGCCTTCTTCTTAAGCAGGATATAATCAGCACTTTGAAGATTCGGCTCCGGGATATCTTCCTGAAATACCCATTGCTTGACGGATTCAGGCGATCGGTCCTGGTCGGCGTGTGCAAAACCGGGACACTTTTCTCAACTTCTACTTATCCGGTCGCTGCTTTTTACCCGCCCGAAACCCGCCCTTACCTTGACAATATCTGGGAAGAAATCGATCAAGGCTCGAAAGAAAGTGAAAGCTTAGTCGGGTCAAAACCGGCAATATTCGCGATTTATCACGGACGAATGGTCTGTCTGCCCGGTTTGAAACCAAACAGACGACTGACAATACTTATAAGTAATAGTCGTGACGGCGAAATTATTGCGCGTGCCCTTAAGGAAATCGGCTTTTCAACGGCGCGGGGCTCGCCGGCTCATGGGGGCGTGCGCGGAGCGCTCGAAATGAAAACAGCCGCCAAAGGCAACAACCGCCTGGCTATGATGGTGGATGGACCACGCGGCCCGCGCTATGAAGTCAAGCCCGGTTTGGTAAGACTGGCTGAAATTACCGGTTTGCCAATCATTCCTTTTGTCGCCCATGCGCGGCAAGCTTACTGGATGGATTCCTGGGACAACTTTATGGCGCCCTGGTGGTGCACACCAATGGTCTACATTTTTGGACATCCAATCGATATACCAAAAGGAATGTCGCAAGCTGAAAGTGACAGCCTGACTGCTCTTTTGCAATCGCGCATGGATAAGATGCGGGAAATGGGCGCGGCTTTTTTTGAAAACGGCGCAACGCACAATTACAAACCCTAGCGGTGAAAATCAAAACGCGCCCAATCTTTCGAAAGGGCGCGAGATGCTCTCTTACATTTTGAAGAAAGAAGCTAGGGCTTTTGCAGCTCGGGCTTCCACTCATCAAGGATTGCCCCTTCAATAGGGCAAACCGACAAACAGGCACCGCAATCAATGCAAGTGCTGTCGTCAATGTAGGTGTACTTCGTCGACTTAGTATTGGTTTTGCCTTCTGCCCAGTGGATGCACTCTACTGGACATACAGGAATACAATCACCAATTCCTTCGCAGACGTCAGCAACTATGGTGTAGGACATTTTGGCAAACTCCTCATAGCTTCCTGTCTGTAAGATCCGTTACGGCTCTCTCCACTACTAAACCACAGTGGAAGAGGAGGGCCACGTCTTGCGGCCTTTTTTTAACGAATTTTTCTTCTTACTCGCGAAAAAAATCTCCCAAAATATTCCGCGCTCCGACTATAAAAGGAGCGTGCAGACATCTGATACGTCTGACATCTGGAGGTCTTCCAAAAATGTCCGAAGTCAAGGTTCAAGTTTTCTCTACTCATGGACAACCGGTGGGTTATTTCATCAACCCTACATTTGCCAGCTTTCCAGAGGGCGAATTCGAGATTTCAGGAGAATTCTTCGGCACCGACAACCAGCCGACTCAGCGCATCGACTTCAATCCCGAAGCAGTGCCTTATTCTTGCGACCTTTCGCAAGCGAAAGACGTTCCTTACAACGAGCTGATCAACGTATATGTGCAGCGTGGGCGTCAGCCTGTAAAAATGACAGGCAAAGGCAAGAAATAAAATTCACTCAATTGATCTGGTGAACTGGTGAACTTCTGATCTCCTGATCTACCGATCTGCCGATCTACCGATCTATAGGTATGTCTACAAATAAAAGAGCAGCCGGAGGGGATGGCTGCTCTTTTCGGACTTCGCGAATTCAATTCGTAAACGTCAAACCGGAGGATCTTGGGGGGCTTTTGTGAGGTTCGAACGACGAAAACTGCATTGATTTCACGCTGTCAAATATATTGGCGCGGCAGTTGACAACCGCACTATTGCTTTTATAGCAGTTTCGATCCACCCTTAGTTTATGGGTTGGGCAATAATTGTTTATCCCCTCCCCTATCTTCGGCGGGTTGCTCAAACAGCAATTAATGAATAGAGAAGCCCACAGATGGCGCAATAAGGAGCCTTAAAGGGAAATAGGACGCTAAAAATGGCGGAAACACGAGAGCGTCTGGTATTGCTTATCGAGAATAACGAGGCACAGCTCAAGCTTTGCCGGGATGCCATCCTTTCCGGCTCGCCTCTGTATGGGGTTAAGGGTATAGCCACCGGCGGAGAAGTCAGGGAAGTGATGAGTACGAATCACTTCGACCTGGTAGTCATGGACTATGAAGTGCCGGACATGAGCGGCGACGATTTGATTCGTGACATACATCAGATCAATCCCAATTGTCCGATTATTGCTATGACTGCAGCAGACAGTCCGGACAAAGCGCTGAAAGTTTTGATGGCAGGCGCCAGCGATTACCTGCCGAAAATCGCCGAGTATCACAAGTTTCTTCCCCGAATGATCACAACGAACATTCAGCGAGCTTTGCTGCTCGAAAATTTGCGCGAGATGTATCAGCGCGTGGAGCGGATCTCCAGGGACGAGGCGCTTCTCAATCGTTTAATCGTGAACATTCACGGCTCGCTTGATCTCGAAGAGATCATAGATCGAGCCGCTCAGAGTCTGGCTGATGAATTCAAAGTATCACGCGCCATCATTTGTCTTTCTTCCGATCCTACATCGGCTATGCGCATTGCGCGCCAGGTTACGGTGCCGGAAGCTTCTGCTATTTCGGAAAAGAGTGTGCTTTTCCAGCGCTATCACGATCTTCTTCTTGATGTGGGAGAGCGCCGTCCGCTGGTGGTTATGCAAGAGGACACCTTTGCTTTTGCAACCGATGTGAAAGCTGATTTGATCCACCACGGCATTTTGTCCATGATCATGGTGCCGCTGGTCTACCGCGGTCGTTTGATGGGATTGGTGCACCTCGATCAGTGCGATGATTCGCGGCTTTTCACGCAAGCGGAAATCAGCTTGTTATCAAGAATCGCCAACCAGTTATCGATCGCCATCAGCCAAGCCAGACTTTATCAAGATTTCGAAACGCAGAGTAATTCGATAAACAAACTGACCGACCTCTGCACCCAACTGAATTCGGTCGTCAATTCGACTCGTGACTTAACGGAAAGGCAAGAGAGTCGCGAAAAGGTGAGGGTGAAACTCTCCACGCGTGAAATAGAAGTATTGAGAAAAGTGGCTCAGGGTCTATCGAACAGAGAGATTGCCGAAGCGCTGCACATTACGGAAGGAACAACCGAAGTGCACGTGTCACGATTGAGAAAGAAATTGAACCTGAGCAGCCGTGCGGCTCTCGTTCGTTATGCGTACGAAAACCATCTCTGCTGATTCAAAGGAACTATTCCAAAATCACTGTGCCCTGTTGAAAATCGACGGTGAGTTTCCGTCCGGCCATCAAGCGTTGACCCAGCACCGGATGAGCCTTTGCGCCGCCCAACACGACAACGTTTTTCAATTCGCCGCCCAGTGACATCATGCCGATGTAGTGATTCATGCGCACCCATTCGCTTCCGCTCTGCACACGTCTGGCGCCCAGGCGGCGCCATCCCAGAGGTGCCGTCAGATCTTCGGGGATAACGATCGCACCACCGAACTGCAAATTGATCAGCGCTTCAACTTCGATTTCCAGACCATCTGAAGCAACAAGAATGATCGGCAAAAGCACTTTGCCCGACTCGTCAATGCGCCCGCGCACCGATCTGTCCACCTTTTTTCTTTCTGACAGGCTTGTCGAGCCTTCTTCGCTGAATGCCACCATATTCATACTCAAAGCGTGTCGATAACAGGATCTTTGTTCAAGCGATACGCGAAAAACGATCCGTGGGGATGCCTCTTTCGGGCACGCGCCAGGACTTCATGATCGTCTTGCCCGAGAAAATAATCCGAAGAAGTCGGTTCGATGACGACAAGCCAATTTTGATAGCGGTCGCCCAGCTCAATCATGAGCTTCTCGAAAATCGGCCAGCAAGCTTCATCGAGTTCTTCGGCGTTCATTTTCTTACTTTCCAGCAAGACAAAGCGCAGTTCCTTCTTTTAGGGCATACCTTCTCTGTACCCTTATGCATATACAAATAACCTGTTTGACAGCCGCAGGAAGGCGATGCGGGATTTCAGTCGGCGCTGCTGCCGGCGGTGAGCAGCAGCCAGGCTTCTTTTCGCAGGCTGTGCACGGACGAAGTGGTGATCGGCGGCGCGGGCTGGCTGGGCTCTGCGGCAGGCTGCCGGGCGGAGGATGTATGTTTCATATCCTTGATGTCATATCGATACCATGCCTCGGCATCCATACGATCGGCACACATTCTTGCCAGGCGCTCATAAAGACTGCGGCTTTGCGTGTCTATCGGCATAGACTGAGCCAGCTCTTTCAGCATCTGCTGCGCTTTGCTGAAATTGCCGGTTTTCAAAACGGTTAAAATTTTTGGCAGTTGAGTCGCCTCGAGCTTGCGCCTGGCCAGCTCATCATCGGTTTTCGGCTCTTCCGGGACCAGTAAATAATACTCATCACGCGCTTCTCTACTTGGCGACCCGACGCCATTGTGGTAGCCTGATGGCTTCGCTTTTTGAACTTGTCGTTCTCGCTTAATCCTGATCGGGCCTGGAGTTGAGCTGTCACTTGCGAGATC
>JADYYD010000327.1 GCA_020853845.1 Candidatus Melainabacteria bacterium
AGTATTAATATTGGCAACTGATAATTTGCGCTTATACTTCTCTCAAGTAAGGCGTTAAGGTTTCCTTTATTTTTGGTGAGCTTCCTCGGAGGCGCACGGAATCCCCTTTGTCACAGTTTCAACAGAGAGGAGGTTTCATCATATGCGGGTAGAGCTCATTTACAAGCCGGGCTGCAGTTCGTATTCCAGCGTCCGCGACACTCTCGAGATGGTGATCGCTGAAGAGCGCCTTCCCATCCCAGTGGAACTGGTAGAGGCCTGTAGCCAGGAAAATGCTACACCCAGAATCCGCATTAACGGCAGCGAAGAACACGATTCCGGAATCACCAATACGCTCGAGGCTCTGACCGACCTGCTGAGCAGGAAGTGGAAAGAGATAACCGAGTGCCCACTGGCCATATAGACCGTCAGGGGTTGTGAGGAACCCCTGCCTTAGCCCGTGTAAAGACAATTCTTTGAAAGACCCGGTATTCGGTATTTTAGACCGCCGGGTCTTTTGCTTGGTTGTGATTAAGGACCGCAATACCCATCCCCGGTATTATTGACAAGTTTCTGGGCTCAGGATATCTGGTCGCAAAAGGCTCCCGATGCTTTTCAATTCTCTGACTTACGCAATTTTTCTTCCCATAGTGGTCGCACTGTACTGGGTAAGCCCGGTCAAGTTCCGCGTGCCTATACTTTTGATTGCCAGCTACGTCTTTTACATGAGCTGGCGCCCAATCTTCATCCTGCTTATTCTCGGGCTGACTGTCGCCAATTACTTTTTCGGATTTTTCATTGCCCGCTCTGAGAAGAACAAAAAGCCGTGGCTGGTAGCAGCGATTGCGGCAAACCTCGTCACTCTCTGTTTTTTCAAGTACGCATATTTCTTGAACGACAGCCTCGGCACCCTCATCAAACCTTTGGGCATGGCACCGCCGGCAATGGCATTCGACATAGTCTTGCCGCTGGGTATTTCTTTCTTCGTTTTTGAATTCATTCACTATGTGGTAGACGTTTATCGAGGCAGTGCGCCCATCAAATCGTTCATGGCCTTCGCACTCTTCGCCAGTTTCTTCCCCACTCAAATTGCCGGACCCATTAAGAGATTTCAGGACTTTATTCCGCAGTTTCTCAATCCGGCCAAATTCGCTGTCAAAGATCTGGACTCCGGTGTTTCTCTGATTCTCATGGGCTTGTTCAAGAAAGTCCTCATCGCCGACAATCTGGCTTTCTTCGTGCAAGGTGGCTTCCAGCATCCGGAGCTTTTCACGGGACTGGATCTCTGGCTTTTCACCTACGCATTTGCATTCCAGATTTACTTCGACTTCTCCGGCTACACAGACATAGCCAGAGGATCGGCAATGCTCTTCGGCTACAAAGTGCCGATCAACTTCAATCTGCCATATCTGGCTAAAAACATCGCTGATTTCTGGCATCGCTGGCATATCTCCCTATCAACCTGGCTGCGCGACTACCTCTTTATTCCGCTCGGCGGATCGCGTGTTTCCAAATGGAAGGTCTATCGCAACTTGATGATCACCATGGCGCTGGGCGGACTCTGGCACGGAGCGGCAGGCCATTTCCTTGTATGGGGTATCTTCCACGGCGCCATGCTCGGCTTGCACAAGCTGTTCAAAGATGGTCGCGAATGGCTCAGCGACAACGGATACACATTCGTTTCCAACGCCGTCGATTCGAAATTAGGAACCGCTCTCTCCACGCTTTTCACTTTCCACGTTGTCTGCATCGGCTGGGTTCTTTTCCGCGCAGACACGATGGCAACTGCCGGAGAAATTCTCAAAAAACTTTTCTTCATGGACACGGTATTCGGCACAATGCCAGCCTATGCGACCGCCATGAATCTCCCCAGCATCAACTATCCGCTTATCTACCCGGCGATCTTCCTGCTTCTGCCGGTCCTGGCAATCTCGCATGTGGTCATGGGCTACATCGACAAAACCAATTGGGTGGCGCGTTCGCCTAAAGTCGTCAAAGCCGCCTGGGTATGCGCACTGATGCTGATGGTCCTCGTATTTTCTCCGGACAAATCACCCAAATTCATTTACTTCCAGTTCTAACTTCATAAATGATGGTCAGTAAAACTTCTATCTCGAAAGTCTTGTTATCCAGCTTTGCCATCCTCGGTTTTGGGATGTTCCTCGCTGTAGATGCTGGTTTTCGCGTTGCAGACAAAACGTTTCACCTGACCGATCCGCACAATTCTCCGATACGCAGTCTCATCTGGTGGACGACAAAGGGTTATCTGGCAGAGCCGCAGGCTCCGGATATCGTTTTGCTCGGGTCCAGTCTGATGATGACGGCTCATCATGCCGGCGACGCCACCAAACTGAACGAAATTGTCAACGAGGTCAAACACTTCCATTCCAGTTGCATGGAAGATTACCTCGCGCAAAAAAGCGGACAAAAGCCCAGTGCATTCAGCTTTGCCATCGCCGGTCAAATGGCGTCCGATGCATACTTAATTGCGCGTTCTTTGCTGGTCGGCGACAAACAACCGAAGGTGATCGTCTATGGCATTGCGCCCAGAGATCTAATCGACAACACATTGTCCAGCCCCGCCAGTACCGAAACTTTCAAATATCTCGATCGCTTCAGCGATTTTTCCGATATCGCTTTGTCAGCCAGAACTTCGGCAAACGAATTCATGCAATACGGGCTTGAGAAAGCGATATACAGCATGTCGCACCGGCCGGATCTGGTCTGCTTGCAGCACAAATTCGCATACTCACTGGCGCCTTTTGGCAAGGACGCATACACCCAATCCGAGATCAAAACGCCGTTTATGCTGCGGCAAATAGCTCGCATGGATGTTCCTGACGACAATGGAAGCAACGAGTTGCGCATCGGGCCATACGGCAGAGAAGCCGAGCCGTTTCGAGACAACACCGCTGAATACCGGCATCGCTATGCGTACATCAAGCAAAAAACCTACAAGAGCCAGCTTTCATATCTAAACAAACTGATGAGTCTGTGCAAGAAGCAAGGAATTCAGTTGGTGATGGTAAACATGCCGCTCACACCGGGCAACGTCAATCTCATGCCTGCTGGATTTTACGAGCAGTATAAAAACACGGTTGCGGCAATGGCCAGAGAAAATGGTGCGCGCTTTCTGGACATGAATAAGGCGGATGCTTTTGAGCAAAAGCATTTTGCCGACACAGTTCACCTCAACGGGCTGGGCGGCGTGCAGTTCTTCAAATTGTTGAGTGATGAACTTGCACTTGATCGCGCATTCACTGCTGCTTTGTCTTCCACTCAGTAATCAATGACGATGACCGAAAGTTCCCCAGCGACAGAAGCACCATCTGCAGTGCTGAGTGAGGGGTCTGTCACAGGCGGGCGTTCGGTGCGATTGGCGCTCGGATTTGCCTTTCTCTGTTTTGCCGTTGCTCTGGGCGCCGCTCTGCTGCAAAACTTTCGTCCGCCGGTGATGGCGCTGGCAACAGTTTTCGACTCGGGCGGCTACTTGATGGCCTCGAAAAACGTTCTTTCATGCATAAACGACATCAGAAACGGCGCTGACCATATCATTTCCATCAAATCTTTGAGCGAAGTCTTGATCTTGAACGGTCCGGTCTTGCCGTGCATCGGCAGCGCCTTTTTCGCATTGACCGGCAGCGAACCGAATCTTCTGGATATGCGCGGGCCTGTGATTTTGCAAGCAATAATGCATGCAATGGCGGCAGCGATTTTGGCTTTGACCGGCTGGAGACTCACGGGTGGTCGGTTTATCGGTTTGGGCGCGGGAATTGTTTACGCGCTCTGGCCTGCCGCGATCATGGGCGCGAGCAGGTTTCTCACAGAAACAGTCACAGTACTGATTATCTCTGCAACTTTGCTCTCGTCCAGTTTCATCGCCCAAAAAAGAGAGGGCGAAAAACTCAAGCTGTTCCCTCTTGCAGCGTTTGCGTTTGGATTGTGCATCGCCCTCTTTATGCTTGTAAAAGCGGCTCTGGCACCCGCTGCATTGCTTGTTCTCATTTCCGTTTTCGCAATTTTGTTTTTAGCAAACGCGGAAAAGCGGACTCTTATCGCGTCTCTGCTGGCCGCCGCATTGGGTCTGGCTGTAGCTTTCACACCGTGGTTGATGTTTACCAAAACTGCAACAGGTGAATTCTGTTTGCTTCCGCGCCGGTTGCCGACGTTCAACCTGGCCACCGGGCTCAATCCGGAAACCGATGGCTGGGGGGCTTTGCAGGACACGTCTCTGGTGACAATGTTTTCCGAAGCCGATGGGCCGGGAGCTGTTGCATCTGCTTTTTATAAAATGAACCCGGGTGATTTTTATGGACGAATGGCGCGCAAGCCGCTGCGACTTTTCTTGGCACCGTGGAACGACTTCAAAACAGATTGCCTGGGAATCCCGGTCAATTTGCAGGTTTTCCTGCATCAAACGCTGGTACTGTTCGGTCTTTTCGGAGTGCTTGCGTTCATAACTACGCCTCTGACTTTGCGCTCCACCAGCGATAGTCACGGCATTGCGTTAGCCGATGCGGAACCGTCCTCACTCAATTCTCTTGCGATCGCAACTGGAGCGCTGGCGATTATTTGCGGGCACGCCTCTTACATTCCGTTTGTTGCAGACAGCCGCTACGGCTTCACCAGTATTCCCTGTCTCTTGCTTTTCGCCATCTTCTGCCTGGGCGGCAGAAACCAAAAGCTCAAGAAATTCGCAACAGTAAGACTTGCCATTGCCGCTGGTTTCATCATGATTGCATTCAGCTTGAACGGTGAAATCTGGCGATCGCTATTCGCATCCGGCTCTACAGAAATGTTAGCCAGTTGTCTTACTCTGGGAGCGCTGTTTCTGTTTATAGGCTGGCTCCTTGCAGTCCGCACATTGCTTGGCGCCGGCCGCTCGAACACGACTGCAAAAGTGTTGGCATTTTTGCTCTTTTACCTGAGCACGACATTGACTCTGGCAGCTTCATTATTGGGCAGAGATGTCGTATGCGATTGGCAGGCAAAACTCAGCAGCAAGGAAGAACTGTCTCGTACGGTCAAGCTAGACAGCACAGCCAGCGCGCGGGACAGCGCTATGGTACTGGCGAATATTCGTGGCGATTGGCGCGCAGCAAGACTGAAAGTAAATGGCAAAGAAGTAGACTCTGCGGCAATTTCACTTTTGCAGTTGTCCGGCAATCCGGATCTGTGCAATGACTATCGCACCTTCGGATTTATATTTAACAGCGACACGGACGGGCTTCACCAGTGGCGCGTTTTTATAGTTCCTGCGGGCATGCTCAAGCCTGGCGAGGAAAATACAATCTCGCTTTCCGGCAGCGAAAGCAAAACGCACGCAGCCCTGACAGGCGCCACCACAGGCAGTGCAGAAAAAACAGATGCCACTACTAAACAAACGGGCGCGGTTTTTGCACCATCGATTCGAACTTTCTCGGCGACCAAACTCTGCAACAACCCGAGCACTCTTGATCCCAGACTGCAAGAGCAGATGCCGGATTCCGTAAGGAAGGCCGTTTGCACTCGCCGAGCAAACTTTGATGCTGGAACAAGTTCAAGCAACTCGCAAAGTTCAAACAATGATCTTTCCAATTCGCTCGGCAATCAGACAGGGCAATATCACATGTTCTTATTGGTTGCGGATAAAGGCATACCGAAAACATTGCCGGAAACGAAATCGATTCCAATCAATATAGATGTACGGACAGACAAACTGCCGGCGCGCGACCCACGAAAAGCTGAACACGCGGCTTATCACGGCGCCACCATCAAGGCGGATTATCTGCAAAAGCCACATCTGCGTTTAAAGATTTCCGGAACAATAGATTGCGCGGGCCCGGCAAAAGTCGATCTTGAGCTGATTGACTGGGGTTTGATGCAATGCCCGATCCGGGTCGCTGTCTGGCCACATATTATTGATGGGACCGGAAAGCGCCGTTTCAGCTTCGAAGGGATCACCGCCACGAATGCCATCGACAAGCGAGCTTGCACGGCGATGATCAAAATCTCATCCGATCTTGTACCATTATCGCTCAGCGATTTGAAGCTGGAAGCGGAGCCTCTGGCGACGCCGGCACTGACTATCAACGGCAAACGCTGGTACTGAGGCACCGGCTAGCGGGCAAGCATCCACAGTATCAAATTGCATACTACACAACATTTGGGTGCCTACTTGCAATTTTGCACCGTAAAAATCTACCATGTAGGCAGTTGCAGTTTTTTATTTCACCAACGCGATGCGGTCCATCGTGTGAGGAGGGTTTATGACCGTTGAATCACCTACCAGAATCCTTGATGCAGCAGCATATTTCGAAGCCAAACTGGCTTACGAAATCGGTCCTATCGGCTTGAAAATGGCAATCGAAAATGGCGAAAACTACACCATCGTCGACCTGCGCACCCCCGAACTCTTTGCGAAAGGTCACATTCCTGGCGCAATCAACCTCAAGTTTGAAGAACTTGACAAGAACTTGGATAAACTGAGTAAGGACAAAACGACCGTGGTCTACTGCTACGACATCGTTTGCCACCTGTCGTCCAAAGCAGCTCTCGAGCTTGCTAAAAAGGGCTACAAGGTCAAAGAGCTCGTCGGCGGTTTCGACACCTGGGCCGAAAAAGACCTCAAGGTTGAAGGAACAGGTCAATCACACAAATCGAGCTCTTGCTGCGGTTAACCACTAAGGAGAAATCCATGAAGAAATTCAATGTAAGCCTTTTGAGTTTGGCTGCTGTCGCTTTCGTTGGCACCTCGCTCCTTCCGGCAGTCGCCGGCGAAGGATGCTGCGGTGGCAAGAAAGAGAAAGCACAAGCTGAAGATTGCTGCAAAGACAAAGCAAAAGCTGAAGCAAAATCCGATGCCAAAGCTGCTGCTGATGCCGCAACCACTGCTGATGCTTCCAAAGCCACAGAAACAGCCAAGCCCACCAAGTAGGCTGCAATCCCAATCAACATGGGTTAAATCATTGAGAGACCAGCGCCGGCGCGCTGGT
The DNA here is from genome assembly GCA_020853845.1 of Candidatus Melainabacteria bacterium. Classification (GTDB taxonomy): domain Bacteria; phylum Cyanobacteriota; class Vampirovibrionia; order Obscuribacterales; family Obscuribacteraceae; genus QKMZ01. The sequence continues at coordinate 6,954 of JADYYD010000327.1, forward strand.
TTCTTCTTTCATTGAGATTTCAGCAAAATGACCTGAATGTAATCTGAGCGAGCGAAAGCGGCGGCACAAAATGCTTCTATGGGCGTCGGTTTATCCGTGCCAAAACGAAAGCTTGCAAAGAGCCTGTGACGCGAGGCTTTGATGAGGATGACATTTTGAGATTGAAACCAAAAAAAATTGCCGCCTTTGCACTTGCAGTGGTGCTCTTGTGCGGCGCTTTATCGGGTCTGTATGTGTTGTCGATTTTGTGGCGCGTTTCGGCGGCGGAACATGAGGTGATGGGCAAAGATTTGATGCTGCACATTTTCCCCTCGAAAAGAGAGTTCAACAAACCTGCGACGATCGATTCCTACATGGCAGCCACATTCGTTCAGCAATACAAAACAATGCAATTCGACGTATGGCGCGACAAGATCAATGGTTTTCAACACACTTACGGATCTGCGCTGGCAGCCTTCGAACTCGGTGATTTTCTAGCAGACAAACTTTTCGTAGCCAATGAATTCGCAGAATGGTTTTTCGACAAAGACGGAGTTTCAGAAAGAGACTTGCGCGACAGGCGCCGCGATCTGGAAAACAATAGAATCGGTCGCGAAATCGCGAAACAAGCGCATGAAGCAAGCTACTTCGGCCGCGATGCGGAAGAATTTATACGAGACAGAATTGTTCTTGCAATTGAAAGTGAACGCCGAGTGATCACGCACTGGCGCCAGCCGCACGTAGATGCGCTGCCATCGGAAAGAGCCATGGGGTGTCCGCACTTGCCGCGCAAGAATGGATATGACTGTTACAGGTCTGTGCGAAAAAAAATCAAAGCGTTCTTACATCGGCAAGACGCTTGATCGAGTATTCATCATCCCAGCAGACTGCCGCTTCCCATGCGGCTGAGGCTTGCGACGCAATATCCAGTTCGCTGTCGTCGAGGCGAGCGGCGTTGTAGGGCAAGACCAGGTCCAGAGCGGGAACGTCGACGTGCGATTCATCCCAATCTATAAGCGCAACTCGAGAAGCAGTCATGCGAATATTGGCAGCGCTATTCGGATTGCCGTGCACCACGCATGACTTGCGCCCCACAAGCCGCTTCCATGCAGCCCGGCAACGAGCCACTGCTTCGGGCGGCATGGCGTTGAGGTCTACTTTCGTTCCTTTCCGGCAATTCAGCAGGTCGCTGGACGATCGCCAGCCGGGACGCTGAGGCCATCCCTCAGTCAATCGATGAAGTTGCCTGAGAGTCTCAGCAACGCGACACCAGTCTGATTCTGTCTCGGGTTGACCTCCCTCCATGAATTTCATCACGACAAGACCATCTACAAAGAGTCGCCCGTCGGTCGTTGGAAGCGGGACCGGAACAAAAAGTCCTTCACGCTCCAAATGCAAGAGCAGATTAGTCTCCCATTCAAGATCCGCATCGCTGCGTTTGCCCAAACGAGCGACCGCAATTTGCCCCTCTAGGTTTACGCTCCATACATCGTTGGCCACTCCACCCGTAAGTGGTTCGATGCGAGAGACACTGGCACCCCAACAACTGAGCGCATTCCATCCCGATGTTGCCATGGCGGCGTTTGCTCCTTGAGAAT
>JADYYD010000328.1 GCA_020853845.1 Candidatus Melainabacteria bacterium
AATTACAGACGAGACTAAATCCCGCTCAGCCTCAGCCATAGATCCGGCGGGATTGCGTGTTTGCATGGTCTCGAGGTTGTTTTCACCCGCCGGTGGGTTGGAGCTTTATTGCCACAAAATCGTCGAGGGTTTGCTGGAGCGCGGCGCCCTGGTCACCGTGGTTTGCGAAAAGAATCAGTCCCAGCTCACTCACCCCAACCTCAAATTCCAGTTCTTCCAACCGCCGAGCAAAAAAGCATCGAAAGCCGACCGCCTCAAGCATTATCTGGAAGTGACATCGGCTGCAGTCAAAGCCGCCGGTCCGTTCGATATAGTTCATTCACAGCATCATCCGCTCAACCCGGTAGATGTTGCCACTTTCCACAATCACACCGTCTTCAGGCTTTCTCAAGTCGGCAAAACCTGGGAACGCCTGCTCAACAACGGCAAAGTGGCATTCACTGGCGCATACAAGGCACGCAATCAAGTTGATCGCGATTTGTCGGCAGCAGCAAAATGCCTCAACTTCACATCGAAAACCTGCCGCGATGACTTTTACAGAACCTTTTCACTGGGCGCCAAGCCGTCAGTCGTGTCCTATCCCGGAGCGTCACTGGCCAGCCAGGATGAGAACCCTTCATCCAAAGTCGACGGCACCTTTACACTCCTTTTTGTCGGTAAAGGTTTCCGAAAAAAGGGATTGGACGTGCTTTTCGAGGCCTTGAGGCAACTGAAGTCCGAAGGCAAGACATGCCGACTATTAATTGCCGGACTTTCGAAAAAACCGCTTGATTCTTTCCGGCTGGCCCGGCTGGGCTTGCAAAATGAAGTCGAATATCTGGGCTTCCGGCACGACATGAACAATGTCTACAAACAGGCAGATGCCATTGTTCTGCCTTCGCGAATCGAGCCTTTCGGGATGTCGCCCATACAGGGAATGCTGCGCGGGCTCGTGCCTATAGTCAGCTCTGTTTCAGGCGTGGCGGAGATTTTGTCTCACGGAGAAGATGCGCTCATCTTGAAAAATCATCTCGATCACCATGAACTGGCGGCCCTGATTGGCCGCTTGATGAACGACCGTGAACTAGTGTGTCGCCTTTCCACTGCGGCTATGACAACCGCTAAGGAAATCACATGGGAAAAGGCAGTAGAATCGACACTGGTTGCATACGCGAAGGTGAAGGAGCAAGAAAGTGGGCGCCTCGAAAAAGAAGAAGGACGCTAAGAAGACTGCGGCGAAGAAAAATGCCGTAAGAGAAGAAGCTGTGAGCGCAGACGCACCGGTTGCCGGGGCGAATCGGCTTATCAACGAGACCAGCACCTACCTTTTGCAGCACGCACGCAACCCGGTCGATTGGTATCCCTGGGGTGAAGAAGCAATTGCCAGAGCGCGTAAAGAAGACAAACCGATTCTTCTTTCCGTCGGCTACGCCGCCTGCCACTGGTGCCACGTCATGGAGCACGAGTCATTCGAGGATGTAACTACGGCTCAAATGATGAATGCCAATTTCGTCAATGTCAAAGTCGACAGAGAAGAGCGCACCGACATCGATGAGATTTACATGAAGGCCGTCCAGTTGATGACCGGTCACGGCGGCTGGCCTATGACTGTTTTCCTGACGCCTGATTTGAAGCCGTTTTTCGGTGGGACCTATTTTCCCAAGGAACCGCGCCACGGCATGCCGTCCTTTACCCAATTGCTGCAGGCGCTGTCTGAAGCATGGAGAGAACGTCGCCACGAAGTCGAAGAAAGTTCGGGAAGCGTCACCGAACACTTGAAGATGCTCGACAGTCTCAATGCCCGCAGCGAGGGCAAGCTGGCGCCGACTCAATCGATTAAGCGCGAATACCTGCAGGACGCGGCGGATCGTTTGTTGGATGTTTTCGATCATCGCTTCGGCGGCTTCGGCAACGCTCCGAAATTTCCGCACACATTCAATATCAATTTGTCGCTGCGCTGCATCGATCACCTGGTGGACAAATCGCCCAGTGCCAAAGATGCGCATAAAGAGCTGGTTACCACCACGCTCGACCGCATGGCGATGGGTGGCATCTACGATCAAATCGGCGGTGGTTTCGCACGTTATTCGGTGGACCGTCAGTGGTTGATTCCGCACTTCGAGAAAATGTTGTACGACAATGCACTGATGTGCCAGACCTACATCGATGGCTATCGTCTGCTCGGGCGGCGCTACTGGCTGGACATCGCCGAAGGAATTTTGTCCTTCACAGACCGAGAGCTGAAAACGGAAGAGGGAGCATTTTATTCAAGCCTCGATGCAGACAGCGAAGGTGTGGAAGGGAAGTTTTACGTCTTCACTCCCGCGCAGATCAAAGAAATTGTCGGCACCGCAGATGGTGACTGGCTGTGCGAAGTGTATGGGGTCACTCAGACCGGCAATTTCGAACACGGCTCGAGCGTGCTGCATTTTGCCAAAACTCCCGAGGAAATTGCGCGCGATTACGCAATAAGCGTCGATGCACTCTTCGAGCGCCTGCGCCCCCTGAATGAAAAACTGCTTGCCGCCCGCGAACGAAGAATCAGACCGGGTCGCGATGAAAAAGTCTTGACCAGTTGGAACAGCTTGATGATCTCGGCTTACGTTGCTGCATACGTTGCCACCGGCAAAGAGAAATATGTTGAAACAGCGCGAGTATGCGCCTCTTTCATTCTGGAAAAACTGACTAAGGACGGCCGCCTGCTTAGAACGTACGGCAAAGGCAGAGCCAAACTGAATGGATATCTGGAAGATTATGCCTTCTTCGTTCAGGCCCTGCTCGACCTGGCTTCGGCAGATCCTGATGAGCGCTGGCTTGCCAATGCCCGCCAGCTTACCGACGTCATGCTTGAGCGCTTCAACGACAAAGAAGAGGGCGGTCTCTATTATACGAGCGACGATCACGAGCAGCTCGTCACTCGACCACGCAGTCACTTCGACGGAGCAGTGCCCTCCGGCACATCGGTCGCCACGATGAATCTCGTCCGTCTGCATCGAATTACCGGTCACGATCCTTATATAAATCGCGCTCAAAGTTTGCTGCTTTTATACGCTCCTTTTTTCCGCAAACTGCCCGACCAATTCGGAAATCTCCTTTGTGCCGCCGATTTATTCGTTCACACCGACCAGGAAGTGGCAATCGTGTGCCAGGACGTGGGCAATGACTTGAAAGAGATGATTTTCTGCGCCCACAACGGTTATCGCCCTAATCAGATGGTCGTTGTTTCAAAGCCGACAAATGCATACAGGCTCTTTAATTTGAGAAACTGCATCTCGGGCAAGCCGACAGCTTACATATGCAAGGACTTCGCTTGCCAAAAACCTACCACCAACGCCGAAGACCTGCTTCCAGTGGTTCGAGCCTGAGGCGAGGAAAAGGCGGCAGCGGTAGCGCCAGGCATAGTTTTGAGGTTTTTTAGGCTCGATTCCGGAACATTTGCAACCCCCGCCGGTCTGTCCCTGGGTAAAAGTTTGATGAAGGACAAAATGAAGAGCGAGCCTGTCACCTTTGATAAAGAAGACGAATATGTCGTCGACTCGCGCCCACTTTGCCAGGGAATGCCCTTCGTTCTTACTGATGCCGCGCACCCCCGCCTGATACTCAAAAACGGCAGCCATTTTATGGTTCTGGATCAAGAAGCGCGCATTCCAGCCTGCAACACTCTTGGCTTCGGCTATTACAACTACGACACGCGCTACCTGAGCGAATGGAATTTCACTGTCGACGGCAGCGAGCTGTCGCTGCTTTCAGCCGATGTAAAACGTGGTTATGCCGGCAGTTTTCTCTATACAAATCCGCAAACCAACAGTTTGTCCCAGCAAAATTTGATGCTGCAACGCCAGATTGTGTTGTCGGATGTGGTGTCTGAGCGCGTCGTCATCGAAAATTACAGTGCCAGCGAAATAACCGTCGACTTTTGCATCAAGTATCAATCCGACTTTGCCGATATGTTCGAAGTACGCGGAGTCAACAGGTCTGAGCGTGGAAAACGCATGCTGCCGCGCAAAGACAAACAAGGCAAACGCCTCTTTTTGGCTTATCGAGGTCTGGACGAACGCCTTTTGGAAACCATGATCGAATTCAGAGGCTCGGCTCCCGACAGCATTGTAGATGGAGAAGCGCGCTACAAGCTGAGCTTGGCACCCCGCACTCCGTGGTATCTGCAAATTTTCATGTACACGCGCACCGACGGTGATATGCCTTTTCGCGCCCGCCCCGAGATCGATTTTGCAACTCTGCTTGATGATGCAGACAAACGTTTTGCTTTATGGAGATCCAACGGCTCGCAAATAATGACCGAGGACGAAATCGTCAATTTTTCGATTGAAAGGGGTTTGCGAGATTTATATATTTTGCGGCAACCGACCCCGAAGGGCATCGGCATCGCAGCAGGAATTCCCTGGTATTCAGCGCCGTTTGGAAGAGACAGCGCCATCACAGGCATGCAGATGCTTCCCTATAGACCGGACCTGGCGCGCGAGTGTATTGAACTTCTCGGCGAATATCAAGGCACCAAAGTCGATGAATTTCGCGCCGAACGTCCCGGAAAAATCATGCACGAGTTGCGCATCGGCGAGATGGCGAGACTGGGAGCCATTCCGCATACGCCCTATTACGGCACCGTTGATGCTACCGCTCTCTGGTGCATGCTTGTTGCCAGATATTTGAGATGGACAGGCGACATGAAGTTCGCGATGAACATCTGGCCGAAGCTCGAACTGGCTCTCACCTGGCTCGACAGCGCCAGTGAAAAGACCGGCTACATTTCATACATTCGTGAAAGTCCGGAGGGGCTGGAAAACCAGGGGTGGAAAGACTCAGGCAATTCCATTGGCCATGCCAATGGAGAACTGGCCAAACCGCCGATTTCTCTTTGTGAAGTTCAGGCGTATCTTTATTCTGCTCGTCTGGCCATTGCAGAAATTGCCACACACCTTAAGAAACACGAGCTGGCAGAACGCTTGCATGCACAAGCCGCTAAATTGAAACGCGATTTCAAACGAGATTTTTGGATGCCCGAGCATGAGTTTCCCGCGCTCGCACTTGATGGAGAAGGCAAGCAAGTGCAAGTGTTCAGCTCCAATGCGGGACATTGCATCTGGGCTGGAATACTGGACGGCGAGATGGCTCAGCGAGTGGCGGACCGCATGCTGGCCCCGGATATGGACTCCGGCTGGGGATTGAGAACGCTCTCCAAGCAAGCGTCTTATTACAATCCTATGAGCTATCACAATGGCTCTGTCTGGCCTCACGACAATGCAATTATTCTTGAAGGCTTCAGAAAGATCGGTCGCATTCGTGATGCTCATTACTTGCTGAGCGCAATGGCAGCAGTCGCCCAGCATCAAAGAGATTTCCGCTTGCCGGAATTGGTCTGCGGATTCGATCGCACCAATTGGGGCAGCCCGATTGATTACCCTGTGTCCTGCTCGCCGCAAGCATGGGCAGCAGGAAGCATTTTTCAAATGCTGAGCGCTTGCGTCAATTTCCTGCCCGATGCGCATAGAAAAATACTTCGCATCGAAGAGCCTTGTCTTCCTGAATGGCTCGAAAAGGTCACCTTCCACAATCTAAAAGTCGGTGATGCAGAACTTGATATTGCATTCAATGCGGTAAACGGTCACACAAGCTGCCAAATTTTGAGGAAAAACGGCGACTTGAAAGTCATCGTTGAAAATTAGTGATAAGTGATAGAGGTGTTAATATGCGTATTGCTCAACTGGCTCCCCTGGCAGAATGCGTCCCTCCGAAAGGATACGGCGGTTCGGAGCTTGTCGTAAATTTACTGACTGAAGAGCTGATCAAACGCGGACATGAAGTTACTTTGTTCGCCAGCGCCGATTCGCAAACAGAAGGTCGATTAATAGAATGCGCGCCTGAAGGGCTGCGAGCTTCCGACATCGCTCCGACACGGTGGCATGCGTACAACATAAAGGCCCTCGTCAAACTGGAAGAGATGCAAGGCGAATTCGACATCATTCACAATCACATGGGTTACGCGGCGCTTCCCGCCCTCAGCAACTTCCGCACTCCCGTGGTGACGACCAACCACAATCCGCTCTACGACTACTGCAAAGACATTTATTTTGCTTACGGCAAGATGAAATTCATTTCGATAAGCGATGCGTACAAGCGCTTGAATTATCCGGACAAGGTCAATTATGTAACCACCGTATACAATGGCATCAATCTTGATGATTTTGAAGTCAGTGAAACAACCCAGAGGAAGCATTTGCTTTTCCTCGGCAGATTGTGTGCCGACAAAGGTACGAAAGAAGCGATTGAAATCGCGAGAAAACTCGGCATGCCCATTGTTCTTGCCGGCAAAGTAGATCGCAATGACGAGAAGTATTTCAACGAGTTCGTAAAACCAATGCTTAGCGAGCCGGGCGTCGAATTTGTAGGTGAAGTTTCCACCGCTCAAAAAGTCGCGCTCTACAATTCATCTGTCGCCACGCTATGTCCGATCAATTTCGAAGAACCATTCGGACTTGTTTTCTCCGAATCGCTCGCATGCGGAACCCCGGTCATGGCCTTCCGCCGCGGCGCCGCACCGGAAGTAATTTCCGACGGCGAAACCGGCGTGATTGGCGAAACAGTCGACGAACTTGTCGGACGTTTTTGCGAGATCGAAAAAATCACAGCGCAAGTTTGCCGCGAACGCGTTGCACGTTTGTTCAGCAAAGAAAAAATGACCGATTCATATCTCAAAGCCTTCGACATGGTTTTGTCGAAGGCTCTGGTAGCACGTCGTTAGAAAGCTTACTATCAGCGAGAAATCGCTCTTAGTGCAGCTTCGTAATTGGTGGCAGTGGATTCACCGATGATGGTGCTTTTCACTTGTCCGTTGGGTGCAACGAAAACCACAGTCGGTATCGGACCTATTTTGAATTGTTCAACCAAGGATTCGGACATCGGATTTTCGATATCAACACGCTGTATGTCGACCCTGTTGCCATATGTTTGAGACAACTGGCTCAACGTATCGTTCATGCCTTTGCACTGGTCCGCCCAGTTTGCATAGAAAGCATAGACGCGTCCTCTCGATGTTGCCGGCATTGCGGCTGAAACACCGCGCGACCACCAACTTCCTGATGTGCTGCCGGGCTGAGAATCATTCATCCCCAGAAGATAAGAGTTGAATGCCCTCGCTTGATCCTGGCTCCCACGATTCAATCGCATGGCGCGACGGAACATCATGCCGGCTTTGTCGGGCTGATTGACTGCCATGTATGCGCGTCCCAGCAGGGCAGCTACACTCGCATTACGTGGGTCCTGCGCTCTCAATTGCTCCAATTGAGCGATGGCCTCGCCAGCCTGATTGTTGTCCAGAAGCTGTACTTGCGCTTCCAAACCGTGCATATCAATCGGCATTCTATCGATGCCCCAACCCATTGCACGACCGGCGCCGTCGCTTCCAGGGTAGCGAGACATGCCACCACCGGAATAGCGCGACATGCCGCCAGGCATTCCCGAGGGCATTCCCGAGGACATTCCCGAAGGCATTTCCGAAGCCATTCCACGACGGCTCGGTCTGCGCCCGACTTTGGTCGTCAGCCACGACGAGATGACCTGGAAGTTCTGAGTGCGCGGACCGGCATCTTGAGTTTGCGCCTCTTCAAAAATCAAATGCTCTCCCGGCACAGCGAAGAAGGATTTATCTTTTGCTGCTACGTCATTGAACAATTCCCACGTGCCTTCCGGCTTAACAAGCTGATCGCCGTTGCCCTGCACAAAGAGCACAGGCATATCGGTTACCCTTTTCGCCGCATCATGGTTACTGTTCATAAAGTCTTGGAACTGTATCAATTCCTGTGGGCTCAGATTCAGCCTGGCAAGCGGATCTTGTTGCCACTTGTCACGCAGCTTCTGGTTTTGCGTCGCCGAATTGAGAACATCGCCGCCAATATTTGCCAGATTGAAACCGGTGAGCAAGTTCATAAACACCTTGGCACTGGTCTTGCCTTGATTGAAGCGCTCTCCGGCAGGCACCGAAGAAATCAGTCCATCAATCAAATCCGGGTACATCGATGCGGCCCTGAGGGCAATCGCGCCTCCCATAGACTCTCCAAGGATGTAGAGCGGAGTGCCCGGATGGGCGGCTCTTATGGACTCACAGGCTTGCTTGATATCGGTCAAGCAATCATTGAAATTGACCTGCGTTTTGCCTCTTGCGCTCATCCAGGCGCCGAAACCACGGACATCAATAGCGTATACAGCCAGTCCTCGCTTGGATTGCTCTTTGCCGAAGAACTCATAAGAGTTACTCTGCAAACCCAGACCATGAATGCAAAGCAAGGCAGCAATCGGTTTTTCATTGGGATTTACCCAGGAGCGGCATGGTGCGGCTTGCTTGGCAGCATTTGAAGTTCCAGTCTGGGCGTATAAAAGTGAAGTAGGATCGCTCGAATATGGCGGCAGCGAGCCGTTCTGCTGAACATTTTGCTGCTGCTGAATTGTCTGGCTCATATTCTGGATGACTTTCTTTTGCGCACCTTCCATAAGCTTCTGACCAGCCATTTGAAAGAAAGAGGGTGCCGGTGCAGGCGAGGAATTCTGCGCGCAGGCAGAAGGTTCACAATAGCTCAAGAGCAATGTGCAGGCTGTGATTCCCACGAAGATGTCTCTGTTCATACTCACACTCTGGTAAGGGCTCACGATTTTGGGTAGTGTATCAAACGGCGTGAATATGAGCCTGAGCAAAGAATTCAATAAAAATTGCATAAGTCTAAGGGGAAGCGATTACCCTCAGCCGCGGTATGTTTTGTCCCTATTTCAGCAAGATTTTGTGCAGATCTGTCTTCTCATTGAGAATATTTTCCCAGAGGTCGCCTACTTGCTCAAGCCTTGCGGGGACCGTGCGAATATCGAAGTCGGTAGGATAGATGTCATCCAATTCGTCCCAGGAAATCGGCAAAGAAACATTGCCCGCATTGGTAGCTCGCACTGAATATGGTGCCGACAACGTCTTATGC
>JADYYD010000329.1 GCA_020853845.1 Candidatus Melainabacteria bacterium
AATAAGCAAACCGCCAGTTTTGCGCAACTGGCGGCAGTCAAAACTTTGAACCTGCAGCCAGCCTCACTGAAGAATAATAATTTCCGCAATCGTAAGCTGGGTGGGCATTTGAACAAAACTCATACTGACAAGGTAACGGGCGCTGCCTTTTACGCAGCGAGGTTTACCAGCATAGTTACCGCCGTGGATAATCGTCAAGCGGCTAGCAGTGCCGGTTAATGTTTCTTATATCGGCTTTTTTGAGCCTCAGGTAAACTAAGCCCTGTCATCAACGGAATTCTCTACAGTGAAAAACGCAAGAAAAGTCGCCACAAGAGCCGCGCTTGAAGCCGGAAAAATTCTCAAAGAAAGACTGGGCGATGTCAGAACTATCGATTACAAGGCGGCTTACAACATCGTTACCGATGTGGATAAGGCCTCCGAGGCAAAAATCTTTTCGATAATTCTCGATGAATTCCCTGAAGACGACGTGCTCGCTGAAGAAAGCGGATTCACCAAAGGACAGCTTTCCAAAAGGCGCTGGCTTATAGACCCTCTGGACGGCACAACGAATTACGCGCATACCTATCCATTCTTTTCCGTTTCCATAGGACTGGAAGAAGAGGGGCGGCGCATTCTAGGCATTGTCTACAACCCGATGACCGATGAGCTTTTCTGGGCAGAGCCGGGCGAGGGAGCCTGGTTAAATGACGAGAAACTTTTTGTTTCCGACGCCAAAACCCTGAATACAAGCCTTTTGGCTACCGGCTTTCCTCCAGACACGATGAGAGCAGTCAGAACCAATATTTTGCAATTCAAGACCCTGACCGACAAAACACACGGTGTCAGGCGTGACGGCTCGGCGGCGCTGGATCTCTGCTATGTCGCTTGCGGGCGCCTGGACGGATTCTGGGAGATGAAGCTGGCACCATGGGATATCGGCGCCGGCAGCCTTATTGTTGAAGAAGCCGGAGGCAAAGTGACCAACCTGTCCGGCGGACCTCTGGATATTTCCTCCGGGCATATTCTCGCCACCAACGGCAAAATCCACGAAGAAATCATCGAGGTGCTGACCAGCCTCGAAAATCAAGACTCCTCGCAAGTTCTTTGAAACTTCGATTATTGAGAATACGGAATGGTTTTCCAGCGCCCGGATAAGTGATCCTGCGCGAAATTCAACAGCTCTTGCGCCTCTTCATCGCGATTCATCATCTGAAGCATAGTGGCGTAGTCTTTGAGAACGACCAGAACATCCTGGTGGTAGTCGCCGCGCTCTATTCTCAGAACGCGAAGAGCCTCAATATATAAGGGTTCTGCCTTGTCGTACTGCTCGAGCGCATGATACAGAAGCGCCAATTTATGAGTAGCCATCGCTGCCTCGATGGTTTCCGGACCATAAATTTGAGTATGTTTTTCCAAAACCGCGATGTAATACGGCTTGCACTTCAGATATTGGGCGTTTTCGTAATAATGGTCGCCCAATTTCATTTTTGCCATGACCGTGTGCGGGTGCTCTTCACCGACCATTTCTATGAATGTAGAAAGGGCTCTTTGCAGCCGTTCTTCGGTTGTGGGGCTATCTTCGCCGGTCATAGTAAGATTTTTACTCACTTGGGCAATGCCCAATTGAACAACAAAAAAGGACGCCTTGATACTTATATAGATACCCAGATAAATTCTTCAGTACCTATTGCTATTTTAGCGGCTGAACCTCAGGCCGCAATCCTCAAATGGGTGCCTTTTTCGGGCGATCTGCCCGGAGAAGGAAAATTACCGCTGCAATCCCCAGCGCGAACAGCAAAAATCCCGCTTTCACTTCCGGCGGATCATATACAAAACGCACGATATGCCTGCCTTTATCGAGTTTGACGCCTCTGAAAATCGCATTGGTGCGATAAATTTCCGTCTCGTTACCATCGACAAAAACGCGCCATCCTGGAAAGAAGACATCCGTAAGAACCAGTAACGCCTTGTCCGGACAATCTGGTTCCACGATCACTTCATTCACATTGGGACGTTTTACCTTCGCGGCAGTTAGCGTTTCCTTCCCCCCGTTTTTCGAATCGAGTGCGGAAATTCCTTCTGTCAATGCTTCTTTTCGCGGCTCGAACTGAGGATTCATCAACTCGACCAGGGCAGATTGAACATCCGCCACCGCTCTGGTTTCGTAAACCAGAAACGCTTCCGGCAATGCTCCAGCGTTTTCATATACCCGCACCATTTCCGGTGCGGTTTCTTTGACCAATTTGAAGTGCCGAGGGGCAGATGTATGTTCCGGACCTGGTTTTGGAACAGTAATGCGCGTCAATAAAAGCGATTTAGGCACTTCCTTCATTAGATTCTCAGGCGGCGCATTAGTCGGCTCGATCAACTGCCCTGTTGTCGAATCGATCACTTGCAAAATGAGACAGACTTGCTCGCCGGCTATCAAATGCTTCGGAATCGAGGCGGCAACTGCAGTTTCTGCCGGAAGTCGATGGCGATCTCCAACCCAGACAAGTCCGCCGTCACGCCTGACCACCATCGGCAGGTACACCAATGTCTTCTTGTCTTTCCCTTCTGATTGCTCTTGATTCCAGTTGAGCGAACAAATAATGTCGGAATTGCCCGGGTCAAGCGACAACCCGACACCATCCAGTCGGGCATGCTTGCCGAATTTGAT
>JADYYD010000330.1 GCA_020853845.1 Candidatus Melainabacteria bacterium
GTATACTCGGACCAATTCTCCCAGGTTGATACCACGGGCGATATTACAGGTTTTGCCGCCGGTTTGATTTTCGCCGGCAAAAGATCAACAAAGATCAATTGAGGTCGGCAAAAGAATCGCAAACGCGGAGCGTTGTGACGTTCCATGCCCACGCCTCGAGAGACTATCAGTTTGCTGCCCGAAGGCAATTGCACGACATCGCCGTTGATCCATTGCTTAGGCACATTTGATGCCGTCATCAAGGGACCAAAGAAAGGTATTTGAACTTGCCCTCCGTGGCAGTGACCGGCGACCAGCAAATCTCCGGGAATTTTCCCGAGACAAAAGTCCGGGTAGTGTGCCATTACTATGTGAAATTTTTTGCTCTGCTTCTTCGGGTAGAGTTTCAATTCGGAATTCCTGCCATCATAAAAACTCAAACCTGTGATGTCGACCGGTCCGGCAGAAACTGTCTCCGACTGCTCGAATGTGTGTCCAGGGACGTCCGCGAACAATTGCTGCCAGCACGAGAAGTCATCGACATTGCCTTGCACCGCAAACGTTCCGTACTTTGGCGAGATGTGCAAATCTTTGAACGCTTGTCTGAACCGGTCGCGTTCGTTCGCCCACTCTTGCGGAGTAAATGTCTGAATGAAATCGCCGGGCAGAAGAAACAAATCAGGTTTTTCCTCTGCAACAGTCTGCAAAACCGAGCGCTCATAGTCGCCGACGTGGTCGGTCTGAAAGTCGGACAGTATTGCAACATGAAGCGGTTCTTCGAGTTTTTCACTGATGATTGCATGCCGTTTGATTTCCAGCATATGCGGCTCGATGAAGAATGCATCAACGGCAATTACTAAAGTGCACACCAGAACAACTGCATTTAGCCCCGCCATGATTTTGAATTTCTTGCGCGCGAAATAGATGCAGATTGCCAGGAATATTGGTCCTCCGACAAAACCGCCGATCGCAAGCAATTGAAAAACCATGAAGAAATCGTGCGCAACTTTAAACGCCGCGTACCCGGCAACGGCACCATATATGATTTCAGCAAGTACGAAACTAAAGACGTTATTCGAAAAATATTTGAGCATCACTGCAAGTACTGCGAGTGTTGCGACAAGGACTCCCAGATAAGTAATGATAGTCCAGTTCACGCGCCCTCCCCACCAAGTCGCATGTGTGTGTTATTTGACAGCCAGTGTGCGTTCCAATCATTTATGCGCAGATGCGCGCAGTAATGCGCGATTGCTTGCGCTCCCAACAAATAAATCCCGCCAACGCATTTGAACGCTTTACCAGTCATACCAATCGGAAGTGAAACATTTGTGAAAGCGTTCATGTTTCATTCGATGGACGATAAATCCAGCCTTCCAAAAGAATATCCAGATCGTCGAGTGTGAAAGGATCGACGAACAATTCTTTCGCCTCGGCGAACAGTGCCGTCGTATAGCAAGCAATGACCGCATCCAGCGCATGATCGCTGTTTGTCACCGATGCGATCAAACCTTTGTTGATGCTCAATTTCGGAACATTGCGGTATGTCAAACCTCGCTTTTCTTTCAGTTCGAGAAGACCTTGGACGATCTCATGGCGAGCGCTGGTCACAACCGGCTCGTCTTTCTTGTCCTTTGATTTATATCCGGTTTCTTTCAATTGGAAAAAGCGCAGAGTGTCGCGCGGATAGACTTCAATAACGGCACAACCATGCGCGACTTCTGTTTGAAAAGGCAAAGTGTAAAAACGATCGGCGGGAAGTTTTGCCAGCAGTTGAATGCATTGAAAAGTCATTTGCACCATTGACGGGTTGCCGCGGTGCAAAGGCGAAATCGCCAGCGAACCTTTCCATTTGTCGGTAACTCTTTTCGGCTCGCGTTTGAATGTTTTGACCATTTCAATGAAAGCCGGTTGACCGAGGAAAAACAATGCCTCAGCCATTTCTTGAAACGACTGGTAGGGCGTTCTTTGCTGCGAACGGGCCATATAGTTGAGAAACTCGACCGGCAGCGAAAAAGGGCTGTCGATACCCACGGCAACGCCCTTGTGTTTCACCAACTCGTCCATGAGACCTTGCGAGCCGACTTTCTTGACCTCGATAATTTCCAGCCCGGCAGTGCCCAGCCGCCCTGTCGCCAGCCAGGTGTTGTTAGGCACGGCGCTGGCACCGCTAAAATCGACGCCGAAGATGAGCTTTTCTGGCATTGCGTAAATTCCACCTATTTTTTTGTTACTTTTTCCATATAGTGTACGAGAATGCAGGACATCCCTGAACAATTCCAACTCCTCACGAATGACGAATCAGACGAAACACCCAATTGGGTGGCGGATGCCGGCAGTGATTCCTGGCGCCCGCAAGGACTGACGGCTGGTCTTGCAGACACTGGCGCCAGGAGTTGTGAGTCGTACCATCGGTTCATGCCGCAACTCAGAGACCTTGTCCCACAAGGGCTTCCGCTTCCGGAATTGCTCCCGCCCCTGAGACCGGCTGACAGAGCGAGCGAGCCGGGCATTAAACCCCTTACCGTTCTCAGGCACGACGATAAAGTCATTGTTCCGACTTTCTCCATGGGCGATCCTGACGTTGGGGGTGGTAGGGGGCCGACGCTCAATGCCTACGACGCCAATTCCCCTGAGGCGAAACTCTACCGCGAGAATCTCGAGTCCATAGTGAAGCTCACGGTCGATAGAGTGGCAGAAGATGGAAAGACGAAAACCAGCAGCGGGTCCGGATTTTTTGTTACTGAAAATGGACAGATTGCCACAGCCAATCACGTGGTTGAGGGTGCCGACAGAATTGTAGTTACGGCAGCTAACGGCCGGAAGTACGATGCGCGCGTGAAAGTTTCGCACCCTGGCTCGGAATCGGCTGTTATCGAGCTGACTAACGCAGCTCCCAATGAAAAATTCCGGCCGATTCCCCTGGCGAATTCGGCAGTCGGATTAAATTCAAGCGACACGCTGACGGTGCTCGGTCATCCCGGCGGCGTTGACGAAGTGGTCATGAGCAGAGGCAAGTTCATCAGTCGTGACAAGTACATCTCAACCGAATTTAGAAATCATCCCGACATCAATCCCCACACGATGTTTATCCATGCGAACACACGTGTGCAAGGGGGAAACAGTGGCAGTCCGCTTCTGGACAGCCAGGGACGCGCGGTCGGACTGACCAATTTCAAGCACGGCAATAATGAAGGGGCGTTTGTTGGTATCGATGATGTGCGCTCCCTGGTCACCGATCCGAAGCTCGGTCAATTGAGCGATTTGAGAAGCTATTTTGTGCCCTCGTCGATTCAATTAGATTCCGACGCAGCCTGGAAGGGCTATGCGACCTTTCTTGCCGGCGCCAATCTGGTCAACGCTCATGTCCAGCAAAATAGAAAGGTTCCTTTCTTGGCGGCCGGCTCTCGCACTCTGGGCACCGGGGCTACATTCGGTATTGCCGTAGCCAATCTGCCCTTTGATGGAATGAAGTTCAAAGAAGCGTGGCAGAACGGTACCACGGCTGAGAAAGCCAATGCCGGGATAAACCTGGGTGGAGATGTGCTAATGGGCGCAGGCTCCATTGTCGCCATGGCATCCAGGCGTTACCCAGTGGTCGGTGCCTCCGTGGCGACGGTCGGCGCCGTCGCCAGATTTGGCAATTCGTTATTTGGCGATCGCAGATACCACTAATAACTATCCTTCTATAGAGCGCGATTTCCAGGATCTGGTGATTCTACGCAGCGGTTCGTAATTTCACCGCTGACAAGTTTCTCATCTCTGATTATTCTGACTGTAACCCTGGCACATCACATAATTTCCGAGGTCCACAATGGCTACAAATGCGGCTTTTGACGCCCCTGTCGCGAATGCGGCTGCGGTAGAAGCGGAAGAGACACCATTTACTCGCGCTGGTTTTAACCCGCAAGACTTGCTGCAAAAAACGCAAGGGCAGTCGGATAGAGCCGGGCAAGGCGACATGGTTCTTGTGCAGCATGAAGTGAAGCCGACTGAAGCGCCGCAAGAGATGTCGCCGGCGCAGAAGCTGTTGAGTGAGACGACTACGGCTTTGCAAAAGGAAATTGCTGACAGAAAGCTGAAAAACGGAACAGTTACCGAAGCTGATCTGCGGGAAATTGTCCCCAAATATTTTCCGAAAATGAAAGAAGCTATAACCCTGGCTGATACTGCCGCTATCAACGGCAGAAAACTGGCGGCTGATGAGTATCTGCGTGTCAAACCCGATCTGGAAAAATTTGCCGACGATTTTCCGAAGGCAGTCGAGCGTTTGGGCAAGGCATCAAATGCGGTGCCGGAGGCCGACGCAGAAAGAACGGCCGGTTTGTTGTCGGAGTTGACGGAAGAGAAAACCGCAGAGGCGCGAAAAGCTGAGATTAGAAAGGATCTGAGCAAGTACCCGGATCTTGCCGAATCAACAGAAGCATTCGTGAAACTGTCGAAAGACGCCGAAACAAAGTTCGGAAAGTTGAATCAAGGCATCAGCGAAATGCAAGCAGGACTTGCTGAAGGACTGGCATTCCGTGGTTTTTATCTGCAGTGCTTGAATCAATCCAGCTTCGATACTGCAGAAATTGAAAGAGTCAAAAAAGAAGGAGAAGCGGTAGCTCAACTTTATGTTCGAGCGATGCAAGCGCCGCAGACCCTGTTTATGCCTCCCCAAGACTTGCAACCGAAGAAGCCGTTGCCGCCGACGCTGAGAGCTTAATCTGCTCGGCGCACAGACGGAATTCTCCCTAACGCACAACATATTTGAAACCCTGAATTCATCTGAATTCATCTCATTTTTTCGGCCGATTTTCCAGGCTGATTCTATTGGATTTACCGTGGGGACGGAACAGGCGCGCTCGAAAGGGCGCGTCTGATATTTTCAGGGTTTTTATCTGCTAAACTGCATGCCGTGCAATCAGGGGGGTTTCATGGACATCGCGCTCATCACATATGATGGACTGCCGGATCTCGATCCGGACGACGGATTGTTTCGCGACGAATTGATCAAGCGCGGATATAAAGTGCAGGCGTGCATTTGGGATGACGATTCAGTCGATTGGTCGCAGTTCGATATTTCCATCATGCGTTCGGCATGGGATTACCATCTGAAAAAAGAGCGTTTTTTTGCATGGATGGAAAGCGTTTCCAAACAAACCAAATTGCTCAATCCCCCTCAAATGATGAGGTGGAGCAGCCACAAGTCATACCTGAAAGAGCTGGCGGCGGCAGGTTTGCCCGTTGTGGAAACGCACTGGGTTGAAAAAGGTGCGTCGGCAAAAGGTGTTTTCGATTCATTGAATTGGCCAAAGGCAATCTTAAAACCGGCTGTTGGGCTGGCTACGTTTGGCGTTAAAAAACTCGCTTTGGATGACTCCGGAAGCGGAAAGGCTGACAACATCAAAGCAGCCGAAGAGCACGCCGATAACCTGGCGCGAACGGAAGATGTGATGATTCAACCGTTCCTTCCCTCGGTTGAAGATTATGGCGAGCGAGCGTTGATTTTCTTAGACGGTAAGTACTCTCATACTATTCGCAAGTCTTGCTTTCAGCATCTGGCCCCGGGCGGGCATGCGGGTGAGAAATCCGTACCGAGTGATGATCGAGAAGTGGCGGCGGCACAAAAAGTGCTTCAACATCTTTTGCATGTTCCGCTGTATGCGCGTGTGGATCTGGTGCGTGATTTCGCCGACACGCCTGTGGTTTTGGAGCTGGAATTGGTTGAACCATCACTGTTTTTGAGTTTCCATCCCCCTGCAGTGTTAGCCTTTGCCGACGCGTTCGAGCATGTTTTAGCACTAGATAAAGTTTGACTTTTCGGAAAGAAAAGCGGTTCTTCCTGGGCATAACACGACTATGCCCTTGCGATTCAAAACAAATTTGCTGGTCTCGCTTTGCTTGCTCATTGTCGGCTCGCAAGGCAAGTGTCTGGCGTATGACGCCAATGATGCGCTCAAGTCGCAGATTCTGAAGGACAAGATTTTTACTCCGTCGACAATCTTGACCGTGCAGTTGAGTGACAAGCAGGCTGTGCTTCGGGTTGGAAATTATCAGCCGAACACTGAGGAAGTGATGCGCATCGACAGTGTGCTTGCGGCTAAGCGAGTTATCGACGCTTACCCGCAAGTTTCTTGCGTGATCGTGCGCTATGCCTGGTCTCCTGATAAATACACCGATCTGCTGGTCACTTCCAAGCAGATTATCTCTTTTGGTGCGGGCACCATCGCCAAGGCGGAATTGTTGGCAGGATTGACTTGCATCAAACTGAGCACGGGTGATTCGCCGCAATTTATTTTCAGCCGGTATTTCGTTGAGGGAGAAGCAGCGCTTTCAAAAGGCGAAAACGTTAAGGCAGAACTTCTCTTCAACATGGCATTTCAGGAAGCGCCAAACTATGCTCAAGCAGCGCTCGAGCCGAAAGTTGCAGCCGATTACAATGAGCTGGCTCACAATTATCTGGCGCGTGATGATTACGACAATGCAGCCCGAGTGCTGAAAAAAGTTATTGATTTGAGAGAAGCTGCCGGTCAAGGACAGTCCAATGTAGAAACGGCGAAATTGACACTGGCTCTGGCGGACGTTTATATCTCAGCGCGCAGGCAGTCGGACCTGGAAGAGTGTCTTGGCAAAGTGATAAATGGTGGCAAGGGTACACCGCTGGCCGCAACGATCGTCTATGCGCAGGCCCTGGAAAAATTGGCCGGATCGATGTCCGGCAGTCCGAGAGAGCAAGAGCTTCTTCGAGAAGCATTGAAAATTCGCGAGTCGATACCGGGCGCTGAAGATTTTGCGCTGGTCAGTTCTCTGGAAAAGTTGGGCGACAGTTTGAAGGCGACGAAATCCGCAGAAGCAGCCGATCTATACAAGCGCGCTATTCAGGCGCTCGACAAAGCGATGGTTTCTAAAGACTCCAACCGACGGATCAGTTATGGAGTCTATAGCACGAGCGTGAACCGGATGCACCAGAAGCTTTCGCAACTGGGATTCGGACAGCAGCAAGCCGGTAAGCGTGAGCCTTCGGCGCACTGGTAGCGCCGGCAAGTTTAACTGCCAGTGATTCTACCTGTGATACCAGCTTCTTGGAACGTATTGTCAGTTTGTGGTAAGCAGACAAGAGTCGGGAAGAAATAGAAATAGCGCTTTGTCTCATGTTTAGATCTCATTAGGCTCATTCGAGCTGCCTCTGACGGGATTTCCATCGTCGTCAAAGAATTGAGACAGTCTTTCTGCAATCTCTCCATCGTCTGTGTACTCTACAACATCCAGGCCGGTCCTCACTCCGTTGGTGTTGTAGACGCAGAGTTCTCTTCTTTGAAGAGCCTGGGAGGCCATGAAGAATTCCTGGCTTTCTTCCAGGAATGCACCGGCTCCAGAGTAAAAGAGTGTCTTAGTAAAACGAGTAACGAAGCCGACTTCGTCAAAATAGAGATTTTCTGTGGCAGACCGTTGTTTGAAGTCGTGCCATTGAATTTGTTCTCTGCGAAGCAGGCGTCCGGATTCGATATCAACATAATGATTGACTGTTGTTTGCGGCTTGCCTCCGTGAAATTCGGTCTGCCCTTGAAATACAGTGTGCATGCCGACCATCTGGCGTTCGACACGACGAATTATTTCTCCTTCTGCAGAAATGACGACAACGGATTCGCTTGATTGATTACCCTCCGCGTAATTGGTTTCTTTCGTCAAACGACTGCCGTCGGGCAGCGCGTTATGCTCCGTAATGCGAAGTGTGGAGCCGCTTTCCGGATCTAACTCTGTTTCTGATTGGCTGGAAGTAGAATGTTTGACTATGCGTATGAGACGCTGTTCGCTGTCAAAGGTTTTCTCTGTTTCGATTTGAGTCTTTGTGTCGCGAGTGCGCAATTGATACGTAGTAACGCCTTGAGCGTCGGTGTGCGCTTCTAGCTTCAACGACTCGTCCTTTGACGAGGCGACAGCGGGCGTGTAATCACCCAGTGAAGAACTCATGTGGGACTCCATTTAAGGATCGGTCCAAAAGTACCCCGAGCAGCGGATGCCGATCGGAACTAGCTTTTAGACTTTGGTAGTAAGGTTGATGCGACTAACTGGTATACGAAGGCGGAGAAAAATACTCCAGGGTGACCTAATGTACCTCGGAAATCGCGAGGTTGTCAAGTAAAGTTTTCATCAATACCAGTGCCTCAGGGGCACTTTCGATGAAGCTTGAAACTAGCCCAGGGCCAGGCCGCCGGTCGCCGTCTCTTTGTATTTCTGATTCATATCGAGCCCTGTTTGTTTCATAACTTCCAGCGCTCGATCTAGACTGATCAAATGGTTTCCGTCCGACGCCAAAGACAATGCCGCTGCATTCAAGGCTTTCACCGCGCCCATTGCGTTTCGCTCGATGCAAGGAACTTGTACCAGTCCTTTTATAGGATCGCAAGTCATACCAAGATGGTGCTCGATGCCAATTTCCGCTGCTTGTTCGATTTGATACGCAGAGCCGCCCAGCATTGCCACTGCACCACCTGCCGCCATCGCGCATGACGTGCCCACTTCGCCCTGGCAGCCCACTTCGGCACCACTTATAGAGGCATGCACCTTTACAAGCGCGCCAATAACCGAAGCGACAATCAATCCGTTCTGCAAATCTGTTTGGGACAATTCATTGCTTTCTTGAAGCGTTCTCCACACTGCCGGAATCAGCCCTGATGAGCCATTCGTCGGTGCGGTCACAACCTTTCCGCCGGCCGCATTTTCTTCATTCACTGCCATTGCGTATACGGATGGGCGCAAATCACTGCCCGCCCACGCCGGTGTCTTGCCTTCCTTAAGCTGCTGGTAGAGAGCTTTTGCGCGGCGTCTGACGTGCAGACCACCCGGCAAAATTCCATCGGTGGAAAGACCGCGCTCGATGCATTTTGAAAACGTATTCAAAATATCGTTCAAATTTTTTCGCAGTTGCGCTTCCGGCATGCCCAAAACTTCCTGGTTCTCAATCACGATTTGCCAGGGCGGCAACCCGGTCTTCACGCATTGCTCTACAAATTCCTGCGCTGAATTATACGGATACGGAATTGTCTGCAGCGCTTCTTCGACTTGAGGTGGGCGGCGTTGTCCCGCCTCGTTGGCGGTCTCGATAAAACCGCCTCCGACCGAGAGAATGAGCTGCTCTGCGATCATTTTGTCGCTGTCGTACAAACGAAAGCGCATCGTATTGGGATGCGGAAGTGCCTGCCCGTCAATCAAAAAACTTTGCCAGAGAATGTCGATTGAGGGGGTGAATTTGATTTTCACCTTTTTCATGTCGATGGCGCCGGTTCTTTCCAAATCTGGCATGGCAGCCCAAATTTCGTCCGGTTCTGCTGTCTTCGGATGCAAACCGATCAGCCCGGCGCAAACCGCGCCGTCCGTTGCGTGTCCTTGACCGGTAGCCGAGAGGCTGCCGAACAATTCGACAGTGACGTGCAGCGAGTGCCCGGCAGCGCCGCCGAGCTTGCTTATATGAGACTCAATGTAGTTTTTCCTGAAATCAAGTGCGGCTACCATCGGTCCTACAGTATGCGAACTGCTTGGCCCGATGCCGATTTTAAACATGTCGAGTGGACCGATGAGGTCCGCGCGCGTTGGGTTCATATTTGCTGCTTTCCGTATGCCGGTAGGGGATCTTACCAGATTGCTCGTGTTTAAGTCCCGCCCAAAGTCTTCTTCAGCCAGTCGACGCCTCGGTCGCGTTGCTCGGCGGGCATCTGCTCGAGGGCGTCGTGAATGATACCGGCGATGGTGACTTTTGCAAGCTCGTCGCGCCATGCTTTTTCAGCTCTCCACATGGCCGTGGCGATATTGCATGGGCGCGCATAGTAACTCTTATCGACAGCGCTCGGTCCGTTCTGCCTTATCTCCATGCAACGAAAACAATTGTCGTCGCCTTCGATCGCTATATATATGTCCAACAAGGTGATTTGCTCGGCCGGACGCGCCAGTTTATACCCGCCTCCCGGTCCAGTCGTCGCTTCCACAAGGTTTGCCCGCGAGAGCGCCTGCAATTGCTTCCTTAAATAGGGAACGGGCAATGAGTAAAACTCAGCCATTTTTTCGATGCGCAGCGTCAAACCCTCCGGCAGACCTCCTAAGAGCGCCAGGCTGTGAATCGACCATTCAATTCCTTGGGTTAGCTTCATAATGGATATATTTTATCCGGAAAATTATGGACAAAAATTATCCATGAATCTATCATAGTATCAACGGCAGGGATTGGCTAGCCCTCAGCAGCCCGAAAGTCCCACCAGTAAAGCAATAAAGGAGAAACGCCATGAGTAAGGATGCGGAAGGACAGAAGGTAGCTGTTATAGGTGGCGGGCTGGCGGGACTGGCGGCGGCCCTCAACGTCGCTCGGATATCTCAGTCTGCCGGCTCCGAAGTGGCGGTCACCGTTTTTGAGCGCTCGCCCAATCCTGGCGGTCGGGCCCAGACGACGAACAAGGATGGATTTTCCATTAATTTCGGACCCCACGCCCTTTATCAGGGTGGTGCCGCGTTTCCTTTTTTGAAAGAACTGGGCATCGACCCGGTTGGCGCCGCTCCTCCAGCCACGCGGGCGACGGCTTTCTACAACGGCAAGGCCCGGTTGCTGCCCTTGACCCTCCCGGAGGTTTTGCAGACGACTTTGCTGGGACTTCGGGACAAACTGCGCTTCCTTGCGTTCATGACCAGGCTCAATTCTATTGATGAAAGCAGCATCGAATCGCTGACGGTCAATCAATGGATCGATGCCGACAAGGATTTGCGTGGGGGCGGCAAGGCTTTGAAATCGTTGATTCGCACGCTCGTGCAATTGACGACCTATACGGGCGACATGAGCAAGCTGTCTGCAGCCGCGGGGATGTGTCAATTGAGGTTGGCGGTGTCGTCGGGAGTGTCTTATTTGCACGGCGGATGGGCTCAGATGGTCGATGCATTGCTCGAGCGTTTAGAGAACGCAGGCGTCGAAATCACTGGCGGTTGCGAGGTCAGCGAGATTTTTCGGTCTCCTGAAACCGGCAAGATCACGGTCGTTTTCAAAGATGCACAAAATGGTATCGTCAGCGAAACTTTCGATGGAGCAATTATTGCCGTGCCACCGGAGGCGGTGAAGAGTATTGTTGCAGGTGTTCGCGAATCAGCAGAAAGGAAGGCGCTGTACCTTGGTGGAGATCCGCTCGAGGACGTGAAAGCGGCTTGCCTCGATATTTGCTTGTCGGAATTGCCGAACCCGGAGAAAACTTTCGCGCTTGGCGTTGACGAGCCCACTTATTTCTCCGTTCATTCCAGTGCCGCCAAGCTAGCTCCACCCAACGGTGCGCTTATTCACCTTGCGTATTATTTGAAAGGCGGTGAGACGGGAACGCATGAGATTGAAAAACGCCTGGAAAAAATGATGGATGACTTGCAACCTGGCTGGCGTGACAAGGTTGTATTTAAGCGCTATCTTGCCAATATTGTCGTCACTCACAAATTGCTCTCGGTGAAAAACGAAAAGCTGGGCGGCTATTGGAAAGAAGAAACGGAAGAACCGGATATTTTTCGCGCCGGTGATTGGGTTGGCGCGCACCCACTTGCGGACGGCTCTCTCGGCAGCGCCAAAAGAAGTTCTGAATTGCTGGTGGCGCATTTGCAAAAGCAGGCGAAGAGCAATGGAAGTTCACGCCAGAGTGTGATTTCTTGCGGCTGAAGTCATTAATGGTCCCGCGCACTGAGATATCATTGTCGAATGTCTCCGGTGCAGTACAAGTGTTTATTAGATCTATAAAAGACAGAAAGTATTTGATACTTGTATTTCTCCTCTTGGTGTACTCGCTTTCGATGAGCGCTGCGCAATCGGCCGAGCAAGTCCTTGCACTGAAGCGGCGCCACATTTTCCTTGGCGAAATGACGAGCTTCATGGGTTCGCGTGGGATAAAAACCGACTTCGCCATGCTTGGTTTCGAAAATTTGAATCGATTGCAAGAACCGAATCAGACATTGATTTTCAACCGCAAAAAGAAACTTATGTATTCCGGTTCGGATAAAAATGCACTGGAGTTGAATCGTGCGTCGATTCTTGTCGGCATGTCCGCCCGCGCCAACACCAAAAATTTCACCTGGGGCAACGAAAAGTGGTCGGCGCCTAAGGAAGTTACTCTGAAAGGCTTGAAGTGTGCGTATTACGTGACGAATAAGAACAAGGAGAAGTGGGAAATTTGGGTTTTAAAAGACGTAAATTACCCGGCTTGGCTAAACCGCACCATTAGTGAATGGCTTCGTTTGCCGAATTTGAACGGCATTGCCGCTCGTGCGTTGAGAACAAACAGATTCGGCAAGGTTATCGCCGTGATGGAACTTTTGGATGCAAAACGAATTCCCGCTCCTGCCAATTATTTGGAGACACCGAAAGGCTTTCAGCAGGTAAGCAACGTCGCTGATGTTTGCACCGCTCAAGATGAGCTTTTGCAGGATGTTTTAGATACGCTGAAGTGAAATTTTAACCTGATCGTTCATAATCAAAACAGTATTTTGTTGACCGAGTAGTACTGGCAAAGCGCGGTCACCAGCGAGATTGAGATAGTCGCGTTCCATATGCTGTGGCAAATGATCGATGGTATCAAACTTTTCGTTTTGATGAAAACAAATACCGTCACCAGTCCCATCAAGAAGTGGTGCACCGCTGTGTAAGGATTGAGGTGAAGGTGCGATGCAGAGAAAAGTGCGGCAGTAAGAAGAATTGCCGTGACTTGAGAGGTTTTCGTTCGCAAACTCCGGTAAAGATATCCTCTGCACATTGCTTCTTCTACAAATGGCGCGAGTATAGTCACCACTATAAGAATGGGAATGGCAATCGAGCGATTTACGGATATAGCCAGAACGTCCAGAGAACTATCTTCAACAATCGGACTGGGCAGATACATCTCAATCCACAAAAGAATGTTGGACAGAAATGATAGTACGAAGAAGGCTGCCAGACCGCAGAGGATGAGCTGTTTTGCTTCGCTCCTTGTGGCGGTGGCGCGCAGCGAAATTCCTTGAAATAAACTCAGTCCTTGCTGTTTGATCGCGAAAAAATACATCAAAATTAGCTCGACAGGATAAATCAAAAGAAAACGTATTGCGCACGCTGTCGATAATGGAAGAAACCATTTTAAGAATGACTCAATTGCGCTGCAAAGCAAGCTTCCGCACACAAGTACGTAAATTACCGAGGCAAGCGAATAGAGAACGCTCTTTGGTTTTGGATAAATCAAATTTGCAGCAGCGTCTCCTGCCGCCTCCTCTTCGGAAAGAGACAATTTCTTTCGTAAGAGCAGGGCAAAAAAGAGAATCAATCCAATCGATACAGTGAAAGCGTCAGCGATGATCACATTCACAACATGCCTCTGAATGTTGCTTATACTGCTGCGCAGCAGCTCCGTTTCTTTCTTCGCCGCCTCGGGCTGATTGTTTTTCTCAAAATAAGCGCGCCAGAAATAGTGCCGCATGCAATCATCAGGGAAAGCTTTAGCAATTTCTTCTTCGTTCACTCCCGCCTTCGATTGGGGGTTCGTAAGAGCCAACCCCATGTTGTTGGACAAAAGCAAATCCTCCGGAGCGGCCGTCTTTTCCGCACCAGCGGTGTCGAAGACATCCTCGCCGAGACAAAATTTGACCAACCGCAAGCGTGTAAGCGGGTAGCCTTCCTGCGTGAGACTGTTGAGTTTGTCGACGATTAGCTGCTTCGATTTCTTCAGCAGCGTTATGCTTGATTGTTCCTGCAATTCATAAAGTTTGCCAATTTTCGGATGTTTCTCTTGAAAGTCTTTTTCGGCAACCGCGCTCGCAAACAAGTAATCTTCATAGGCAATCTTTTCAGGTTGACCTGAGAGCACTGTTTTCGAAACGCCTTTTTTCGCCAGGTCTCCAATCCACAACAGGCTGACCACCGTGATCAGGCAGATAAGCAATGTCTTGAGATTGAAGCGGCCGGCGTCGGTTTGGTTGGAAGAATTCATTCCCGAATCTGTTCAGCGGTCGTTTGCTCCGTTCAGAGTTTTGGCTCTTATCTACTTGTTCCTGCTTGCCGGAAATGCAAAACAGGCACAACCTCAGCAATAGCCGGAGGTTGCGCCTGAATTTTTCGGGATTCTTCGTTTATCAGAACGACCCGTATGTGGTGCCGTATGAGTTTCCGAACGAATTACCGTAAGTGCTTGCTCCTGAACGCATTCGGTCTCTCAAGGCACGCCTGAGTGCTTCGCGCTGTTCGTAGCTGAGATTTTCGATGTTGATAGGGGTGATTCGATTTGCACCCGGTGCCGGTCTATATGACCGGGCTCGTGGAAATTCTCGTTGCGGCGCGTAGCCTCTGGCCGTTTCTGCTTGTCCGAATTGCGGACTGAATCGCGGAGCTTCTGCCACGTATGCATTCGCGCTCGGAGCGGAGTAGAGGTGCGCGATGGTGTTGATGTCGCGCGGCTTCAAGTAAGGTGTTTGTGCTTTGTTGAGCACTGGATACATGATGTCGCTCGGCGTATTGGAGTGTCCCTCCATACCGATTGCGTGACCTACTTCGTGCAAGCATGTTTTATAAGTATCGAGATCGCTGAATGGGCGTCCCATGAGTGACGTGAGTACGGAAATTCTGGCGCGAATGATATTCTGCTCGCCCGTGAATCTGTTTACTCCAATCGTACTTTTGGTTTCGCCGGCTTCTACGCCCGGACCATTGGCTTTAGCTTCTGCGGTCCAGATGCAGACGATATCAGCTTGATTCGGCGAGGAGACTTCCCTCCAGGTGATTTTGCCGTTGGAGGTGTTCTGCCATTCGTTGAAGGCTTTGCGCATGTAGTCTTGATAATAGTCCTGATATCCAGGTGTTCCGGACCCGTCATCGATGAAGACTTTGAGCGGCATTTTGTCGAAATTCCAGCGCAAATTTCCCATCTGGGTAACTTCGCCAAGGTAATGTCCGCCGGCGTCAATCTGGCTCGTGTAGGACACGGGCGCCGTGCGGTTGGCTTGCGCATCGCAGGAATTTACGAATTTGGCTTGGGCGGAGTTAGAGGCAAAAAGCGCACACAGCAAGGCTCCGATGGCTATCGGAAGAAACTTTTTTTGCATTTATTGAGAATCCAAAGAAAGAGAACGTGATTTGAAAGACTGATCGACTATCGGACCGCCGCCCAGCTCAGCGCATCCAATATGGAACTAAATGACATGATATTTGAAAATATGTTCCGCTGGTGTTTCCGGCACCCTCGTGTAAAGTTCGTTGCGGAAAATATTTCGGCGGTTATTTGTCTCTCGTGAGAGAACTGCTTGAAGATCCGCCTTCGGCAGCGCTTTTCTGTATTGTCGGGCTCATCGCGACGCCACCGACAATCATGATTACAGCAGCGATGTGTATCAGAAATGGCTTGTTTGCACGCTTCCAGTCGGAAATTGCATATATCCATAAACCAAACGGAAGAAAAATTACCGCCAGCCCCCATCCAATGTGTTTTTGAAAGGCGATCACGATCATCCAAATGCCGCACGCGACATTAGCCAAAAGCCCGAGAATCATCAAAATAATTCCAACTGCGTCCATTCAGTTTTCCTTCTGTTTGAGTGGGACGGGTTTCCTTTGGACCGTACATATCGTACCTGGAAAGACCTCCTTTGCCGGTAAGATTAACTTCAGCGATGAGTGCCTGATAGCAAAAACTGATTGGCTGTTCCGCGCGGGCGGGTAAGAATTAAGTGTCCGCTGGAGAGACAGGCTTGAATCGTTTTATCCATGTGCTCGGCGTTGTTTTTGTCGCAAACACTCTTCTGGTGACAGCGGCGCTGTCCAAGCCCGCCGGCAGACCGAAAGGCACTGGCAGTGATTGCTGGCTTCTGACGCAGCTCAATCCCAACAGCCCATATTCCCATTCGCAAATTGCGCTGATAGGCAAAGAAGGCATCGTAATTTCGGCGGACGACGTGAAGCTTTTCGTACCGGCGCCTTTCAAAGACGTAGGCATCTACAACAGTTCCCAAAAGCAGTATTTCATAGGACCTCTAAAAACCTGGTTCGGCAAATACGGTGCGTTGCCCTTTTCGAAAACGCATAAATATATGGCTAAGGGCGTGCGCGGAAAGATTGGAAACGTTGAGGCCGACCAGTATTTCATGATGCAGGGCCAAGGCAAAGACGCCAGAAAACTCCGGGAAGTCTGGGCTACGGACGTTATCGAAGCGGAACGCCCGGTCAAGGAAATTCTCCAGCATCTCTGCGGGCTGCCCGAAGGCAGTGTCGATGGCGTGCCGCTCCGTGTGATGCGCCTGGAAGGAGGACGCAAGGAAGTTCTTCTCAATACTTTGTCGGTGAAGCGCATCCCCACGCCAAAGGGAGCATTCACGCAGCCCAGCAACTACCGTCGGGTTGAAAGCGAAATTACCCTGATGTTGAATTATGGAAAGCAAAGCGCATTGAAAGACCTCCTGGAGGGTACTACAAATAGTAGAAAGTAGGCACCGGTGGTCGCTCTGGGTCAGTTGACACGACTGCTGCTTTCAGGAATCCCGTGTCTCCCTTCTGCACCGCCTGGCTATGCCTGACGAGCCAATTACGCCGACCAGAGAAATGCGGGTAGCGTCGCCGCAAAGCGACGCTGAGGCGCTGCCGCGCCTGGAAATCGGTCCCGAGTCGTCCAATCGCCAGAAAACGCACCTGCCTGAGAAGACGGTCCTGGCCGAGCGCTGGGAAGTGATGGAATTTCTCGGTGAAGGCGGCATGAGTTCGGTCTACAAAATGAGGCATTTGGCGATGGGGCGCTTTGCCGCCGCCAAGATTCTGCATCCGCATTTGTCTTTCGACGATCGGCATTTGCAGCGATTTCAGCGCGAGGCTCAAGCTGCCAGCGCCATCAGCCATAACAATGTAATCAATATCTACGATTGCGGGCTTACTCCCGATGGGCGCCCGTTTATTTTGATGGAATATCTGCCCGGCAAGAGCCTGGCGGATGAATTGAAGGAAAAGGGCAAACTGCCGCTGGAGCGAGCGCTCGAGATATTTCTGGCCATCTGCGACGGCATGGGGCACGCTCATGAGAAAGGCGTTGTCCACCGGGATTTGAAGCCGAGCAACGTTATGCTGGTCCCTGCGCCTGACGGCAAAGAGATAGCAAAAGTCGTGGATTTCGGCATCGCCAGGATGATTCCCAGCGAGGGCGCCGATGGTGAGGCGATGCACCAATTAACACAAACAGGCGAGGTGTTCGGCAGCCCTCTCTACATGAGTCCCGAGCAGTGCCTGGGCAAACATCCTGATCAGCGCTCGGATGTCTATGCCATGGGTTGTTTGATGTATGAGGTATTGTCGGGCTCTCCGCCTTTCAAAGGCGAAAGTTTTCTCGAGACTATGCATATGCAACTGGAAGAGAATGCCAAGCCGTTTGTGAAAAATGCACTGCCAAACTCGAATGAGAAGGTGCTCCAGGGCATCGTGCTTAAATGTCTGGCAAAAAATCCGAACGATCGTTATGGCAACATGCATGAGTTGCGAAACGATCTGGCCTGTATCTGCAAGGGCGGTTCGGCACTCGGCTTTTTGAAGACCAGAGCCGGACGCGAGCTCTTCAAGCGCTTTCAAACCGAGAAGAAGAAAGAGATCGGGTTTATTCGATTGGTGGCAATCATCGCAATTGTTCTCTTGCCGCTCTCGTTGTTTCTCGCCATGCAAAGTTTGATTCTTTCGCTCTACGAAGAAATTCCAACCGGCATAAATCAAGTTCACAACGCTTACTGGCCGCGCCCCTATTTGTCGAAGCGATTGACGCAGGAAGAAGAAAGAGTGGCATTGCAGGCGCCGCAAAAGGCGATAAATTTATTCGGCGATACAGAATTCAAAAACAGCCCGCTCACAAACGTCGAGGAATATTCTCGGATGTTGAGAAAAACCGCTGAAGTGCAATTCGAATGTGGGCAGTATGCCGAAGCGAACAAAAATCTGGGTAAGCTTGTTGCCGCTCGACATGGAGTGTACGGCGATCAAGATCCGATGATTTGTTTTGCAAAACTGACCCAAGGAAAGTGCCTGTACTTTCTCGATCAGTATCCGCAAGCCGAGCGTGCGTTCGTAAGCGCTTTGAGCATGCCTGTAGAATACGCGGTTCAGAAAAATAAAGTCAGTTTTTTAGAAGGGTTGGACATTTATTGCGAGATGATGCTTAAGAGCCCGAAGCCTGATTACGAGCGTCTTGCCTACTTCTACCAGACCGGAGCCAACTGGGCGAACAGCAGCGATCCGATAACAGAAGGCACACCGAAAAATCTCAACTTCTATTACATGTTTGCGAATCTCAGAGCGGACGCCATGCGCATTCTTGGCGATCCAAACAACATTCACGAAAAAGCTTATGTCGCAAAGTTCAACGAAGTGCATACGGATGAACCGGATGTGCGTTTGGAGAAAGAGCGCAAAAGAGATAAAAAGCTTGGGCTGATCAAACGGTTGTCGCCGATGCTCTGGCAAACGCGTCAAGTCTACAAAGAGCTGCAGGCATCGATGGACTCCAACGGCGCCAATGCGCTGCAGAGAACGATGTTCTGGTGGGGCAAGGGTTGTGTCGATCAAAAGTTTGGAATCCTTCGCGCGAAAAGTGAGCTTGAAGAGGCGCTCAAATATTTGCCGCAAGCAAAACTCGAACGCTCGAAGGAAGTCGAAGCGCAAATTCGCAAGGACATAATCCTGTTGAATGAAAAGTCCAATCCACTACTTTCATTCTTCAGCAAGTCGCAGGCTGTCAATCTCTGGCGCAGCCGCGAGGTTAAACAATAGTCTCAAAAAACCGCAGCACAAAGTAATAAAAGCCCCGGGCGGCAGCCAATTTTGGTATAAATCTAGGCTTCATACGCGGACCGGAGGAGATTGTCATGCTTACTTTGATGAAGCCGGAAATCGAGCTGTACGCCCGTCAGAAGACTGCCAACCATGGCGAGCTTCTTGAAAAACTGGCGAACGAAACCCAGGAATCCATGGCGATGCCTGAAATGCTCACAGGACCTCTGGAAGGACGTTTTCTCAAGCAGATGGTCATGGTAACCGGCGCCAGGAGAATTCTGGAAGTCGGGATGTACACGGGCTATTCGGCGCTTTCGATGGCGGAAGGGTTGCCTGATGGCGGCGAGCTTATAACTCTTGAAATCGATGACAAGGCAATTTCGTTCGCGTCGCGTTATTTCGAAAACAGCCCGCATGGCAAGAAAATCAAAATTATGAAAGGACCCGGTCTGGATTCGATCAAACAATTGACCGGCGAGTTCGATTTCGTATTCATCGATGCCGACAAAGTCAATTACAGCAACTACTACGAAGCGATTTTGCCGAAGCTCAAAAAGGGCGGCGTCATTCTCGTGGACAACGTGCTGTACAGCGGCGAAGTGCTCGATCCGCAAAGTGAGAATGCTAAAGCAATTCATGCGTTCAACGAGCTGGTCAGCAATGACACTCGCGTTGAAAAAGTGCTGCTCACGATCCGTGACGGCGTCTTTTTCATAGTGAAGAAGTAGTTCGTTTGCAGGGCGGCGTTGCGCGCCGCCCGCTGTTTTTCGAGTTCAAAAGAGGGGTTTGCAATGAAACGCACCAGAGTGGTTGAAGCACTTGATGCAAAAATGATCGGCGAAAAAATAAAACTCTGCGGTTGGGTTCGCACCAGGCGCGACTCCAAAGGCGGCTTTTCCTTCTTTGAACTCAACGACGGCTCGTCGATGAAGTCGGTTCAAGTGCTTGCTCCTGCAGAATTGTCCAACTATGAGTCGGAACTGCTGAAAGCATCCATCGGCAGCAGCATAGAAGTGCATGGCGAAGTCGTTGAATCGCCGGGAAAAGGGCAAGCGACGGAAGTGAAGGCGACTGAGATTCGCGTTCTCGGATACGCCGACCCGGCAACGTTTCCGTTGCAGAAAAAAGGAACGTCATTCGAATACTTGCGCACAATCGCGCATTTAAGACCGCGCACAAACACATTTGGTGCGGTTGCCCGAGTCCGCAACGAGATTTGCAAATCCATTCATAATTTCTTCCAGTCTCGCGGGTTCATTTATGTCCACTCGCCAATCATCACCGCAAGTGACTGCGAAGGCGCCGGCCAAATGTTCCACGTCACCACGCTGGATCTTCTGAAAATTCCCACAAAGAATGGCGAAGGAGCCCAAGAAGTTGATTACGAGCAAGACTTCTTCGGCAAGGCGACAAGCTTGACGGTAAGCGGGCAGCTTGAGGCAGAAGTCTATGCCACCGCCCTCAGTGACGTGTATACTTTCGGACCAACCTTCCGTGCAGAGAATTCGAACACTTCTCGACACCTCGCTGAATTCTGGATGGTAGAGCCGGAGATGGCTTTCTGCGATCTGGAAGGAAACATGGACTGCGCTGAAGCGTTTTTAAAAACCATTTTTACCGATGTAATGAACAACTGCGCTGAAGACATGGCTTTCTTCAACGAGCGCATCGACAAAACTGTTTTGGAAACATTGACCGGCATCGTCAACAGCAAGTTCGAGCGCCTGTCTTACACCGAAGCGGTTGATGTTCTCAAAAAATCCGGCGCTACATTCGAATTTCCCGTCGAATGGGGTATTGACTTGCAGTCAGAACACGAGCGCTATTTGACCGAACAGGTCTACAAGAAACCCGTGATTCTCTACGACTATCCGAAAGACATCAAAGCATTCTACATGCGGATGAATGAGGATGGAAAAACCGTCCGCGCGATGGATGTCCTCGTTCCCAAAGTCGGCGAAATCATCGGTGGCAGCCAGCGTGAAGAACGTCTGGAAAAGCTGGAGCAGCGCATGATCGATTGCGGACTCCCGCCTGAAGAATATTGGTGGTATCTCGACTTGAGAAGATTCGGTACCGTACCGCACGCAGGTTTCGGTCTAGGTTTAGAACGAACAGTTCAATTCGTCACCGGCATGGGCAATATCCGCGATGTTATTCCTTTCCCGCGCGTGCCGAAAAGCGCTGAGTTTTAAATACTCATAGCTTAATTTAAACGATTGATGCCGCTCGTCTGCGCTGCTTTCGATCGGCTCACTCGCGTCTAAGTTAGTCTAGAATGAGACAAGCGAAGTCTCGTTTTAGTTACTAGTAAGAAACAAACATAATTTGACCGATAACGACGAATTACAAAAGACTCTCAACTCAACCGCAACCGGAAAAGCTGACTCAGTCTTGAAGCCGGGCGATTTGGTTGTTGATCGCTACCGGATCGAGAAGCTCATCGGAAGCGGCGGCATGGGTACGGTCTACAAGGCTCAGCAGATCTTTTTGAAACAGACTGTGGCGCTCAAAATGCTTACCGCAGAAGAG
The DNA here is from genome assembly GCA_020853845.1 of Candidatus Melainabacteria bacterium. Taxonomy (GTDB): domain Bacteria; phylum Cyanobacteriota; class Vampirovibrionia; order Obscuribacterales; family Obscuribacteraceae; genus QKMZ01. The sequence goes on from JADYYD010000330.1 coordinate 21,257, forward strand.
TTTACGGATGTTTCCATTCGCCGCTTTCAAAAGGAAGCGCAAGCTGCAAGTAAGCTTACTCATGCCAATCTGGTTCAGGCGCACGAGTTTGGCGTTCTTCCTAACGGACAACCTTATTTCACGATGGATTTCGTGGAAGGTCCATCGCTTTCTGAATACACCAAAGGTATCGGCGCCCTTTCCGTGGAAGAATGCTTGGACATCTTCATACCCACAGCTTTCGGCTTGGCTTTCGCCCATGAACAGAGCATCGTTCACCGAGACATCAAGCCGAGCAATATCATGCTGGCTCACTCGACAGATGCAGGAAAGAAATATGTTCCTAAGATCGTTGATTTTGGCATTGCAAAACTCACTGATGACGAACAAGGACACTCTGTTGCACTGACGAAAACAGGTGAGGTGTTTGGAACGCCGCTTTATATGAGCCCTGAGCAATGCATGGGAGGCAAGATCGATCATCGAAGCGACATCTATTCTCTGGGTTGCGTCATCTATGACACGTTGACCGGTGCGCCACCATTTTCGGGCGAAACTGCGCTCAGTTTGATGATGAAACATCAATCCGAAATTGCACCTTCACTGAAGGAAGGTTCGATGGGGCGAGAATTTCCGGCTGAGTTGGAAACGATTGTCGCCACTATGCTGGAAAAAAATCCTGACGATCGATACCAGAATTTGTTTGATGTAGCGCAGGATCTGGCGGCAGTTCAAACGCTACTCAAGGCTGATGCGCCCGCTGCAACGATACCTTTGGCCGTTCCCCTCAGTCCTCTGCTATCCCAACGTGTCAATGCCATAAAGCAGGAAGCTAATGAACCCACCATGCGTATTTGGAAACTGGTTGTCGGTGCGCTGGTGCTCTACCTATCATCCTTTGCGTTGGGAATTTTTTACTACACTCACTATTTGCAGAAACCTGTTGAGATAAAGAAAACACTTGCTGATGAATCGGACAGCTTTGACCGATTTGGAACCGCGGGCGGTGACATTTATCTAAAGGGTGTGGTCGGCACCGGCCCGACTGCTATGCGCGAATACCTTTTTCCAGAATCGGCTATCGGCGAGCTTATTTTCGTCGATAGAAATGGTCGCCAAGTCCACGCTGCTGCAAAAAAGCGGATCAATATACCGGTCTTTTCTCCGGTGCAACTGGAAATCGAAGACAGAATTTTTAATGCCAATATAAACGCTCTAATGTATTTTACTGACACAGATATTAATTTCCTGAGAGTCATAGCCAAGCAGCAGGTTAAAGACTTTCTTGTCAATCAGACTGTTGCGTTCGACGCCGGTATGGCGATAATTGCACATTGGAAAAACTTGCAGAATATTCAGTTTGATAAGGGCTACATCTCCGACGTCGGCATGCATTGCCTGGAAGATCTGCCCAGTCTCAAGCGCTTGGGTTTGCACGGCGCTCGTATCACTCCCGAATCGCTTTTGCGCTTGCGCAACTTTGATACTTTGCTAGTTTTGAATGTCAGCGCGATTCCGAATGTGAAACGCATCTTGCCGCAGATTTCAAAGAATAAGGTCATGGGAGAACTCTTTTTATCCGATTGCGACCTGGATAATAGCGATGTCGAGTTGGTTTCACGAATGAAGACTCTCCGTGTCCTGGACCTCTCCGAGAATCGAAAGATCACTGACAGCGGATTAGCCAGTCTTGCTGATTCGGACATAAACACTCTTCTACTTGCAGGAACGAGTGTTACTCCAAAAAGCAAAGCGATTTTGCTGAAGCTGAGAAGGCTAAAAGTCCTGCAATTGTCGAATGAAATTTGGAGTCTTCCTGAATTGAAACAGTTGCACAAAGAGCTCGGTCCAAAGTGCGAAGTCGTTGCGGTGAAGCGCGGATTTCGAAATCGCTTTGAGGCGATTCACAACTGGAAATGATTAAACAACGAGTCGGCGGCGAACACCTTTATCTGGCGGTGGGTATAAACTATCTGGCCGGAGGGTAACTTTTGAGTAAGCCTTTTGACGAAGAACTGAAAAGCATTAGTCCCGAGTTGGTACAGCACGAGGAGTCCAGCTCGGATTCGCTCGCAGATACAGGCAGTTCTACCGACATTAATGCAACCATGATTTTGGATTCTCATTCGCACACAGATGCGGTGGCAAGAGCAGATGCGGTGGCAAGAACCGATGCCGTCAACCCGCTTATCGGACAAATCTTCGATGGCAAATATGAGCTGATTCGCATTGTAGGCAAGGGTGGAATGAGCGTTGTTTATGAAGCAAAGCATTTGCTGATGAACAAGGTCGTCGCGCTGAAGCTTATGCACACTCACCTGCTGCAGTCTGAAAAAGCTGTTCGCCGTTTTCAAAAGGAAGCGCAAGCTGTTGCTGCTCTCAATCATTCAGGCGTGCTCCGGATTTACGACTTTGGTGTTTCGCCTGATGGTGCACCCTTCATAGCCATGGAATTTCTCGAAGGTAAACCGCTAAGCGACTGTATTCGCGAAGAGGGCAGGCTCGAGGAAGCTAAAGCTCTTACTGTGTTCAAAACGGTCGCTGAATCGCTCGCTCACGCTCACGAAAACCGTGTCATTCACAGGGATTTAAAGCCCAGCAATGTTGTCCTTTCGCCGTCTAAAGATCCGTCGCAACCAATCAAAGCTACCGTTGTTGATTTTGGCATCGCGAAATTGACCAATGAAGACGGCGAGGATAATCTGCAAATGACGGCTACCGGTGAGATCTTCGGCAGCCCTTTATACATGAGCCCCGAGCAGTGTGCCGGTCGCGAACTGGATCAGCGCTCTGATATCTATTCCTTCGGATGCTTGATGTACGAGGCTGTAAGCGGAAGGACGCCATTCGAGGCTAAGACAGCAGTTGCGCTGTTCCAAAAACATATGAAGGATGAAGCACCTCGATTCAGTGCGTTGTCCACAAAACCTCTCGTGAGTGGCGAGCTTGAAGCGATTATCTTGAAATGTCTGGAAAAACATCCGCAGGATCGATATCAATCGATGGATGAGATTGTGAAAGCGTTTGATAGCCTCTCCGGTACTGGCGGGCTCTCTTCGCTTCATCGTGTGCGAAGAAATCAATCGACGAAGCTTCTAGTGTTTGCACTGCTGATGGTGGCGGTAGGTGTTCCATTGCTCGTCACGCAGTGGCACCTTGTTCTTGGGCAAGCGTTCTTTCTTATGCTTGTATTCTGCATCTGTGGAATCGGCTCGTACTCGACTTTTGCGAAATACTTTCGTATGCGCGATGCGATGAAAGTGCGTTCACCCTCTCTAAACTTTGTGCAGAAATTTCGCCTTTCGTTCACTTTACTGATGGCGACTATTTTGTCTGTCTGGTCGCTGGGAATGGTGACTTACATTGCTTCAATCGGTTTCGGCAGACCGGTTTTTCTCGAAACGCTTTCGAACTGGTTGTGGACTGGTTCGCTGGTTCTGGTTATTGGATATTTCGTCGGTGTAGTTATTTTTGCTGCGATGACAGCAATTTCCGCAATTTCGAAGGAAAGCACTTAGCGAAATGTGTCATCCAATAAGTAAGTTATTGCTTCCCATCGCTAGCCGGATAGATTAGGCGCTCGGTATCGAAGCCTTCTTTCTGCGCGATTTCTATCAGTCGGCTGAGGCTATCTTTGGCAATTGAGTTTTTTCTCGACAAAATCCACAAATACTTCCGACTCGGTTCACCAACCACGGCATTCTCGTAGTTTTCGTCAATGTGAATCACACAATAATCGGCCCACAAAAAAGGCAACGCACGCATTAGCTTCGGTGCGAAGGTCACGAGAAGATGCCCTGTCTCTCCGTTTTTAACGCGGCCAATTCCGACAGCTTCATCGAGCCGCCCGTTATTCTTTTGGCAAGAATTTACCACCAGAACTTGACCGTTGGAAAGAAGCTTGTATTTTGCCGATATGTTTCGAACGCACTTTCGTTCGAACCAGTTAGGCAGGCGAGCGATCTCATGCCACTCCCCCATGTAACGCTCCAGGTCGAGGCTCTGAACGATAGAAAGTGTTTTGTTTTTCGCCATTTTTCAAAGTGACTCCCTTTTATTGAACCGCTCATTTTTCGCGAATCTTGTTTTCGTCATGCTTCAACCATCCCATGAGCATTTCGAAGGTTTGATTGGTAAATTGTCCTTTCTGGAAAATCAAATGCTCGGCCTGTCCAACCATCAACAAGTGTTTATCCTGATTTGGCACGTTGTTGTAAAGTCTGATGGTAGCGTCTGGTCTGACCAGATTGTCGCGGCAACCTTGAACAATCAGAACCGGTGTGTTTCGAATTTGTTTAGCATGCTCCATGGCTGCATTCATAAACCTCTGGAATTGCAGCAACTCGCGCGGGGACACATGAAGCCTGTTTCTTGCGTCAGCAAGCCACATTCGCCTTAGCTGTTCATCGGAGACAGCGCGGGCCACTAATTTTTGCTCGACACTGAATTCTTTGTCTGCGTCCTTCAAGTATCGTAGCGCCACCGATGCCGATGCCTTCTTTTGCCTGAATCTTTGAGCTGCCGGCACCACAGCTATAAGTCCAGCAATGCCTTGAGGACGCACAGACACCGCTGTGAGTCCGATCGCGCCACCCATCGATTCACCCAGTATGTAAAGCGGAAGCTCCGGATGCACTGCTTTGAGAGCTGTGACAATTTTGCAAACATCGTCAACGGCAAGCTTGAGGTCCAATTTCGGATGGATACCAGTTGCGCGCCAATAGCCAAAGCCTCGTATGTCAGGCGCGAATACCGCATATCCTCTGGCTGCCATTGCTTTGCCTAATGCTTCGTAAGAGGAGGCATTCAATCCGAACCCATGCAAGCAAAGTAACGTTCCCTTTAGTGGTACTTCATTTGATGGCAGCCAGAATGCTCCCGGCGAGTCCGAATCGAGTAGTGCAACGCTTTCTGACCACTGGGCCGCCTGATCGGATGCAAGAGCCGGTGTTTTGAAGCATAGCGCGATTGCCAGTGATACTATGAACAGAAGTGGTTTTTTGCATCGCTTCATATGAGTGGCCCCTGCTCTGCCTGTGTCGCTTGTACAAGACCAATAATCACCTCACGCAGATATTTAGAATCTCTTCAGTGGTGAAAGTTTGTTCCATACTCACTACGTGCCCCCTGTCAGACCTGTTGCAACTTGGTTTGAGCCA
>JADYYD010000331.1 GCA_020853845.1 Candidatus Melainabacteria bacterium
CGCCGTCGCCGCAACTTCGCCGCTCAGGAGCGCGTGGTGCGCATCTGCAAGGGCAACCCCAATTTCACGGGCACCAGCAACGTGCACCTGGCCATGAAGCACGGCGTCAAGGCGCTCGGCACCATGGCCCACGAGTGGATCATGGGACACGCGGCGCTCTTCTCGCTGGAACACGCCAACAAGTTCGCTCTGGAAGCCTGGCAGAGCGTCTACCAGGGTGAGCTCGGCACGGCGTTGCCGGACACCTACGGCACCGACGCCTTCCTGCGCGACTTCGGCAGCACGCTGGCGCGGCTCTTCGACTCGGTCCGTCACGACTCCGGTCCGTGGCAGAAGTGGGCCGAGAAGATGATCGCGCACTACAAGAGCCTCGGCATCAACTGGACCAGCAAGCCGCTCGGCTTCACCGACGGCAACGACGTCGACACCGCCATCACCATCAACCGGTGGATCAAGGAGCAGGGCGGCAAGTGCTGGTTCGGCATCGGCACTTCGATGTCGAACGACTTCGGTCCGGAAAGCCCGGCCGTGTCGATCGTCATCAAGCTGGTGGAAGTCACGCACCCGAACGGCAAGGTCGTGAAGGTCGTGAAACTGTCGGACACGCCGGAGAAGGCCAGCGGAGATGCGGACGCCATCCGTGTCGCCAAATGGACCCACTTCGGCATTCCGCTCGACGCGCCGGCGGCGGCGTAGTCGTCACAGTCAGATGAGTATGTTCCCGGGAGCACTGCGCAAGCGGCGCTCCCTTGTTCCGTAACTGCAGCGGGCTGCGGCAACTTGCCGCAGCCTGCTGCCTAACAAGGACAAAACTTATGAGCAAAATCCTTCTTGTGACGACCGGCGGCGGCGAATCCATTGCCAGCCGCCTGCTGGCCAAGTCCGGTATCGCCCGTGGTGAAGTGTTCAAAGAGCCCTTCCCGGACGGCGAGACCTATCACCGCCTGGTCACGCGAGTGGCCAACAGCGAAGCGGTCGTCGTCGGCTCCGGCGGGTTCGCCAACCCGGACGCGCTGATGGAGCTGTACGACGTCGCCAACCTGCTCGCCGATGAAGGCGCACTCGGGCTCACGCTCGTTGTGCCGGAAGACGGCGGCAAGAGCAAGGGGGCGCGCTTCCTGAAACGCGTTCAGTCGCGGCTGTTCTCCTCGGTGCCGGTGACGCCTCTGGGCAACCGTGTCGTCGAGGTCGATCCCGACTGCCCGTCCATGCCGTTCTACAAGAGCATGGCCGGCAAAACGCCCAAGACCAAGCAGGTGGCGGGCGGCTCTGCTGCCCTCGACCTCTTCGGTTCGCGCGGCAACGCCGTGGTCTTCTCGACCAGGAGCTACGGCTACATGCAGGACCAATTCTTCGCGCTGGCCCCCGACAAACTCGACTGCGGCGCAGTGCTGCGCGACGAGAACGGCATCGCCAAGGGACTCGGTCAAGCGGTGGAAGGTCGAGACGTCGTCATCATCGGCGGCACCATCGACCACGCCGAAACGTTCGACCTGTATCTGATCGCCAACGCCGCTTACGAAGCCGGCGCGCTCAGCCTCACCCTGGTCATCCCGTACTTCGGGTACTCGACCATGGAGCGCGGCAAGCCGGATGCGCATGAAGCGGTGAAGGCGTCTTACCGGGCGCGTCTCATCTCGTCCATTCCGCGCTGCCCGATGGGCAACCGGGTGGTGCTGTGCGACCTGCACTCGGAAGGCATCCCGCACTACTTCGGCAACGGCATCCGCGCCACGCACCTGTACTGCATCAAGAACATCATCATGGAGATGGTGAAGGGCGTGCACGGCGGGCGCATCTGCACCACCGACGCCGGTCGCGGCAAGTGGGCGGAGTCGCTGGTCAAGGACATCAACAAGCTCCTGACGGCGCAGGGACTGAAGGGCGACGCCCTCTGGTCGGCGGCCTTCGCGCTCAAGGACCGCAAGAGCGGCTCGGAAACCGAGCTTCTCGGCGTCCTGGGTGATGTGGCGGGCATGGACATCGACCTGTTCGACGACATGATTCGCCGCGGCTCGACCGCCATCGACGCCGCCAAGGGCTATCGCAACGGCACCGCCGGCAACCCTGAGACGGGCTGCAAGAAGATTCGCTTCGTGGCCAGCCACGGCATTCTTCCCGGCAACGCTCTCGAGCGGCTGCGCACCTCCTGCGACCACAAGGGCGAGGCGCTCTTCTCGGAAGTGATCGTCACCGACAGCCACCCCAACGCGGTGGCGCTCGCCGGTGATTTCCTCAAGGTAAAACCGATTGCTCCGCTGCTGGTGGCGCATGTGCTCCAGTCGCTGGCGATCGGCAACTAAGTCTCGAGACTCGCGTGCGCCAAGCCCCGCCCGCAGCCAGTCCGGCTGCGGATTCTCGGGCCGGGCGCACGCGCAGGGACCGAAGACCGCGCCAGCGGTCCGAGTGTCCTCAAAGGAGATCGAAGAATGACTCAAAAATCTGAAAATGGACGCCGCCGCAAAGGCGCCGCGCCCACAAATATGACACCGATGAATTCGATGTTGCCGACTGCTGGTACCACCGGCGGTGATGTGCTGGCGCTCTTGCTGGAAGGAAACGACCGGCCGGGCTTCGATCGCATCATGAGCATCATCGATGAGGCTGTGGCTCCCAAGCCGCATCTCTCACACGGTTTCGTCCGCGTTGCCACCGGCAGCCCGGAAATCGAGGTCGGCAACTGCGCGTTCAACACCAAGCGCATCGTCGCCATGATGAAGAAGGCTCAGCGCAAGAAGGTCAACATCCTTCTTCTGCCCGAGCTGATCGTCACAGGCTACACGGCAGCCGACCTCTTCCTGCAAGAACCACTGCGCCGCTCGGCTCTGGCTTCCCTGGAAGTCATCCGCATGGCCACCAAGACGGTGTTCAAAGGACTGATCGCCGTCGGTTGTCCGGTCGAGCTGGAAGGCACGATCTACAACTGCGCGGTCATGATGCAGAACGGCGAATTCCTCGGCGTGGTGCCGAAGAGCTACCTGCCGACCTACGGCGAGTTCGACGAGTACCGCTGGTTCAAGGTGGCTCGCACGTTCGCCAAGCGCAACATCAACCTGAACGGCAGTGACGTGCCGATGGGCGTCGACTTGCTGTTCCAGGCAAGCGACTTCCCCGGGCTCATCCTCGGCGTCGAGATCTGCGAAGACGGCTGGGCGGTGATTCCGCCGCACCGCCTGCAGGCTCTCGGCGGCGCCGTCATCTTCCTCAACCTGTCGGCTTCCAACGAGCTGGCGGGCAAAGATGACTACCGGCGCGAACATCTGGTCAAGCCGCACTCGAGCCAGGCCATGGGCGCGTATCTCTATGCCTCCACAGGCGAGGGCGAGTCGACGACCGACATGGTTCCCGGCGGTCACTGCATGATCGGTGAGAACGGCGGCTTGCTCGCCGAAATCGAACCGTTCGCGCAGAAAGAACCTTTCTGCTGCGCGGATGTCGATGTGGACCACCTGCTCTTCGAGCGGATCCGCAACAGCACATTCCGCGAACAGCAGGAGCACTTCAAGGCGCTCATCGACTTCCGCCGGGTTTCGTTCGTCAGCGGTGCCACCACTCCGCCGGCGGATCTGACGCGCTTCATCGATGCGTATCCTTTCGTGCCGCAGGACGCCGCCACGCGCGACAAGCGCTGCAAACTGATCACCGAGATTCAGGTGCGCGGGCTGAAGAAGCGGCTGACGACGCTGTCCAAGCGTTACGGCTCGATCGAGAAGATGGTCGAGTACCTGGTCGCCAACGACAAGCCGCTCTGCGTTCTGGGCGTCAGCGGTGGACTGGACTCTACTCACGCGCTCAACATCGTCATCCGCACTCTGGATGAGATGGGCGTTCCGCGCTCGCTCCTGCATGGCTACACCATGCCGGGCTTCGGGACCACAAAGCGGACCTACAACAACGCCTGGGAGCTGATGAAGCTCACGGGCATCACGTGCAAGGAGGTGGACATCCGTTCGCGCTGTCTCATCGCCTGGCTGGAGGAAGGCTACAAGCCCTTCGGCATCGACCTCAAAGCACTGCGCGCGCGCTGCCAGGGTCTGGTGAAGGCGAAGATGGACGCGGGTGAAGACGCGGATCTGGTGGCAGTCATGCTGGAGGAATTCGGCAAGATGCTGCTCGATTTGCCTTCCGGTTCGAAGGACCTCGTGTTCGAGAACAAGCAGGCGCGCGCCCGCACCGACATCCTCATGAACGCCGGCTTCGTCATCGGCACCGGCGACCTGTCGGAGCTGGCGGTGGGCTGGTGTACGTATAACGGTGACCACATGGCGATGTACGGCGTCAACGGCGGCATCCCGAAGACCCTGGTGCACTTCCTGGTGAAGTGGGCTGCCGAAGCGTGGTTCAAGGGCAGGCTCAGCAAGGTGCTGATCGACGTCGCCGAGACGGAGGTTTCGCCCGAGCTCTTGCCCGCCGGCAAAGATGGTCAGATCGTCCAGAAGACGAACTCGTCCATCGGACCGGCCGACCTGCGCGACTTCTTCTTCTACCACCAGCGCCGCTGGGGGTCGTCGCCTGAGAAGATCGTCTACCTCGCTTCTTTCGCGAAGTTCCACACGCCTTACACGGCCAAGGAAATTCGCTACTGGCTGAAGGTCTACATCACGCGCTTCTTCGAGCAGCGCTTCAAGCACTCGACTTTGCCCGACGGGCCGAAGGTCGGCAGCGTCAGCCTCTCGCCGCGCTACGACTGGCACATGCCTTCGGACGCATCGGCGGCGATGTGGCTCGCCTGGGTGAAAGCCGAGGACGCCACGCTGTAGTCAGTGACCCGGGGACGGTGGACAAACGGTGATTCGAGCAATCGGACGCCGCCACCGCCCCCGGTATCAACATCACATAGCGACGGAAGCAAACGCGCTTGCGCCGCGATGTCTCCAAACACACGAGGGCGGAGCCCTCAACAGGAGAAACAAATATGTTCAGCACTGGTTTCTGGATCGCCATTGCGGCTGTCATCGCCGTCTTCGGTCTGGCTGTTCTCGTCGGCATGAACATGAAGCGCATCGTGCGCTTCCTCATCCGCGTCGACATCCAGAACGACTTCTGCGAAGGCGGCAGCCTCGAAGTCAAAGGCGGCGGTCTCATCGTCGCTCTCGTCAACAAGCTGTCCCAGCTCGGCAAGCGGGTCGGCTACTACCATCGCATCATCGACTCGCAGGACAGCCACCCGGCTGACCACGGCTCGTTCTTCACGCAGCATCCGGGGCTCGCCGCCTTCACGATGCACACGCTGAACGGGCTGGCGCAGATGCTCTGGACCGTGCACTGCGTGATCGACACGCTCGGCTGGCAGTTCCACAAGGACCTCGACCGTACGCCCGGCATCGTCGACCACACCGTCCGCAAGGGACAGGACGCGCGCGTGGACAGCTACTCGGCGTTCTACGACAACGGTCGTGAAGCGTCTGCGGCCCTCAAGGCGCAGTATCCGTTCCTCGGTCAGGCGACCGGGCTGGCGGATTACATCGTCGCCGAAGCCGACAAGCTGGGCGCCGACGAGATCGTCATCGACGTCGTCGGTCTGGCGTTCGACTACTGCGTCGCCTTCACCGCCATCGATGCCCGCACCATCGTGTACAAGGGCAAGCCGGTCAGCGTGCGCATCATCATCGATGCCACCAAGGCGATCGCCAACACGCCCGAGCAAATCGCCGCCAAGGTGAAGGAGCTCGAAGCGCTCGGCATCGAGATCGTCTACTCGAAGGACGTCATCAACGAGATGACGGCGCGCGCGGCTGCCGCCGTGTCGCCGATCATGCCTCACTGAGCGGACGTCCGCGGCGGCATCGCCTCCGCATCTAACTCGGCAGGAGCCCTTGCAGTGAAACACCTGCAGGGGCTCTTAGCCATAATGTGCAATCGATGTCTCAGATCCGCCATAAACTCTCGAAGATAGAAACTCGCCCGGCGCGGGCAGTTTGTTGAGAGTGGGCGGCCCGAGACAGTAGCCCTCGTAAATGAGGAGAATTGGACTAACATCATGAGCACTACCACAGTGAAGACCAAACCCAAGCGGTCTGAAGTTCCTACCGATATGACGTGGGATCTGACCACGATCTTCGCCTCCGAAGAAGCCTGGGAAGCTGCTTTCAAGCAGGTTCAGGATTCGCTCGGCGGCATCGCCGTCTACAAAGGGCGGCTCGGCCGTTCCGGTCGCATTCTTCTGGAAGCCCTGAAGCTGAGCGATGAGCTCGGCGCCATCATGGGTCGCGTCTATCTTTACGCGCACCTGGCTTCCGATGTCGACACGACGGTCAGCCATCTGGCTGGGCTGAAGCAGCGCGCTACCAAGCTCTACTCGCAACTGGGCACGGCAACGTCCTGGATGCGTCCGGAGCTCCTGCGCATCAAGCCCGACCGGCTGGAGAAGTTCATCGCGAAGAACGAGGGTCTGGCGGTCTACCGTCAGATGTTCACCGTTCTTCAGCGCGAGGCCAAGCACGTGCGCTCGCAGGAAGTGGAAGAAATCCTCTCCTCGGCGTCCGTCGCGCTCGGCTCCGCCGGCACCATCCACGACCAGCTCGACGATGCCGACATGAAGTTGCCGAAAGTGCAGCTTCCGGACGGCACCGAAGTCGAGCTGTCGCACGGCAATTTCGGTGACGTCTTCCTGCGCTCGCAGGACGCCGAGGTTCGCCGTCGCGGCTTCGAGGCGATGATGGGCGCCTACCACAGCCTGCGTCACACGTACACCGCGTGCTACGCCGGCTCGGTGGCGAGCGACGTCTTCCAGGCCAAGGTTCGCGGCTACAAGGGCGCGCGCGACATGGCGCTCTCTTCCATCAACGTGCCCGAGTCGGTTTACGACAACCTGCTCGCCACCATCGAAACCAACCGGCCTGTGCTGCACCGCTACCTGGCTCTTCGCAAGAAGATCATGGGCGTGGACGAGCTGCACATGTACGACCTCTACGCGCCGCTCGTCAAGGGCGCCGACCGCACCATGACCTACGAGGAGTCCAAGCGCCTGGTATTGTCCGCGGTGGCAGTGCTGGGCGAAGACTACGTCAAGGTTCTGGGCGGCGGGTACGACTCGCGCTGGATCGACGTGGTCGAAAACGAAGGCAAAGCGTCGGGCGCCTACCAGTTCAGCATGTTCGGCACCAATCCGTTCATGCTGCTCAACTGGGTGGACTCGATCGAGAACGCCTTCACGCTCGGCCACGAATCCGGTCACGCCATGCACTCCTACTACTCGAAGAGCCGCCAGCCGTACCCGTACGCCGGCTATACCATCTTCGTGGCGGAAGTGGCGTCGACCGTCAACGAGCAGCTCATGGCGCACCACCTGCTCAAGACCGTGACGGACCCGCAACTGCGGTTGCACATCATCAACCGGCAACTGGAGGCGATCCGCACCACGATCATCCGGCAGGCGCTCTTCGCCGAGTTCGAGCACGAAGCGTACAAGTTGGCGGAAGCCGACAAGCCGCTCACGCCGGACTCGCTGGGCGCGCTCTACAAGGGCATCGTCACCAAGTACTACGGTGACTCCTGCGTCATCGATGACTCCATCGCCAACGAGTGGATGCGCATCGGTCACTTCTACAACGCGTTCTACGTCTACCAGTACGCCACCGGTCTCTCGGCCGCCTGCGCGCTGGTGAACGGCATGCTCAAGGACGGGCAGCCGGCAGTGGACCGCTACCTCGCCTTCCTGTCCGCGGGCAAGAGCAAGGATTCCATCGACCTGCTCAAGGACGCCGGCGTCGACATGACCTCGAGCGCGCCTGTCCAGGCGGCGTTCGACATGTTCGCCGAATATCTCGACCTCTTCGAGAAAGAGCTCGCGGCGCTCGCCTGATTTAGGCGCCGGCGAGACTCGATGAAAACGGGCACGCGCGCTCGATTGCTTCATGCAATGCGGGCGCGCGTGTCTTTTCGTGTCGCAATTAGGGAAACCAAAAACGATGAAGTTCAACACGTTCTGCATAGTAGCCGGATCAGAGGCCTGCACCGGTGGGTGCAAGTGGTGCGTGGCGGCAATGACCACCGCGCGCAGCATTCACAGGGGCAAAGCCAAGCCCGTCGACGAGCGCGTCTTCAAGATGGCTTGTCAGATGGCGCAACAGAGCGGACTCGACACCGCTCGCATCACCGGCAAGGGAGAGCCGACGCTCTTCCCCGATCAGATCGAACAATTCCTGCGCGCGCTTCAGCCCTACGGATTCACCTTCGTGGAGATGCAGACGCACGGGCGTCACCTCGCCGACGAAGACTTCGTCAGCCTGGAAGACATGCGCAAGTGGGCCGACCTCGGTCTCACCCACGTCTGCATCAGCGTCGTCAGCTACAAGAGCGAACGCAACTTCCAGCACTATTTCGCGCACAGCCAGAGCTACGACTCCTACTTCGACATGGCCGCCCTCATCTCCAAGTTGCATCGTCTGCGGATCAACGTCCGCCTGACGTGCATCATGCAGAAGGGCGACATCGACTCGGCCGAAGAGCTGGTCAAGTTCATGAGCTGGGCGAAAGAAGTGAAGGCGGACCAGGTCACCATCCTGCCCGTCAACAAGCCGGAAGACCGCGAGCGCAACCCCAGGGTCTATGACGCGGCGATGAATTCGCTGCTCGCGGCCGAACAGCTCGCCGACATCCGCGGCTACGTCGAAAAGCATGGCGTGCCGATTCGCACGCTGCCCTGGGGCGCCAAGGTGTTCGACCTGAAGGGGCAGAACCTCTGCTTCAACATGTGTCTCACCGAAAGCCCCGAGCGCGACGACAGCCGCCAGCTCATCTTCTACCCGCCCGGAACTCTGGGCCACGACTGGCAGCGCCAGGGCGCCGTTCTTTACGAACTGCCCGCCGAAGCCACCGAAGGCATGGAGCTCATTCCTGTGCGCAAGCGCCAAGGCGGCAAGAAGTAATTCAAGAAAGGGGGGTCAGTAATGATCCGTTTCAACCTCGTCAACGTGATAGACGTTGAGGCGACATGCTACCCCGACCGCATCTTTCCTCCCGGCGAAACCCAGGAGATCATCGAGATCGGTGTAGCAGTAGTTGATCTAAGAGCGCGGAAGATTGTGGACAACCTCTCTCTTCCCATCAAGCCGCTGTACTCGAAAGTTTCTCCCTTCTGCACTCAGCTCACGGGCTGGACTGAGGAGGAACTCGAGCGCATCGGCACATCGTATGCAGAAGCTGCCGAAGTGCTGACCGGACGGCTCGACTCGAAAAATCGGCCCTGGGCTTCTCAGGGAAACACCGACAAATACTTCTTCGAGAAGGAGTCGAGACTGACCGGCGTGCCGTACCCGTTCGGCCCCGAGCACTTCAATATCGCTGGTCTGACTTCGATTCTGACCGGTCGTTCCAAACAGCTCGGGCTGAAAAAGGCGCTGCGCCTTTTCGGTCTGACGCAGGAAGGAACGCACCACAGGGCGAAGGACGACGCGTTCAACAGCGCGCGCCAGCTTCTCGAAATCGTCAAACGGGCGAGCTTCAAGATCTAGCTCGTTGCCGGATCGCCGAACGAAGCTCCAAGACTACCAAAAACAGGAGAACTGCTTAATGCGGAAAGACATGCACAAGGTGATCGCTGAGCCGGGTCGCCGCGGCGGACACGACTTCGTCAAGAGCCGTGTCACCATCGACCGCGACGACGACACGCTGCCGAAGCGCGAGGGCATCCGCCGCAAGGGGAGCTACGACCGCAAGAACTCGCAGCACAACTACAACCCGCTGCGCCGCTACCTGGCCTCCAAGGTCGGACAGCAGTGGAACGCCGTCTTCAGCGACATCTGCGCGAACAACGACCTGCGCAACAAGGTCCAGGGCGAGGTGCGCGAGCACGTCGGCTGGATGGTGCACACCGCGGTCGAGGTGATCGACGGCCTGCCGCACGCCACCGACGGCTACCGCATCTGGCGCGACTTCTGGGTGCACCCCGATACGGGCGTGCTCATGGCCGCTCCCCGGGACAAGCGCTACCGCTGGCGCGGCTGGAAGACCAACCACGAGCAGGTCGCCATCGACGCCTCCACCAAGTACGTCAAGGTGGACGGCATCTGGTACAAGGTCACCTTCAAGCCGTTCATCCACGACCAGTGCGATGACAGCGTGGGCACCTTCGACTGCATCTTCCTCGGCTCGCTGAGCCGCTCGC
The DNA here is from genome assembly GCA_020853845.1 of Candidatus Melainabacteria bacterium. Taxonomy (GTDB): domain Bacteria; phylum Cyanobacteriota; class Vampirovibrionia; order Obscuribacterales; family Obscuribacteraceae; genus QKMZ01. The sequence continues at coordinate 10,109 of JADYYD010000331.1, forward strand.
TCGACACGGCCCGCCGCCAGCTCCGTCAGGAGTGGGGCGCCGAGATCTGCGCCGTCAAGAAGCGCCAGATCGGCAGCGCCGAGATCCGCAAGATGCTCAAGGCCCGCGACGAAGACCGCGCCAAGGCGGCTCAGCTCGAGCTGCGCAAGGCCGGCAAGAAGACCAAGCAGGTCTAGTAAGTTAATGGGAAAGCAGAGGGGGAGGGCTGGAAACAGCTCTCCTCCTTTGCCTCCTTTCTCGAAAAGAAACTATGAAAGGAGGTTCCGATGTCGGACACCAAAATCAAAATGATCGATCGCATCTATCCCAAAACCCGAGCCGTGATCGGTCTCGGTAATGTCGGTCCGCAATTCGACCTGACTCCGCACAACATCGGTTTTGCCGCGCTCGATGCGCTGGCAGCCGAGGCGGGTGCTCAGTTCGAGACCGGCAGGATGAAGAACGCGCTGGTCGCCGAAGTGAAACTCGGTGACTACGCGGTGCTTCTCGTCAAGCCGTCCACCGGCATGAACGACTCCGGCGACGCGCTCTTCGAGCTGCTCAACGAGATGGACTACGACTTCCCGCAAGTCATGGTCATCTTCGACGACCTCTCGCTGCCGCTCGGGCGCGTCAAGCTGAAGAACGACGGCAGTCGCTCGTCGGCCGGTCACAACGGTGTGGCTTCGCTGATTTCCCGGCTGCCCGATAACCGCATGATGGCGAAGTTCAAGCTCGGCGTCGGTCCCGACCCCGGCGGCGCCAACCGCTTCCAATACGTGCTCTCGCCTTTCGAAGGTGACGCACTGGCCGTCTACCAGGCGGTCGCGCGTGAGGCGGCAAGCGGCATCAAACTCTGGCTCGACAGCGGGCTGGACGCGATGATGTGTCGCTACAACGCCAAGACGTTCGAGGTCCGCTGAATCGCGATACGCAGTCAAAACAGATAGCACCGCCGGCAGTGCTGACGGTGCTGTCCGAGCAAGCGCTCGAAACAGGTTGCTGAGAACGGCTTAAAAACCCGCTTCTCGGCAATTCTGTTTTTGACA
>JADYYD010000332.1 GCA_020853845.1 Candidatus Melainabacteria bacterium
TCTTTCTGCTCTTGCAGGTAAGGCGGAATGTCTTCGAAAAGGTGATCGAACATTGCCAGCGGATTGAGCAGCTCGTCGGATTTGAACATCTGCTCTGCGTTTGCAACCGCAGCTTTGATTAGCGTATCGATTTCTTCTTCCAGATTGGCGAGTTGCTTTTCAGTCATGACGCCTTTTTGCGTGAGATATTTGGCAAAACGCGGCAAGGAGTCGCGCAGCATCCACTCTTTGGTCTCTTCTTCGCTGCGGTAGCGCTTCGGATCGTCGGCAGTGGTGTGCGGGGTGACGCGATAGGTGAGGCACTCGATAAGCGACGGACCTTCACCGCGGCGGGCGCGCTCGACGGCTTCTTTGGCTGCTTGATAAACAGCCAGGACGTCGTTTCCGTCTACTCTTATTCCGGGCATGCCGTAGGCAACGGCGCGCTGGGCGATGGTTTCATTCTTCATTTGCTTTGAGAGCGGAACCGAAATTGCATATTGATTGTTCAAGCACATGAAGACAACCGGTGCATTGAACACGGCTGCGAAGTTGAGTGCTTCGTGGCAGTCGCCTTCCGAGGAGGCGCCGTCGCCGAAGTAAGTCATTACCACTTTCTTGTCTTTCTTCTTGCCGCCGCTTTCTCTCTTTTCGATATTCATAGCCATGCCGATGCCTGCGGCATGGAGCAATTGTGTGGCGATCGGTACGCAAACGGGCAGGTCGTTGACGCCTTCGGGCGGGCTGGCGCCTTCTTCAAAACCGTTCCAGTAAAGCAGGATATGCTCCAGGGTCCATCCACGCCAGAGCAAGCCGGCCAATTCGCAATACGCGGGCACGTGCCAGTCGTCCTTATTGATATTGAAGATGGAGCCCATGGAGATGGCTTCATGCCCTGACGACTGCGGGAAAGTTCCGCAACGTCCCTGGCGCTGCATGAGGAGCATGCGCTCATCGGTGCGCCGGGCGAGCAACATGTATCGATACATCTCGATAAGACCCTTCGGGTCGATCTTCGGCTCAAGCTCCTTGTCGAGTTCGCCATGCTCGTTGAGGATGGACAGGTACTCAATTTTGGGAAGTTCGATTGGTTTTCTGGGCATGGTTTTTCTACCGCGTCCTTATGCTCTTAACGGGTTTCAATAAATAACTGCGAACCTTGAAGTCGTTTAACACCGGCTTCTCTAGCGTGAAAGCTGCTAGAATTCGGACTGCTTGACGATCCTCACCTAGACATCCAGCCTAAGGCCTAGAAGTATGTCATATAGAGGACCGCCGCCGCAATAAAACGGCGGGTGAAGAAAAGGCTAAGAACGCTGTTTCTGAGCGGAAACTTGAACGAAAGATAAAGGCGCAATCGTGAATTCCACTGAAGGTACAAGAGGCAAACAGAGCAAGCCGGATTGGCTGAAGGTGCGGCTTCCCACTGGTGTCGGCTACAAGAATGTCAAAAGCTTGATCGAAGAGCACGATCTGCATACCGTTTGTGAATCGGCAGCCTGTCCTAATCGCGGGGAATGCTGGTCGCGCTCGACAGCGACATTTATGATCCTCGGCAATGTTTGCACTCGCAGTTGCGGCTTTTGCAACGTCATCACCGGGCGCCCGACGGAACTCGATCTCGACGAGCCGCGCCGCGTCGCTAAAGCTGTCAGCAAGCTCAATCTCAAATATGCCGTCATCACCTCGGTCAATCGCGACGAGCTGAAAGACGGGGGCGCATCCGTTTGGGCGGAAACAATCAAAGAAGTGCGCGCCGCCAGTCCCGAGACCAAGATTGAAGTTCTAATCCCGGATTTCTGCGGCAATTGGGATGCGCTGCAAACCGTTCTTAAAGCACGCCCCGATGTTCTCAATCACAATATCGAAACCGTACCGCGTCTCTACCTGCAAGTGCGCCCGCAAGGAAAATTCGAGCGCAGTCTGGAATTGCTCAGACGCGCCAAGGATTTCGGCATGACCACCAAATCCGGATTGATGATGGGTCTTGGTGAAACAGACGAAGAGGTCGTTGAAGTTTTAAAAGAATGGCGCCAGGTCGAATGCGATCTGGTTACCCTCGGTCAATACATGCAACCGACGCCCAATCATTTGCCCGTTCATCGCTGGGTGCACCCGGATATTTTCCGGAGCCTGTACGATATCGGCATGGAAATGGGCTTCGTCAATGTCTTCTCCGGACCGCTCGTGCGCAGCAGTTACCACGCCGAAGAGCAAGCGGCGCTGCTGGCTAAGTAATCGATCTATTTCCGCTTGGGTTCAAACGGGACGTATTGCCGGTTGGGCGAGTTGAAAATCGTGCCCTCTCCTTCATCAACCGGTGCGGAACGATGGTTCTCTTCGAATTGCTTTGGAGAGCCATTGAGTCTTTCTATGACTCTTCTTTCCAAGTTTTGCTTGATGCTTTGAACTGAGGGATGTTGTTGATACGGCGCACCTGACTGGGTAAAGCCGTCGGTATCGACGAATTCATCCGCCCCCCAGATCTTAGAAGATGGCCCTTTCCTGAAAAGAAGGTCCCGCGAGTGCGTGGAATCGATGCCGTAAAGCTTGTTGCACTTGCCGTTCATAAAGTCTTTGACTGAGCGCCCGTCGCAGTCCTTTTCTTTTCCGAAACTCCATAGGACATCAGGAA
>JADYYD010000333.1 GCA_020853845.1 Candidatus Melainabacteria bacterium
CAAATTCAAGTAAAGGACAAGACGACAAGTGGAGGAGGGGTGTTCCCGGCACTTTGTTGCGCCCAATCAAAACCTTTGCTTAAGCTGAGCCGGTCTCAATCGAGCTCATGCTAATCTGGCAGCCTGTTTTGACAGGTTGGAGGTTTGAGCCGTGAGCAAAGTAACAGTTGTGGGAGCCGGTTTTGTCGGCAGCACCGTCGCCCAGTACGTCGCAGAGAAAGACCTGGCCGATGTCGTTTTGATTGACATTCCGAACCTCGAAGGAGTAGCGCAAGGAAAGGCGCTCGACCTGATGCAGGCAGCTCCTGTGAGCGGCTGGCACTCCCGTTCGTTGATGGGCACCTCCGACTATGCCCACTCCAAGGATTCCGACATTGTCGTCATCACCGCCGGCATCGCCCGCAAGCCGGGCATGACCCGCGAAGATCTCTTGCGCACCAATGCCAAGATCGTCAAAGAGGTAGCCGAGAAAGCTGTCAAGCAATCACCCAACGCTATTTTCATCGTCGTAACCAACCCGCTCGACGTGATGACCTACCTTGTTAGAGAGACCACCAAACTCGATTCAACAAGAGTAATTGGTATGGCAGGCGTTCTTGACAGCGCCAGATTCCAAACTTTCATCGGCATGGAATTGAACGTTTCCTGCCAGGATGTAAGAGCGATGGTTCTGGGCGGACACGGCGACCTTATGGTTCCATTGCCGCGTTATTCATCGGTAAACGGAATTCCGATTACCGAATTGATCTCGAAAGAACGCATTGAAGCATTGAGCGTCCGCACCCGTGACGGCGGTGCCGAAATCGTCAAACTGCTCGGCACCGGAAGCGCCTACTACGCACCGGGCTCGTCGGTTTCGCAAATGGTCGAAGCGATTCTGCTCGACAAGAACCGCCTTCTGCCCTGCGCAGTGCTCCCCACCAAGGGCGAGTACGGTCTCAAAGATGTCTACATCGGACTGCCTGCAGTTCTCAACCGCAAGGGTCTGGACAAGATTATCGAGCTCAAGCTCACTGATGACGAGTCGGCAATGCTCAAGAAATCGGCAGAGTCGATCAAAGAAAACATCAAGCTGATGAACGATCTTCTCACTGCCGCTGTTTAAACGGCACGCCAGCCAAGAGCATTCTGAAGGGTGGATAGAAATGTCCACCCTTTTGCTTGAGAAGTGGTAAGGGGCGGACATCCCTATCCAGGAGCGCCCCAACAGGTTTTCTTCCGGGTTGTTATAATGTGGTCTCGGACAGAGCCGGCCATGCATCAAAAAAACAAGATAATGACAAGAAAAACAGACGCCAGAAGAAAATCAATAACACCACTTATGGTGGCACTCACCCTGTCGCTTTTTGCCAGTGCCGGGCTCAATCCAAAAGCACTCGCTCTCGAAACTTCACCGGCAGCGACTACAGCCGCCGGCAATGACTATGCCCTCGAGCCGGATGCTAAGGCACATCAGGCAGAACGCACCGAAATTACGGCACTGCTGAATACACTTGAGACCCAGTGGAATGCTCACGACCTGGACGGGCTGATGAGCAATTATTCAGAGGAATACACGAATAACGACGGACTCAACAAGAAAGCGGTGCGTCTCATCACGCAAAGATTCTGGTCGCAGTATCCGGACAGCAAATCTACTTCCAAGATAAAACAGATTCGCGTTGATGGCGCTTTCGCAACCGTCGAATCCAAAGATGTCGCCACCGGCACCACCGATAAAGAAAATCAGATGATTGGCACAAAGGGCGATCTCGAATCAGTTTCGGAAGGTCAGGTTTATCTGAAGAAACAGGGAAATTCCTGGAAGATCATCGGCGATCGCATCGATTTCGAAAAAGTAAGAGTTTCCTTCGGGCTCGGTAAACAGTTGAACAGCAACTTCACCGCCCCCGAGCAAGTACGGTCGGGAAAACAATTTTCAGCCAAGATCGAATTGTCTCTGCCCATTGGTTTGAGCGCGCTGGGTACCATTACAAGCCAGGCACTTCGCTATCCGCAACCGGAAGAAAAAGAGTCCAGCGAAAAACTGCTTAGAGGGCTGGACAATAATGCGCTCGAGCGGATTATGATCGCCAACAAAGAAAACCGCAACGAGCTGATTATGGCAACCGTCGGCATTATGAACTCGGCTCGGCATATTCTAGGCATCACCGTTCTGACAAGACGCGTCAACGTCGTTCCCAACTTGCCGGATGAGACCGACAAGATTGAAGACATCGCCGACAAGTCGGACGGAACTGCCGCCAAGAAGAGCGACAGCTCCGCTGACAGCAAGAGCAAAACCGGCGCATCATCCGAATCTTCCGACGCAAAAAACAAAGAGTCGAAAAAAGATGATTCCAAAAAAGACAGCCATGAAAAATCCGGCACCGACAAGAAGTAGTTTGAAGCGCGATTCGGATACAAATGACAGGTGAAAATCAAACCAGCCCGGTCGGCCAGAGTGCAAAGACAATCAGCGCGATGGCAGTAGGAACGGCGCTGGTCACAGTCGCCGCCACATTCGCCTTAGACCGAGCCAGCAAAGCGTGGGCGCTGGCAAACTTGCAGATGCACAACTCGCAGACCTTCATTGACGGGTTTTTGAAACTTACGCTTACAACCAATACTGGTGCCGCCTTCAGCCTGGGCGCGAACAACAGCAGCTTCATGACCATCACCGCGGTGGTCTTAACGTCCGCGCTTGCATTCTGGCTGGGCTCTAGAATCGCCCGTGGACAGACCATTCCCATTATGGAAATGATCGGACTGAGCTGCATCATCGGCGGCTCGCTCGGCAATCTCACCGACCGATTTTCCCAGGGACATGTAACCGATTTTTTGGAATTTTCGTTCTTCTCCTTTCCCGTCTTCAACGTCGCCGATACATTCATAAATATAGGATTGGGCCTTGTGCTCATATCGCGACTTTTAGAAGATCGCGCCGGAAGCGGCAGCGAGCCGGATTCGAGTGGCGAAGCCAATAAAGAAGCCGAAAAGCCTCCTGAAAAAAGCGAACAGCAGTAGCCGCATACTTATGAACGACGACACCGCAGGCAATACCATAAGGCTGATTGTTGAAAAACCCGGCTCCGGTTTATCGCAATCTGAAATCGCAGAAGAAGGTGATGATCTTCTGGCATTGGAAGGAGAAGCCGGCAGCGAGCCAACCGAATCCACCGAAATAGCTGAAACAACATTAGATGAACCGCAATTGCCGGCTCGCCTCGACCATTATTTGCTCGCCAGAATGCCCGGCTGGTCGCGCAGCCGCATTCAACAATTAATTGATGAAGGCAAAGTGCTCGTCAATGGCAAAACTTTCAAACCCGGGCAGAAAGTAAAGGGCGGAGAAGAGCTGACCATAGCAATTGATGCGCCACAGCCTCTCATGCTGGAGCCCGAAGATATTGCAGTCGAGATCATTTACGAAGACGAAGAGCTTGTCGTCGTGAACAAACGCGCAGGCATGGTCACTCATCCCGGCGCCGGTGTTTATACAGGCACGCTCGTCAATGCGCTGCTTAGCCGCATCGGCCCCTCGCTAAAAGGCATAAACGGCACTCTTCGTCCGGGCATTGTCCACAGACTGGACAAAGACACATCAGGCTTGCTGGTGGTGGCAAAAAGCCAGACGGCTCTCCATCACCTGCAAAAGGAGATCAAGGAACGCAAGGCGTTGCGCTCTTACCTGGCTGTAGTCGAAGGAAACGTCGAGTCGGACAGCGGCACGATTGATTTGCCGATCGGCAGACATCCGAACAAACGCAAGGAAATGTGGGTGGTCGAAAACGGACGCAGAGCCGTCACGCATTTTGAAGTCGTGAAGCGCGCGGCAAAATACACGCTTTTGAAATTGACTCTGGAAACAGGACGCACGCATCAAATAAGAGTGCACGCTTCTTACAGTGGATTTCCCGTGGCCGGCGACATCGTATACAACCGTAAAACAACCGGCACGCTGCCGGCCCGGCACAAATTGGGGCTTTCAGGGCACGCCCTGCATGCAGCTCAACTAGCTTTCACCCATCCAGTCACCGGTGAGCTGCTAGAATTTCAAACTGCTGTTCCACAGGACATGCAGTCTTTGATCGATCGCCTCTAGTGCGGCTGGTCTGATTTTTGCAGGCTTAGGCACGACATGAACAAAAAACCAATCTTCCTTGCAATCTCCATTCTGGCAATCGCAATCGCTGTTGCCGTCGCCGGGCAAAACTGCCAGACTGTCGACGTCAAATTTTTCGGCAACATGATGCCGGTTTCCTTCTGTGTTATTGCATTTGCGATGTTCGCTTGCGGCGCCCTGAGCACATTGCCGGCACTGCTTACTAAAGCCAAAGATGTAAAAAGCGAGCAGATTCAAATGAACTGGCAGCAGCAGGATGAAAAGCTGAAAGAAGAGCTGACCAATGACAAAATCAAGCTTCTGGAAGCCAAAATCCAGACGCTGGATGCAGCGCTCAAGCAAAGTTTGAAAAAGAAATAAGACTATTCGCCGCCGGACAATTTGAAGTCCGATGCCTTCAGTCCTTCAATGAATTTCTTGAATTCTTGCGCTTCCGCTTCGTCTTTCTCGAAGTCTGCAGGGATGGTTCCATCCGCTACAACCTGCGCGGAAACAAATATTGGTGCCTTGGCTCTCAAGGCCAGAGCAATGGCGTCAGAGGGGCGAGAATCGATTGGCTTGAGCGTTTCGATAGAACCGGCCGGAGTGCCGGGATCGTTCAACTGTAGCTGTATCGTCGCGAAATAAGTATTGGACGACAACTCATTGATTTCTACTTGCTTGACCTTATAGCCGAGGGACGTAATCACATTAAGAAGTAGGTCGTGCGTCATCGGGCGTTCGGGCTTGTAGTTATCAAGCGCCCGGCTGATAGCGCTGGCTTCCGCCATGCCTATCCAAATGGGCAATGCGCGTCGCTTCGTCTGGTCATTCAAAACAACAATAGGCTGCCCGCTGCGCGCATCAAGAGCGATGCCGGCAACGAACATCTCGACCATCAAAAACTCGGAATTGTCCCCTTTGTCCACCTTGTTTCCTTCTGTAGATCTGATCTGATTATTCCCAAGATCCTTGATTTTATTTGCTTAGAAGATAAAATTTTTGTTCATCCGCACATCTGGTGCCTATCGAAAACGGCTCCTTTTGCCAGTTTTTGCCGTTCATTCTCCAAAACTGATTGGAACTGGTTGACGGAAAGCCAGTTGTGGCGCCGGTTTCTTTGTGCAATCGCCGTAAATATAAGAGTAAAAGACGCTTTCATCAAGCATAAGGTTCCCCGCTCTCGGGCGCAAGCGGGCAGTCGTCAGCAAATCCGAAAACCCTGTTCTATTGACAGCCTGCGAGCTTTTCGTAATAAAGTATTGTCACGTTGCGGCAAGACGATATCGAAATGGGCTAAAATCAGACCTCAAGTCCGGGTGGCGGAATTGGTAGACGCGCACGTTTGAGGGGCGTGTGGGCAACCGTGAGGGTTCAAGTCCCTCTCCGGACAGATTTTTCGATTGCCTCAAGTAAGCAGCCATTGCAGTAAGTCCGCGGTCACATAAATCCCCCGGTTAAAGCAATGGCTTTTCGTTCAGGCAACTTTCCGAGAGCAGTGTCGAAAGAGCGGCGGCAACACAGCCGGCACTCTGAGGAGGTTACACAATGGGCGTTCTAATGAGACCGCAGTGGCCGCATACGGTGGAAGACATCCTCAAATCCTTAGATGGCGTTTGGGGGCTTGTCGGAGCAACGGGAGAAAACGGCAATCTTTTTCGACTGGAGAGAAGCCTGCACGAGCCCTTGATTTACACATTGTCGGAATATCGCGGCAATGAGGAAAGCGAAGTTTTGAACAAAGAGACTTTCGACGCCTCCGCCAAAGACGCTGCTGTTAAAGCATTTGCCAAGGCAATCGGCTTCACCGTATAGTCTCTAAACAGACTAACGGTAAACATGCCAAAATGTTCCCACTACCTCGGAATGATTACGCAAGGCTCGCTCTCTACGGGTCTGGAAATGCGGCTCGACAAGAGTCATTCCGTAGAAGATCTGAGAGTCGGGCGCTTTGTCGTCGTCGAAGGCAAACGCACGCGATTTTTCAGCATGCTGACCGACGTCGCTCTTTCCACTTCCAATCCCAATATTCTCAACAGCCCACCCGGCGACGACGAGTTCGTGCTCGAAGTTCTGTCCGGCTTCTCCACATTCGGAACCGTCAAAGTGCAGCCGATGCTGATGCTGGACTCGGACACCGCTGCCGAAGATGTTTCGGGAGAATCCGGTCTGCGTCCTGTGAAAACCATTCCCAGCCACTTCTCGCCGGTTTATGAGGCGACCAAAAACGACTTTGCGCTCGTCTTCGGAGAAGAAGACGAGAACGACAGAAACAATTCTTACTTCAATGTAGGCAAACCGCTCAATATGGAGACGCCCATTTGCGTCAATCTCGAACGATTTATCGAGCGCTCCAACGGAATTTTCGGCAAATCTGGAACCGGCAAGTCATTCCTGACGCGCATTTTCTTGTGCGGGGTGATGAGCAAAGACATAGCATCCGTGCTGGTTTTCGACATGCACAACGAATACGGCTGGCAAGCCATGTCGGAAAACAAATCGGCGCCGAGAGTAAAAGGACTGAAACAACTTTTCGGCAGCGACGTGATTGTCTTCAGCCTCGACAAGGAATCGTCCAGAGCTCGCGGACTGCCTGATGTACACGAGCTCTATATCGGCTACAACCAGATCGAAATCGAGGATCTCGATCTATTGAAAGTGGAGCTGGCGCTTTCGGAAGCAACCGTGGAAAACGCCTATATTGCCCGCGAAAAGATGGGCAATGACTGGATAGCTACTCTCATCGATATGTCCGGAGAGGAGATCGAGGAGTTCTGCCAATTCCACAAAGGCCATCCGACCGCGCTCAAGACACTGCAAAGACGACTCAATACCGTGGTGCAAAAGACACCGTATTTGAAACCGCGCGTCTCCCACAACTATATCGACGAGATCCTTTCATATATTCAGGCCGGCAAGCATGTGGTGCTGGAATTCGGCAGGCAAAACAACCTTCTGTCTTACATGCTCGCCACCAACATCATCACCCGACGCATACACGCTGAATATGTTCGCCGCTCGGAAGTCTATCAGGCCGATCCGGAGCACGTGGAGGCACCGCGCAAGCTAATGATAGTCATCGAAGAAGCCCACAAGTTTTTGGCACCGGCCGTTGCCAAACAAACCATATTCGGTATTATCGCGCGCGAGATGCGCAAGTATTCGGTAACTCTGCTCATCGTCGATCAGCGACCATCCGGCATCGATCCTGAAATCCTCAGTCAGATAGGCACGCGCGTCACAGCTTTGCTCAACGATGACAAAGATATCGATGCTGTATTCACCGGTGTTTCCGGCAGCCAGACATTGAGGACGGTCCTTTCTCAACTCGACCCCAAGCAGCAGGCCCTGGTGCTGGGATATGCAGTGCCTATGCCTGTCGTCGTCCGCACGCGGGCATTCGATCAGGAGTTTTATCGGGCAGTAGCGCCGATGAGCGAGCAGATTGCCACGGCCAGCCCAAAGGTTTTACAAGAAAAAGCCAAACAGGCGCGCGAAGAGCTGTTCGGAGCCTGAACCTGCGCGCACGCGTCTGCGCTTGCTAGAATACCGGCATGTCGAACGCACCACAACAGGATCAAGTAGAAGATTCACAAGACAACTACGTAGAAAATCGCGATCCTACGGAGCTGGCAATGTGCGTTATCCTGGCAGCCGCATATCTGGGTCTGGCTAAGTTTCTCTGGTCGAAGCTGTACGCTGCCGGCAACTGGAAAATGCTCTTCAACATTGAAGGTTTCTTCATCACTATTGCCCTTGTGGCGATATGCGTTGGGCTGCGTCCTTACATAAGCCCTTCCAGCTTGCAGCTCAGCCGGCACGGCATCAAGTATCGCGGCACTTACTGGCCGCAGCGCAAAACGGTCAACTGGGATCAAGTGGTCCAGTTGTATATAAGTCCGGAACTCGTCATCGTCATCTATAAATTGACGCAGGACGGAAAGCGCGTCTGGCCGATGCTGATTTCGTCTCTATATCTGGCGGAACGCGAAAAGATTCCGAGTTCATTCATCAAGTATTGTCCAATTGAGCCGGTGATTATGTCGGGACCGCATTTGATTTCCCGCATCGCCATCGTGGTTCTCTTTTCCATTACTCTCATTTGGGTGCTGGAAATGCTGGTCAGCTCAGGTTGATTCAAAGCGAGGCGCTCTACGGCTTCGGCATTGTGCGCAAATATTTGACGAGATTGTCGAGCTCGACATCATTGAGCAAGTCTTTGGTTTGAGCAGGCATGACACCCTTGCCCATGCGAATAAAGCGCTTCAATTGCTGGTCGTCAGGGAAATGCGCATCCAGCGCATCCAGCGCCGGACCCATGCCGGCCCTGCCGCGAGGATGGCAAGTGTTACAACTGCGAATAAAAACCTGTTCACCGGTCAAGTCTGTGGACTGAGACTGGGCGCGCTCTTTTTCCAATTCATTGACGGCCTTAATTCGCCTCACCTCTTCGCCCATCGAGCAGGCTGACAAGAGACAAAAAGAAAAAATCACTATCGCGAAGCTTGTCAGGGAGCCGTAAAAGCCCGACTGCGCAATCTTGTAAGCTCGCTTGACAAAATAAATTAACACCCGTTTAACATCCATAAAAATAACGATGAGAACACGCTCTTCAGTATCCAAGTCAGACAGCATGCCAGAAAAACGCGGACACTAACGAACTTTTATACCAAATACAATTTAGCCATGAGGTTAACATCCGGCTTACTTGAGCGGTGTAAAGTAAGTATAGAGGCGCATTGTCGCGCACCGGTGACCGACAGATATTTGCAAAATACACAACTGGCACCCCCGCAAATATCCATTCGCAACTCGGCACCTACGTTACATATCGAATTGATCGTTTGCTTCTCGCTAGTAGAGTGCAAAAGATCGAGAGTACGAGCCCTAAATCCCGGCAACTCCCTAGAAGCGGCGAAATAAATGACACCACAAATTTCCAGAGTAGATCCTCCGACCAAACAAGGTCCGCAAGAGTCCGAAGAGCGCATCATCATACGTGGTGGCAAGCCGTTGAACGGCGAAGTGACCATCTCAGGCGCGAAAAATTCAGTGCTCAAAATGATGGCAGCAGCCCTTTTGGCTCCTGGTGTATCCGTCCTTCGCAACGTGCCTAATCTGACTGACGTCCACATGATGGCTGACGTCATTCGCACCCTTGGTGCAAAAGTCACTATCGGCAAAGATGAAGTAATCATCGACGCCTCCGATATCACAGATTTCGAAGCTCCCTATGAGTTGGTCAGCCAACTGAGAGCTTCTTTCGTAGTACTTGGTCCTCTGGTAGCAAGATGCCACCAAGCCAAAGTCTCTCTTCCCGGCGGTTGCGCCATCGGCGAAAGAAGAATTGATTTGCACGAGCGCGGTCTCAAATCTCTGGGCGCCGAGATCTGGTGCGAGCATGGCTATGTGCATGCAACCACCGACAAGCTCGTCGGCACCAGAATTTACCTCGATCGTCCGTCCAACGGCGCCACGGAAAACATCATGCTGGCAGCGGTTTTGGCTGAAGGTCAAACCATTATCGAAAACGCTGCTCAAGATCCGGAAATCGCCAACTTGGCCGACTTCTGCAACGCGATGGGCGCCAAGATTACCGGAGCCGGTACATATCAAATCGTTATTGATGGCGTGAAGCTCTCCGAAATGCACGGTGCCACGATTGACACCATTCCGGATCGCCTGGAAGCCGGCACGTTCCTGTTCGCCGTCATGGCAACAACCGGTGAAATCGTCCTCAAAAACTGCAATCCGCACCACCTTTATTCAGTCATCAGCAAGATGCAAGAGATGGGTGCTGAAGTATCGATCTACTCTCCGGACATCATCAAAGTTAAGTCCGGTAAATTGATCAAGCCTGTAGATTGCACGACCTTGCCGTATCCGGGTTATCCGACAGACTTGCAAGCACCGCTCATGTCGGTACTGGCAGTTGCAGAAGGCACCTCAATAATTACTGAAACGATTTACGAAAATCGCTTCATGCAAGTTGGCGAATTGAGACGCATGGGCGCCGATATTTCGCTGACCGGCAATGCTGCCGTAATCAAAGGCGTGCCGAAATTGACCGGCGCGGAAGTAAAATCCAGTGACTTGAGAGCTGCTGCAGCTCTGGTTATTGCTGGTTTGGGCGCTGAAGGCATTACGGAAGTCACCGGACTGCGTCACATGGACCGCGGCTACGAAAATCTCGAAGATAAATTCCGTGGTTTGGGTGCTGATATTTACCGCCGGTAACACATTTATCGCAGGTAATACAAGGCAACAGCTCAACCCGCTAAAGTAACTCTTGTCGCCATTCTTAGCTGGCAGGAGTGAAAAATGCTGGTCATGAAATTCGGCGGCACGTCGGTCGGCTCTGCCGAGCGCATGAAAGACGTGCTGTCCATAGTCGAGAAAGCCAAGTCGAATCACAAAGGTGCCGCACCGCTGGTAGTGCTGTCGGCAATGTCCGGCGTGACGAATTCTCTCATTAAGGCTGGAGAAAGAGCCGTCGCGCGCGACCTCAAGTCCGCGCTGGCAGAAGTTCAATCGATAAGAAAAAAACATGACGAGGCGATCGATCAAGCATTGAGCAGCGACGCTGCCGCCGCTCAAAAGGTAAAGCAAAGCCTCGATCCTCACTTCGAGGAATTGGAAATTATTCTCAAGGGAGTAAGCTATCTAGGCGAGCTTTCGAAGCGCTCGGTCGATGCGATTTCCGGTATGGGTGAGTTGCTGTCGTCCAAAGTTGTAGCCGCAATTGCTGAGCACGAAGGCACGGCAAGCGTCTGGGTGGATGCTCGCGACGTCATGATCACCGATGACACCTTCGGCAAGGCAACGCCTCTCACCGACGACATAGAAAAAATGGCCGGTGAAAAAATCGCGAAGGCGTCAAAGGACGGCAAAGTCGTCATCACTCAAGGTTTCATCGGCGCCACGGAAAAGGGCATCACCACGACATTGGGACGCGGCGGGTCCGATTACAGTGCCGCCATATTTGGTGCGGCGTTGAAAGCAGATGAAATTCAAATATGGACCGATGTCGATGGAATGATGACATCGGATCCAAGATTGGTTCCTGAAGCGGAAGTGATAAGCGAAGTCGGCTTCCAGGAAGCCGCCGAGCTGGCTTACTTCGGCGCTAAGGTCTTGCACCCGCTCACAATCAAGCCTGCCATCGAGCAGGGCATTCCTGTTCGCATTCTCAACACGATGCGTCCCGACAACCCGGGCACCATAATCAAAGCGGACGAAGATCTCGATCGCTCCGATGCAGATTCACGGCCGATTTGCGCAATTGCTGCCAAGAAAGGCATTACTGCTCTGTTCATAAGCTCTTTCAAAATGCTTATGGCGCACGGCTTCCTCTCAAAAGTCTTCGCAATTTTCGATCGTCATTCAACCTCCATAGATTTGATTGCCACCTCCGAGGTTTCCGTTTCACTGACGCTCGACAATACCGATCAACTGGATTCGATTATCAGAGACTTGAAAGAATTAGGCGACGTCAGGATTCTCACTGATGTGTCTATCGTCTCGGTTGTCGGTCGCCAATTTAGAGAACAAAGTGGAATTGCCGGCGAAGTATTCAGTGCACTCACCAATGTCAATGTCATAATGATTTCCGGCGGAGCTTCCGATATCAACTTGAGTTTTGTGGTCAGCAACGAGGACGCCGACAAGTCGATCAAGCAGTTGCACAAGCACTTCTTCTCGGCTAAATAATCAACCGGCCCTGCATTGCGAGCGATAACGAATCGCCTCCAGGACATGCTCAGATGAAATTCTTTCGCTGCCGGAAAGATCGGCAATCGTGCGCGCAATTCGCAAAATACGATCGTGCGCGCGTGCCGAAAGTCCAAGTTGAGTTACTGCCCGCGCCAGAATGAAGCGGCTCTGTTCGTCGATGCGGCAATGTCTGGCCAACTGCTTTTGATTGAGCTGGCCGTTATATTGAAAAGGTTCGTCGATGAGCCTTTCCCTCTGTCTGTCCACGGCTTTTAAAACGCGAACTCTTATCTCTTCCGATGTCGAGCCCTCCGAATAAGTTGAAAGTTCTCCTTCACTCAAACGGGCAACTTCGACATGCAAATCGATTCGGTCGAGCAGGGGGCCCGAGATGCGATTCCAATAACGATCTGCTTGCGACGGCGTGCAGACGCAATATTTGACGGAGTCGCCACGATAACCACAGGGACATGGATTGCAGGCGGCGACAAGCAGGAATGAAGCCGGATAAGTAATGGTTTGCTGGGCGCGGCTGATGACTATATTTGCAGTCTCCAGCGGTTGTCGCAAAGTCTCGAGATGATGCCTCGGAAATTCAGTCAATTCATCGAGGAATAAAACACCTTTGTGCGAAAGAGAAATTTCTCCCGGCTTTGGATTGGCTCCGCCACCGGTCAATCCGACCGCAGATGCCGTGTGATGCGGAGCGCGAAAGGGACGGTCGTGAACGAGCGATGAACGATCCGTTACCAGTCCGGCAACGCTGTACAACTTGGTCAATTCAATCGCTTCCTCGAATGAAAGGGGCGGCATGATGCCGGGCAGTCGCTGCGCGAGCATGGACTTGCCTGACCCCGGCGGGCCGACCATGAGGATGTTGTGACGCCCTGCAGCAGAGATTTCGAGTGCTCTTTTGGCGTGCTTCTGTCCTTTCACTTCGCGCAAGTCGGCGAACTGTCTTCTTCGCGAACTGTGATTTTCAAACTTTTCTCTTGCATTCATTTGATAGGGAGTCAAACTTTCCGGGTCGTTCATAAGCAGGCAGGCCTGCAATAGGTGACTGACGGCAAAAACGCTGATTCCCTCTACAAGCGAAGCCTCCTCTGCATTTGCTTCGGGAATGACAATGGCTTGCGCTCCTTGCTCTTTTGCCGCAATCACAATCGGAAGAATGCCAGTCACTCCTCTTATCGATCCGTCCAATCCAAGCTCGCCGACGAACCAATACTTGGAAATGCGGCGATTGTCGATCATTCCTGTTGAGGTGAGAATGCCGATGGCAATCGGCAGATCATATAAAGGACCTTCCTTTCTTGTATCGGCAGGAGCCATGTTCACCACCCACTTTTTTGCAGGCGGCATGAGAAACGAACATGACTTGATAGCCGCCCTTACTCTTTCTTGTGATTCCTTTACTGACGCATCAGGCAGACCGACAACCTGAATTTGACCAATACCGCCGCTGCAATCAACTTCCACTTCAATACGGTATGCATCAACACCGATGAGACCGCCCGAGAAAACACGCGCGAACATACAGACCTCCTTATCTTGGAAATCATCTTTGCCTTGTACTAGCTAATACGTCAGCCGCAAGCAAAAAGTTCAAAATCAATCGAACAATTTATCCAGGAGAGTTTTGCCGGCGTTCCCGATCGCAATTACTGAGCGGCCGGCGCATCGATTTCGCTCAAATATTTTTTTGCATCGGCGTTGTCAGGATCATCTTCAAGAACTTTCTTCAGTTGCGCAACCGCATCCTGCTTGTCGCCTTTCTTCTTAAAGGCGAGTGCCAGGCCGATGCGTGC
>JADYYD010000334.1 GCA_020853845.1 Candidatus Melainabacteria bacterium
AGGTTCCAGATTATTCAAAGGCAGGTAAGAGAGCAGTTTTCTCACCATCCAAAATGACTCTTCTTCATCTTCGGCAAGCAGTTGCGCCACACCGCTCTTTTCATTGTGAACGCGCGCGCCGCCCAGCTCGTCGAAAGTCACATCTTCGCCGGTGACAGTGCGGACGATTTCCGGTCCGGTGATAAACATGTAGCTGTTTTTCTCCACCATGATCGTGAAGTCGGTGACGGCCGGACTGTAGACCGCGCCACCTGCGCACGCTCCGTAGATTACGGAGATCTGCGGGATGACGCCGGAAGAATTGACGTTTCTGTAAAAAATGTCGGCATATCCGGCCAACGATGCAACGCCTTCCTGAATGCGCGCGCCGCCGCTTTCATTAAGCCCAATCACCGGGCAACCGGCCTGCTTTGCCAGGTCCATTACTTTGCAGACTTTGCGGGCGAAAACCTCACCTAGTGCGCCACCAAGGAAGGTGGCATCGTGGGCGAAGATATAAACCGGTCTGCCGTCGATGGTTCCCTGTCCTGTGACTACGCCATCGCCAACCACTTTTTTGTCTTCCAGTCCGAAAAGCTCGCAGTGATGGACGGCATAACGATCAAGCTCGATAAATGAGTCTTCATCGAGCAATTGAGCAATTCGTTCTCGGGCATGTAATGTGCCCTTTTCATGACGTTTTTTCAACGTCGCTTCACTGACGGCAACCGCGTCGGAGCGCTTTTGCAAAAGGCGCTCATTAGGAGCTTTGTTGATTTTGCTCTTGGTGTCCATTGCTTTTTGCATTCCTTTAAATTTTCTGGATTCTGGTTTTTGGGATTATAGAAGCGTAGAGAGGAAATAGTGAACGATGGTCAAGTAGATTGTCATTGTGCAAACATCCAGCACGCTTGTGATAAACGGTCCGCTGGCATGGGCGGGATCGATGCCCATTTTCTGGAAAACCATCGGCATGAGCGTGCCGATGAGAACACCGCAGGTCATGGTCACGAACAGCGAGCAGCCGACGACCATTCCCAGGTTATGGTTGACGCCGTGCAGCATCAAGCTCATCAGCCAGGTGGCGCCGCCGCAAAGAATTCCAAGCAGCATGCCGACCCTGAGTTCGTGAAAGACATGTTTTACGATCACTCGCCATGCCAATTTTTCCATGCCGGTGCCGCGCAAAATAATACAAGTGCTCTGGGTGGCAACCGAGCCTGTGACGCCGGAAAGCAGCGGCATAAATGAAGCTGCTGCAACCGTCTCTTTGATCACATTGTCGAAGTGAGTGATGACGCTAACCGACCCGGCCTCGATTCCCAGAGTAATCAAAAGCCAGGGAAGCCTTGCGCCCACTGCCCTTCTTACGCTCAAACTGAGCTGTTCGCCAAGGTCTCCAGCTTCGGTCGTGATACCTGATGCCTGGAACAAATCTTCCGTAGACTCTTCCCACAAAACGTCGATGACATCATCGGCGGTGATGATCCCTCTCAATTTGCCCGACTCGTCCACTACGGGCAAGGTCAGCAAGTCGTATCGGCTCAGCTTTTCAGCGGCTTCTTCCTGGTCTGTCGTGGTGAGAACTTTGATGACGTTGTCGTCCATCAAGCTTTCGACCAGCGCCTCCGACGGTGCCATGAGCAACTCTTTGAGCGTGACTCTGCCGGCCAGTTTCTCTTCTTCCGAGACGACATAAACGTCGTAAATATCGTCTTCCAGTTCTGCGTAAGTCTCTCTCAAATAGGAAATTGCCTGATCGGCTGTCAACTTTCCTTCCACCGCAAGATAGTCGGTGGACATGATCCCCCCTGCCGAATCTTCTTCAAAGCCGAGCAGCTCTTCGATGTCTTCTTTCGCCTCAGTGTCGGTCATCTGGTTGATGATCGCCTGGACCTTTTCTTTCGGCAGTTCGGCAAGCAAGTCGGCCGCATCGTCGGGAGACATGCGGGCGATGATGGGAACGACCCCGATGTCGCCCAGATCCTTAAGCAGATTTCCCTGTGTTTCGGGCTCGAGTTCGGCCAGAACGGCGGAGGCATTGTCCAGATCGAGCAGGCGGAAGCAAGAAACACGGTGGCTGTTGTCCAGATCGGTCAGCCACTCGGCAATATCCGCCGGGTGTTCCTCATTGAGGAGCATCCGCAGTTTTTGGCGCTGTCCGTCATCGACGAGCGCAGTCAATTCTTCCGGCGCCAGACGCGCTTTCTCGCTCATGATCCGAAATGGAAATCCAACCGGCCGGTGCTAACAAGTGCAAAGCACTTCAGCCTTAACCCTACCAAGATGAGAGCCAAGGTTTAAGACAAGCCTTCTAAGCTGGAGACTCGAATATTAGATATATGGTGAGAAAGCGGCTCTCGCCAGCAATTTTTATTAGAGCTTTTGTTTATCAATCTTCAAGATAGCCGGCTAATTTAGAAGACCAGGCCGGCTGCCTGAGTTTTCTGAACGCCTTGTGTTCGATTTGACGAACGCGCTCACGAGTAATGTTGAATAGGCGACCAACTTCTTCCAGAGTGCGCTGCCTGCCGTCTTCCAGACCGTAGCGCAAATGCATGATGTCGCGTTCGCGTGGCGTCAACTGGCTGAGCATGCGGTTTAGATCCTGGCGCATCAACTCCTCTTCCGTTGTCATGTCCGGACGTGAAGTGATGTTGTCTTCGATCAGGTCACCCAAATAAGTCTCTTCGTCTCTATTGAGCGGCATCTCCATCGATACAGGTTCTCTGTCGGCTTGCATTATTTCGGAGATTTTATTGACCGACAATTCCATCGCGCTGGATAACTCGCTCTCAGTCGGCTTGCGGCCCAATTCTTGAGAGAGTTTGGCGGAAGTCTTTTTCAACTTATTGATCGATTCCACCATATGCACAGGCACTCTGATGGTTCTGGATTTATCAGCCAAACCGCGGCTTATCGCCTGGCGTATCCACCAGGTGGCATAGGTGCTGAATTTGAAACCTTTGGTGTGATCGAATTTTTCGGCTGCTCTGATGAGACCGAGATTGCCTTCTTGAATGAGATCTTGGAAAGGCAGACCGCGATTCACATATTTCTTGGCGATCGATATTACAAGACGCAGATTGGCTTGAATGAGCTTCTTCTTGGCGTCCAGATCGCCGTTGGCGATGCGCCTGGCCAGCTCGATCTCCTCGTCCGGCTTGATCATCTTTACGCGACCGATCTCACGAAGATAGAGTCTTACAGAGTCTTCTGTAAATCCATCAGGACCAGTCGGCTCTTTCTCTTCTTCCTCTTCCTGGCTGACAACGGCTGCGGCCGGCCCCTGTTGAGACTCTTCCTCATCAAAGGCTTCCTGCCAATCGTCGGCTACTTCGTCGCGAACCTTAGACGCCAATTCTCGTAAACTCCCTCTGGTAAAAACTTGCCGGGAAAATTCGGCAATCGCCACACACAGGATATTTACCCACTCACTGTATAAATCTCGCGGTCTGCCTAACTCTTTAGCAGTCAAGAGGTAGATTAACTTTTGTAAATTTGGTCCGAATCGGTGTTAATTTCCCTATTTTCAGAGATTGTAAGAGTGTTGCAAAAGCATTGAGCCGAGGTCAAACACTGATATTGACGTGCTATATTCACCTTTCGCCCATTTCTATCTCGAATGGGCTGTTATGCCGTGAATGGCTGGAGATTTATTCATGACCAAGAAATACAACGCCCGCGAAAAGAAACAGCGCCGTCTGGCTAAAGAGCGCCGCAAAAAAGAACGCATCAAAGAAACCATTGCGAAGGCAGCAGAAAGGAAGCACTAGGTGACAGCCGCCAAGCGCATAATGTCCGGCATGCGCCCGACAGGGCGTCTGCATCTCGGACACTACTTTGGGGCGCTGCTCAATTGGGTCGATTTTCAAAGCCGCTACGAGTCGTATCACTCGATTGTTGATTGGCACGCGCTTACTACTAAGTATCAGGACAGCCATCTTGTCCCGCAGGATATTTTCGAGATTACTCTCGATTGGCTTGCGGTCGGCTTAGATCCGGAACAAGCCACTATCTACGTGCAGTCCGCAATTCCCGAGATTGCCGAAGTGCATCTTCTTTTGTCGATGATCACTCCGCAAAATTGGGTGGAGCGCGAGCCGACTTTAAAAGATATGGTGCGGATGCTCGCGCAAGACGAAGCTGAAGCCAGAGAGAAAGCCACTTACGGGCTGCTTGGATATCCGGTCTTGATGTCGGCGGACATACTTACTTTCAAAGGCGAACTCGTTCCTGTCGGCAAAGACCAGGAGTCGCATCTTGAGTTTGCGCGCAAAGTGGCTCGCCGTTTTAACCATATTTACGGCACCGAATTTTTCCCGGAGCCCAAGCCTGAGTTTACGGAAACGCCGCTGCTCAAAGGCATGGACGGCATGAAGATGGGCAAGTCGTACGGCAATGACATCAAAATTGCTGATACCGCCGATGCAACCATGAAAAAGGTGAAGACGATGGTGACGGATCGCACGCGCATCGCCAAAACCGATCCCGGTCACGTCGATCTTTGCGAGGTGCCGTGGCCATGGTACAAAGCGCTTGCCGATGAAGACTTGCGCAAAACAGTGAAAGACGAATGTGAGAACGCAAAAATCGGTTGTGTCGACTGCAAAAAACGCTTGTCCGGTTTGATCGTCGATAAGTTCGCACCGTTTAGACAGAAGCGCGAAGAGCTTGCGAAGAACCCCGATAGAGTTTTCGAAATCATTCAATACGGCAACGAGAAAGCGCGCCAGGTCGCATCGCAGACACTGAGCGAAATGAGAGACATCATGGGCATGCCGAACTGGTCGAGAAAGCAGTGGTTCAACACTGCCAAAATGAAGGTCTGAGCTTATCGAGTGTTTAGAGGCTGAAAAAAGCTTGTCGCAAACACAAACAAAATCCGCACTCTGGGCTGATCGACTTTCCGTTTGGCAGGGTTATCTGCTTGTATTGTTTGCTGCTTTCATGCCGGTTTCCATCACGGCTCTATGGGTCTGCCTGATTGCCGGCATTGTTTTGTGGATATCTATCAGCCTCCTGGTCTGGAAAAGCGGAAGTTTCGAAGTTCCAGTCAACAAGACCGTTTCTCCTGCTGCTTGGCTGGGGGCACGCTTCTTTTCCATTGCCGGTCTGAGTGGTGCGCAATTTTTGGTTCCACTATTGGTTTTCGCTGTTGCTGTTTTCGCCTCCGGATTTGCTGTGGGTTTAAACGAAAAGGCCGTGCAATCGCCGTTTCAGCATGCCCTCCAGGTCGGTTTCAATTCACTGTTCACTTTGCAGACGTTTCTCGTTTATCCCTGGGCTTATCAGGCTTTTAAACGCGCACCGCAATTTGCAGGAAAATCTCTGGCGGCTGCGTTTCTTGTCGCCACACTATCCTGCCTTTACACGCTGGTCGAACCGAAAGTGGTAGCTCAACTTACCGGCAGAGCACCTCATTATCTGCAGGCGACGGGATTTCTCGAACAGCCTATGGCTTTTGCCGGACAGTTGCAGGTTTTTCTGATGTTGGCACTGGCACTTCTTCTTGCCGGAGGCTACAAAAAATTGCCATTGTTTTTTCAAAAGCAATCGACAGCGATTGCAATTGTGCTTTGTTTAATTCTGGGACTGGTTCTGGCATCAGAGCGAAGCGCGTGGCTGGGAGCCATTTTCGGCGTGATTGTCGTAGGCTCGCGAATATCCCGGAAAGTTTTTTTGAGTTCAATAATCGGTTTGGTGCTGGTCGGCGGATTATCTTATGGATTCGTTCCCTTTGTGCAAAACCGAGTGAATATGGCTTTCTCAGGCAGCGATAAGAGTTTTGCCGCTCGCGTAGACATCTATAAACATGCTCTCGAGGCGTTTAAAAAAGACCCGATCTTCGGATGCGGTGTGAAGCGTTTTCCCAAGCTGCATGCGGATACTGCAATGCCCGACAAAGGCTATTTCGATCATGCGCACAGCAATTATTTGCATATACTTGCCACTACTGGCGTTATCGGATTGGCCGCTTACATTTATTTGCTGGCTGTGATTTTGCGCACGACAGTGCGTCTTTCGGCTCCCTCATTGTCTCTGGCAAAGGAATTTGACGCAGCGCAGACGGCGCAGTTCTCCCAATCGATTGCGCTGGGTCTTCTGGCTGCAACAGCCGCATTATGCGTATCGGGCCTGTTCGAATACAATTTCGGGACAGGCCACGTTCGGCTTACTTATTTTTTTGCACTGGCATTTCTGGCTGTTGCTGCCGGTTTTGACGGCTCGGCTGAAAGCGGTTCCTGATTCAGTTTAGTTCTAGTCGAGTCTCAACCAGGCGAAGGACGGCGAGCCCATCATATAAGAACCGTCCAGCATCGACACCATAGTGAAATTATTGTTTCGCTTTACTTTGACGCCCGACGAATATTCAACGAACACGATTTGACCCAGAGCGTTGGTATTGATCGACGTGCCGTCCGGCATCATTTGCTCAGTCAAACCGTCTGCTTGGGGACGAAGTTGTTTGTACTTGGGAGCCGTCATTTTCGAGAAAGAGGCAGCGGAATTGAGCATGCGCGACACCGATCCTTAGAGGGGATAAGGAGAGAAACGGAATAATTTGTCGAGGGCTATCGGGATACTTTCAATCTAGAGGCAATTTGTGACAGTACTATTGGGACTTTCTGAATTTTTACATCCAAACTAACCCAAGGTTCGATCTGTGGGCGGCAAATACTGCCGGGAACTGACCGATCCATCGGACAAGTAGGCATTCGACCGCGCACTTGTAGGCTCTCAGAG
>JADYYD010000335.1 GCA_020853845.1 Candidatus Melainabacteria bacterium
TGCCTCGCGCTTGATTGACCTGTGCCTGTCACTTGCAATTCCAGCGTTCCATGAGAATTGGCTCGCGATGCCCTGATTTCCACTTCCGCCGACCTCGAAGACCCGGGGCGCATCACTGCAACATCTGAAAGAAAACGCATGGAGACCGGCGGTATTACATCC
The DNA here is from genome assembly GCA_020853845.1 of Candidatus Melainabacteria bacterium. Taxonomy (GTDB): domain Bacteria; phylum Cyanobacteriota; class Vampirovibrionia; order Obscuribacterales; family Obscuribacteraceae; genus QKMZ01. The sequence goes on from JADYYD010000335.1 coordinate 163, forward strand.
AATCGGCGGCGAATTTCATTTCCCAGCGAGTCTTTCGTGACTTGAACAGGTTCGTCATTGATGACCAGCGTCAGCCCGTCGATAAAAAATTCGTATTCGACAGGAAATGCCGGCGCGTTCTCCGCTGTGCCGATAAGCTTTCCGCTTTTGACGTCGAACATTCCCGGCGTTCCCTCCGCGACCAGCCAATATGGCTGAGTGAGGGGAGTCGTGGCAGGCAATGATTCAGTCAAATCAATAGAATACGGTTCGTCTAAAACGCGGTCGATTTTCTTTTTCCAGCGGTCTTGAGCAAGTTTTGGAAGCCGGACTTCCTGCCATTTGATCTGCAGATTTTTCGGCAGTTTTGATTGGACGGAAGCGGAAATGTGCAAATTCATCGGCTCGCCCGGCACGACATCCGAGTGCGAGATTGTTGTTTCTACCTTCAATCCAATGCACTCTGCCAGTATGCGATCGAGCAATGCTTTTTTCTCCATCAGCACGCACTTCTCGCCTTTGTCCTGGTGCTTTGCTGCCAGCGAGCTGACTGCCTTTTGCAGCTTCAACAACGCCGCAACACTGGCCGACGGATTTTTCAGGTCGAAGTTTTTTATCACGGACTCTGCATCTTTGCCGATTGAAGCGCCGCCTGTGATGCGGTTCCAGCTCGTATCTACGCCTTCCATAATGTCTGCGGTGATGGGAGCGCCGTCCAACAGTTGAAACTGTTCGAGCCGTTTTTCACCATCGCCGCCGGGCATTTTAAACGTGTCGAAACCCTGTGTCTTGTGCATGGCGCGGCTGGCGCCTGCGATTGAGTGAAATGATTCGCCGGAGACCGGATCTTTTCCGGTCGCGTCGATTTTGTACACCGGCTGATCGGTGATTTTGTCTTTCTGCCAAATAGATGCGTTCCACAAGATGCGCTTGGGCTGCCACGGGGGCAGGTCCTGCTCGGGAAATGCTTTGGGGTCGCCTGCGAGTTTGAACGCTTCCATCGCCAGCACGGTGGATGTTGTGTGATGCCCGTGGGTGCCGCCCGGGCTGGGCGAAAAGCGAGTGATTAGAATGTCGGGGCGAAATCTTCGAATGATGCGAACGATGTCGGACAGCACTTCTTGCTTATCCCAGACTGTCATCGTTTCCAAATAGTTTTTCGAAAAACCATAGTCTTTCGCGCGTGTGAAAAACTGCTGAGCGCCATCGATTTGCCGCGCTGCAAGCAGCTCCTGCGTGCGCGCTACGCCGAGTTTTGCCCCCAGATCCGCGCCGAGAACATTTTGCCCGCCGTCGCCTCGCGTCAAAGAAAGATACGCGGTGCGGTAATTGCGCCCGCGAGACAGATATGCAAGCAACTCGGTGTTCTCGTCGTCGGGATGCGCTGCAATGTACAGCGCGCTGCCCATCTGCCGGAAGCTCTCCAGTTGATGCAAGATCGCCTGTGGAGAATCGCTGTTCATTTTCACTCCTAGCGCAGAACTGGGAAAAACGGCGGGCGTCGCGATACTTTCATTGGGCGCGAACCCTGACACAAAGAGCGACGCCGCGCAACTTAAGATAATTGCGCAGCGCCGTCTCTTCAATGACGGTGAACCATACATGGTATCAGCGGGTTTCCTCAAGGCAATAACCGCAGTTGCTATTGCAGGGTCTTGATGAGGCTTTCGTTGAGTTTTACATAGGCAAGGTCATTGGCTTTGTTGGCCAATTCCAGCGAGTGCTTCGCGGCTGCCAATGCTGCGGTCTTGTCACCAAGCTTTGCCAAGATCTTCGCTTGCAAGTGCACGATGTAAAACGCGTCTCTTTCCGCTACGGCAGCGTCGACCCACTTCTTCGCTTGTTGCAAATCTTTCTCGTGGTTGAACCAGAAATTTGCAGCCTGGAAGTACGGCTTGTCTTTTTTGTCCGATGCCATCTCGGTTTCTATTTGCTTGGTCAGTTTGTCGATATAGCTGACTTCCAGCTTCATCGGCACTTTGACTTTATCCCAAACCAGCTTCATGTCAGCGGATTCGTCTTTGAAATTGTCGAATTCGATAGTCATCGTTTCGACGGGCGACGGGGTGCTGACCGGTTTTACAGTGAAGCGCACCAGATCGTTTTTTTCATCGTACTTGTAAGTGCCCCATTGATCGGAGCCCTTATTGATGATGACGGTCCATTCGTCTTTGCCGGGAATGGTCATCAATGCGTACGTTCCGGCAGGAATTTCATGTCCGTCGATTTTCACATCGGTGCTGAAGACCATCTTGGTAGCTGCGTTTGCACCTGTGCGCCAGACTTTGCCGTAAGGGATCATCGAGCCGAAAACTTCGCGACCCTTCAGTCCTGGTCTGGAATAAGTTACTTCAATGTCTGTCAAGCCGACGCGCTGCTTCAGCGTGCATTGCGGGCTGGGTGCGGGAAATTCCAGTTTGGCTGTGTCTGCCAATGCTGCGGATGAAGTCATGAGCGCTCCTATAAATGCGAACACTACAGGGATTTGTTTGAGTTTCATATCTCTTCCAATCATGTGTGAGTCGATGCAGGTTGTCGTTTTGGACTGCCAGGGCATTCAATTTAGTGCCAGCCATCCAGCAGATGCCATCTTAGTACCAGGCTGTACTAAACGTCTGCGAATTGAAACCTTTGTTGCACAATTTGCCGATTAAATTCACGAGATCGGCATTTAACCTGCAAAAACGCCCAGCCATGCTCCAGGTAACTCGGTATCCGCTTGGCAATGCAAGGCAAGGTTCATACTTAACGTTCTACGTTTTCGGCAGGCGGAACCAGAAGCGACTGCCGGAATTTTCGCCCTCGCCGGTACTTTCCACGCCGATTGTTCCGCCGTGCAATTCGACGATTGATTTGCAGATTGCCAGTCCCAACCCGAAGCCCTTGGCGCGATCTCGCGTTGTTTTAGCCTGCTGGTACTTTTCAAAAATCTGAGCCTGCATGCGCACCGGAACTCCCGGACCCTGGTCAATGATTGAAACTTCAACCATCTCGCCCAAATCTTTTGTTTCGATTTTCACCTTGCTTTTTTCCGGCGAGAATTTGATTGCGTTGGAAATCAAGTTGGTGAGAACGTTTCCGATATAAAGAGAATCGGCGTTGACGCTCAAATCTGTCTTGTTCGCTTCCAATTCCACTTTGTGAGCATTGGCAAATTGTCCTGTCGATTCCAATGATTGCGCGATCAAATCGCTCAGCTTCACCTCTGCGCGACTCAGCTCGAGGTTGCCTGATTCGAGCTTTTCAATCTCGAGCAGCTTGTTGACGAGCTCCAAAATTTTATCGACATTCTTTTCGGCAGTGGCTAATTTGTCATCGACTTCGTCGGGAATGTCTCCGTATCTGCCTCTTTGCACTAGCTGCAGAATGCCGTTGATGGAAGAAAGCGGGGTGCGAATGTCGTGGCTGACCATGGCGTAGAAATCGCGCTTCAGTTCTTCCAACCGGAATCGCTCGCTTATGTCTTTGATGGTGGCCAGATAGCGCACGCCTTCGGGGCTGTCGAAGCGAGTCACTGATACCTCCGCTGGTATCACTTCTCGGTCGGCGGAGACTGCTTCCATTTGTGTGGAACTTTCGATTTTGTCCGAGATCAATCTCTTGAGAAACTCGCTTGCGTCTGCATTACTGGTTTCTGAAAACAAAATTGTCAGCGGTTTTCCATGTATGTCGTCGCGTTTGTGGAGAAACGTTCTTTCTGCAGTGGCGTTGAAAGACTGGATGATGCCTTGTTCGTTGGTGACAACGACTGCCAGAGGGATGTTTTCAATGACGCGATCGAGCCGATCTTTGCCCGCTTGCAATTGATCGAGCATCTCGTGCTCTTTGACTTGCGCGGCGGTCAAAGCATTGGCCATATCATGGAAAACGCTGTCAACATCACCGATTTCATCCTTGGCATTGACTGGCGGCAACAACATTTCTTTTTTAGCAAAACGTTTTGCGTTCGATTTTAGAATGGCGAGATTGGTGACTGTGCCTCTGAGAAATAGCAAACCCAATAAGATCGCGGCGAGCGAGCTGACTGCCATTGCCAGATCGAGATTGCGCTTTAAGTCCGCGCGAAACTCTTGTTCTGTCGTGCTTTCCGGTGCGAGTTTTGCTTGTTGGGCAAGTCCGATTTCCTTTAGACGCATCATAAATCTGATCACCGCGCCTTTGAATCGCTCGTTTGATTCTATGTTGGTGAACAAAGACAAACCCTGATTCTCTCGGTCCAGCTTTTGCTTCCACGTTTCGAACGCGTTGACGAAACCGTTGCCGGCCTTAATAAGGCTTTGTGCCGTTGCGGGCTCTTGCGCGTCTCTTTCCAGGCGAACAGCCAGCTCGCTTGTTTGTGACTTGACCCTCTTGAGATACGCGTCGCGCTTGAAGCCAGATTCTTTGCCGCCGTAGACGCTGAAATAAACAAGCGCCTGAAAGGCATCGAAGCCGTTGAGAAAGAGCTCATTGACGCGGCTGACAATCTCTCGCCGCGTTTCCGCCCTGTGCGCCTGCTCTTCTGTTTCCGACAATTGTCGCTTCAGTTCTAAATACACGCCGGCTTGCACCGCGAGCGGAATCACGACAATGATTATGCCCTTGTGCGCCAGTTTGAGCTGAGGCAAACGGAATTTGTTGGTCCGCTGAGTCACACCGGCTCCTGAGGGAAAAATTTACATCACCACGCGGTATGGCAATGTTTGGTCTCTGGATTTTATCATCTTGGCTCGATGCGCCTCTTGCTTGCGCCAGTTTCACAAGTATTCTCGCGCCGCAATACTAGTTTCGCCCCTGCCAGCCTTCTGCCGGCCACCATACTAGTCCGCCGCGGCATTCGATGAAGCTTGTGGTTTTTCCTGCCGTGGCAGCAATGGCGTCTGAATTTCTGTTTTTCTTTCAAGAACTTTTCGTTAGGGTTCAAACATAACCAGCTTGTCTAGCCGTCTCACTTCTTTCTTTCTCTCGCTGAGGTCTCTTATTTCGCTGACTTAGAAGCACGAAAATTATGATTATGGAGAAACTATCTTTGTTCCTTGACGGAGCAATTTCCGGCCACTTCCTTTCGGAAATGGTCTTGTTCGCTGTTTTTGCTCTCGGACTCGAAGTCGTCTTCACGTCCGTGTGCGATTGGAAGCAAGACAAAAGGCGCTTTCTCATGGGCTACAGCTCATTGTGGTATGCGCCGTTGTACGCGCTGGCGCCGGTGTTTTTGCACCTCGTCGGCGCTTATCTTTTTGAGCTGCCTCTCTTGCTGCGTGGGACGCTCTACGCGTTCGTCATCTTCGCAGTCGAGTATCTAGGCATGCTTTCGTTGCGCTTGCTGCTCGGCGCGTCGCCGTCGCAAGAGCATTACTACAGGGCTCGATGGAACATTCACGGTTTGATCCGGCTGGATTATTTCCCGGCGATGTTTCTCATGGGGCTGATTTTTGAGTGGGTGTTTCATCGCATTCACTGATTTCCAAAGGAGTTGCTGATATGAATCTATTGCAGATGTTCGGTCAGCGCTCGTGTTTGCGAGTGTCTGGCTTGAGGAAATTAACGGCGCGCCGGCTCAGTGGCTTTCTGGCTGCTGTCGCTGCCGTTGTAATCACGCTTACTGAGGGCGTTGTCGACGCTTTTGCGGCTGAAGCTAACTATATGTCAAAAAACAGTGTTGTCGCCGAGACGGACGGAACGCGGTTTTTTCGTGCGTCCGAGGGAGTGCTGGTTGAAGATCTCGCCGGCGAGGTCTTTGAAGAGCAGAACGCGAATGTCGCTTACAATCCGGCTTCCGGCGTGAAGGTGCTGACTGCGTATGCGACGCTGAAGCACTTCGGACCGAATTTCCAGTTCGAGACATCCGTCTTGCTTGATGGAAACATCGCCGGCGGCACATTCTGCGGTGACATTTTTCTCTATGGCAGTGACCCATTTTTCGACAGAGAATCGCTGAAGGAAGTTTTTCAGGAGCTGAAAAACAGAGGCGTGGACAAAGTGGACGGTGCGCTTTTCGTGAGCGGCGACTTCAAATATTCCGGCAATGCGTCGGGATCTAGGTCGGCAGGAGCTTTGAAGAAAGTTTTTGCTCGCCATTTGCGACGCGCGAAAACAGTGAGCATCTCTGGCGTTTCGGTGCGGGTTGCGTCTGTCAAAGTGAAAGAACATTCGTCTTCGGCGCCGGAAAAGCTGTCGTTTTTGATTCCGGATAAACTTTCGTGGTCGTGGCCCGAGGAATCTTCGACACTGTCTCCGACATCACCTTCGTCATCGTTTTCGGCGCCGTCCTTCAAAGTGCAGAGCCCGACCGTTCTTGCGTTGCTCAAAGATATGTTGTCGCGTTCGGACAACGACATGGCCGCTACTTTCGGCAACCTCCTCGGCGGACCGCAGGCGATTGCGAAGATTTGCCGCGCCGACTTTGCGCTTACACCCGAGATGTTGTCCATCCAGACTTCATCGGGCTTGGGTATCAATCGAGTCAGTCCGAAAGCGATGATGGCGGCGCTGCGCGGCTTTAAAAGGCTGCTGGGCGACTTCAATCTGGAACTGGAAGACGCCTTGCCTGTCGCCGGAATCGATCGCGGCACCATCTTCAACCGCTTTGCCGAAAGCAAACTCAAGGGTGTCCTTGTCGGCAAGACAGGCACGTTGAAAGAAACTGACCGTGGGGCATGTGTCCTTGTCGGCGAGATGAGAACGCTGTCGCGCGGCGAAGTTCTCTTCGTTGTTTTTCAGCGAGGACGAAACACCACTCAACTCCGCCTGTCTCAGAACAACTTCCTGGAAGACTTGCTTCTTGATTCGGGTGGACCTGGGTTCAAATATGCCGGTTGAACCGTGAAGCGCGCCCCATCCCTCGGCGCGCTTTGTTCGGGCTGCCTGTACTATGGCATGTCGCAATCAGATCTCTTCACGTCTTCATTGCGCAAGATTGCCAATATTGCTGATGTATCGATTATCACTTTGGTAGACCGTCATCGTCGTGAAGCATCTTGCCGTGGTCTACTTTTCGGATCTCTGGTTTTAACCTCTTCGAGCAATCTTCGCCAATCTTCAGAAGCTGTTCTGAAACTGATGTATTTTTGCCGCTTTTTAAACGAGCTAACCGCTCTTTCAGCGAGGTTATTACTGCAGCAGTAATACTTTCACCGGTGAGTTCTGCCACCTCCAACGCAAGAGAATGAGCCTCTTCGTTCTTGATGTTCATAGCCATAGTCGAAACCTTTCTAACACTCTGGGTGTATTTCTACCGTTTTACCA
>JADYYD010000336.1 GCA_020853845.1 Candidatus Melainabacteria bacterium
AAAGTTCTTTGTGCCAGTCTTATTGACGATAAAGTTGCCACCACTGCTTTGCGCTGCTGGTCATTGAATAAGGAGGGTTTCCTCCCCAATCGGGCGTGCGTCGAAATCGTCAAGCATTGCACCAAATATGATGCCAATCTCGATGAGCAACTTTCGGCTCGCGGTTACTTCGTTCCAAACCGAATGCAATGGATCTGGAGATAATTGGCCGGAGTTGTTGATTTAAAGTTCTTTCAAGGTCTTCTGTAAATCAACCAGATGATTGTTGAAAATCTCCTTGGCCACATCCAGCAGGCGAAATACAGTCGGGTCGCTGCAGGAATAGTAGATGTTGTTTCCCTGCTTCCTTCCGACGACAAGATTTTTTGAACGCAGAACCGAAAGTTGCTGCGATGCGTTGGGGAGCTCGACATCCAGTCTCTCTCTAATCTCAGACACTGTCAATTCTTCAGTGCGCAGCTCGTCAAGAATGCGAATTCTCAGTGGATTCGCAAGTGCTTTGAAAAATTCCGCTTTGAAATTAACTAGTTTCTCTGACATATGGCAAGTTCGAGGCTCGCAAAACAATAGCACTCTCCTGGTGAATTATGGAAGATTTCTTATCAATTCGCTCGGCACGGCGCCGTTCAGTTCTCCCTCGTGCTGTACTTCGCTCAACCATTTTGGAATATAAAGCTTGCTGTCGTGAAGGCAGACAAACAATGGCGCAATCACGAGTTTGCGAAATACATTGCGAAGCCGTAAATACTCTTCGCGAAGCGCTTCCAACTCATCTTTTATGGCGTGCCGCGCGGCCTGCTTCTGAACGTATTCTTCGGCAACTTCTTTCTCCCAGCCTTGATCGATGAAAGCCTGAACCACCTGTGGTGCCTTCTCGTACACTTTAGACATGCCGCAATCGTTGTGTCCAATTATAATCAGATAGCGAACACCCTGAGATAGGGTATACCCGACGCTGAATTCGGAACCGATTACCCGCCCGCTGGCGCGCCTTATGACGTATGCATACATTTTGGGAATTGGTAATGAGTAGCGAAATTCGATGCATGTGGCAATCAACAACTCTACTTTGCCTGTCGCAGCAATCGGCCAACCAAAATTTTGAGACATCACAAAGGACTCGATTGGCGTATCTCGCCAGGCTTCTGGAATGTCTTCCCTCGAGTGAATTTCTTTGAGCAAATCACGATATTTGTTGTCGGCTCTGACTGGCGGCGGAATGTTCATTTGGCTCCTCTTGCTTTGCGAAGGACGCAGCCTTTAGCCTTCAGGCAAGACCCAAAAGGATGCGCGGTTGATTGTTCTTAGCCGCATTATAGACAGCCGGTATTTTCAATAAGCTTGCAGTGATTCGAACAACAACAACAACAACTTGAATTGCATAGCATGGCCCGCCGCATCGCTTGTTCTGCAGCCTGAAGCGCATTTTTTTCATGCTGATCAAAACACTCGTTTGTGCTGAATTGTAAAACTATTCAAGCAATTGCACAACTTCGCAAGCAGCTCGGAGCATAATGCATTGCGAAACCTTCGTGAAAGCTTAGGATTATCAAGTCTGTGCAGATTCAGGACATGGCAACCTTTGAAATGCTGGCTGTTCTTCTGGGTTTCCTCTCTTTAGCGCTGTTTTTTGGACACAGAAAGCATCTAAAACCTGCCATCCCAGCCGCTCTTACTTTTCTTGCCTCCCTTGCGGCAATGGCCTGGCTGATTTTAACCTGGGGGCATAATTTCCATTGGCAGACGCAGGCGCCCTTTTTGCTTGGAGTATTTCCGCTTACCTTTGAAGTCGATGGACTTACCCGGCTTTTCTTGCTGCTTCTAAGCACTCTTACCTGCGCTGTCAGCGTTTTCTCGCCCAGTTACATATCTCATATCGCAGCAAAAACCCATGCTGGTCAATATTGGATTTGCTTTTGGCTTTTTATCGTTTCAATGTATGCAGTGGTCTCGAGTGCCGATGCCATCACTTTTCTTGTCGCATGGGAGTTGATGTCGCTTGCTTCCATAGCTCTGGTTGCGACTGACCATTCGCACCAGTCTGTTCAAAAGTCAGCGTTTATATATCTGGGCGCCACAAGAGTTGCCAGCGCTTTTTTGGCAGGAGGTTTTCTCTGGATGCATTCGATTACGGGGAGCTGGACCTTTCATGATTGGACGTTTTGTATTGAATCAACATATATACCGGCTTTTCTCATTCTCATTGGCTTTTGCATAAAATCGGGAATTTGGCCATTTCACATTTGGCTGCCTTATGCACATCCTTCTGCACCGGCATCGGTATCAGCGATTATGAGCGGCTTCATGATAAAGGTTTCTGTGTATGCGCTGATTCGAATTCTTGTTTTTGGAGCGCTCAATTCATTGTGGATCATCGCAATTGCGTTTGCCTTGTCCGTAATCTCGACTTTTTGGGGAGTGCTTTTTGCTCTCGTGCAAAACGACCTGAAAAAATTGCTGGCTTATTCCAGCATTGAAAATATCGGATTGGTTGTTATGGCAATCGCTCTGTCTTTATATGCGCGGGCGCATTCGCTGCCGACCATCGCAGACCTTGCCATAATCGCTGCTGTTTTCCACTCATGGAATCACGGACTGTTAAAATGCTTGCTTTTTCTTTCAGCCGGGGCGGTTGATGCCCAAGCGCACACAAGAGACTTGCGCAGTTTGGGAGGTCTGGCAAAACGCATGCCCTGGACAATGGCATTTTTTTTTACGGGCAGCTTTGCGATATGTTCAATTCCACCCCTAAACGGGTTTTCAAGCAAGTGGCTGCTCTATGAAAGTTTCTTTCAAAACATTCTTCTGTCACCAACAGCCATTGAAAAGGGGCTTTCGTTGGCAGTCATCTGTTTGCTGTCTGCTGTAGGTGCATTGGCGATTGCCGTCTTTGTAAAGGCTATGGGTGTCGGCTTTCTTGGCGTTGCTCGCAGCAAATCAGCTCAGCGCGCGCAAGAGGCAGGTGTGGGAATATTAGTTGCCCAAGCAGCTCTGGTTATCTTGTGTGTTGCGTCGGGCGCAAATTCTGAGTTTGTTTGCAGGCTGATTGCCCAGTCCCTTACATCCTCCGGTTTGAAAGTCAGCTACACCATTTCCAATGGCTTGCCGACAGGAACCGTTGCGATACTTCTGAGCATGCTGGCTGCTTCTATTTACATGATTTTCTTAAAGACATCAAAGGTGACCAAATACAGAACATGGGATTGCGGATTCGGCTCCCTTACAGAAAAAACGCAAGTTAGCGCAGATTCTTTTGCACAACCTTTGGCGCGTATATTCAGACCATTCCTTAGATACCAAAATTCAGCCAAATTTGAAGGAGCGGATCGCAGGCATTTTCCAGAAGAAGTCACTGTCGAGACTCAAATAATCTCCATACTGGAGAATCGCGTTTACTTGCCGGCCTTGGCTTTATTCGGTGGTCTCGCTAAGCTGCTATCCCGTTTGCAAGCTGGCAGCATTCATCTTTATCTTCTGTATGTTTGTGCCACGCTTTGTCTGCTGCTCATCCTGGGGATGACTTTATGACTGCGCTCTTGCACTGGCTGACTTTCCTGTTGAGCATCATTCTTCTTCCAGTTTTGACGCTCGGCACAATACGTAAAACGAAGGCCCGGCTGCAGAACAGAATTGGCCCGCCGATTTGTCAGCCAATTTACGATCTTGTAAAACTGTCGCGAAAAGGAGAGACGATAAGCAGCACCATGTGTGGTGTGTTCAGACTTTCGTCTCTTTTGGCTTTTGCGGACATTCTCGTGCTTGCGTGGCTTACTCCCTGGCTTTGTTTTAAACCATGGGCACCGCACTCTAACATCTTCATGGTCGTTTATTTGTTTGCGTTTGCTCGTATGTTTACACTTCTAGGTTCGTTAGACTCCGGCTCCGCATTTGGTGCGTTCAGCGCGAGCAGAGAAGCTACTTTGAGCTTACTGGTCGAACCAGCCGTTTTGCTTGCCTTGGTCTCCTTAGGTATTTTCTTTGGCAGCAGCGATCTTCGCGTGATTTTTTCACACCAGACAAACCAAACTTTTACAGATTCCGCAATCTGGATCGCAGCAGGTCTGGCGATATTCTTTTCCAGCCTGGTCGAACTGTCGCGTATGCCTGTAGATGATCCAACTACGCATCTGGAATTAACCATGATCCACGAAGCCATGATTCTGGAGGCTTCGGGTCGTAATCTTGCGCTCATCGAATTTGCGCACGCATTAAAAATGAGCATCTTTTTCGGACTTGCCTCACAGTGCTTTTTAAGAGCGTTTCCACAATTCAACACATTCAATGTTTATTCACAGGGCGGACTGAACATTGTCGGGATCTTAGGTCTGGCGTTGTTCGTCGGCTTGTTGGAAAGCCTGATAGTTAAACTGCAATGGCGAAAAGTTCCTGAATTTATTGCTTATATTCTGAGCTTGAGTCTAATCGCGTCTTTGGCAGCGATAGGAGCTGGGGTAATCAAATGACGGTCACAGCCACAGAAATTTGCGTTTTGACCGCGGCTCTGCTTGCTTGTCTCATAGTCGGCTCTCTGCACTTGAAGGTGAATCTCTGGTTGTATGCAATGTCGACGCTTTTCATAGCGTTGGCAACGGCGGCGGCGGCTCTGGAGCATTCTGAAACTGGATTGTTTGTAATAGCCATCTTAATTGCCCTTCTCAAATCTATTGCTATTCCAAAATTCTTTTCGTGGGCGATAGATAAGTTGCATGTATACAGAGATTTAGGTGCCATCATCGCGCCCCCTCTGGCCATGCATGCTGCTATCTTGCTTTTTTCTTTGAGCTTCATTTTGACAAAGGAAATACCTTCACCTGCTGGACCCGGCAATGGCTGGTTTGGGGCGGCAGGTGGAATTTCACTGGTTTTTACTGGGCTATTGCTGATGCTTACACGACGGCTGGCAATCAGTCAGATTTTTGGATTTCTGGTAATCGAAAATGGAATTTACGTTTTTGCCCTTACGCAGACGAAAGGCATGCCATTAATGGTCGAAATGGGTATTTTGCTTGATGTGCTTGTCGGGGTTATGGTTTCGGGCCTCTTGTTGTTTAAAATTCAGAAGAGCTTTGAACACATAGACGTCGGACAATTGACGCAGCTCAAAGAACCCTAGAGGGCTCGATCAGTGAATTTCTTCATCTCAGTAACAGCAATTCCATTAGCGACAGTAATTCTATCTTTGACAAAGTTGAAGGTCGAACAACTCAGGCTGGTTGTTCCAGTAATGTCATGGCTTCAATTTGGAGTGTTGACCTTTCTTTCCTTGCCTGCACTTCAAAACAATCACTCTTTTCTGACATTTAGTGTCGACTTTTCGATCGAAAAGATCGGCGCATGCTTCTTGTTACTGACTAACTTTATTGCCGCCGCATCAATAACGCATGCTACGTGTTTCTTTGCCAATGAGAAATTGGTTGGTCGAGGTGAAGATCCGCAACATGAGAAGCTTTATTATGCGGCGTGCGCATTATTTGTAACCGCCATGAGCTTTGTATTTCTGTCGGACAATCTTGGTCTTTTATGGGTTTCAATTGAAGCAACTACTTTGTTTTCTGCAGCACTCGTGTATTTTTCTCGGGACAAACATTCTCTTGAGGCAACATGGAAATACCTCATCATTTGTTCGGTAGGCATAGCTTTCGCACTTTTGGGCATCATTCTTATTTTTGCCTCCAGCCAACATGGCGCCATCGCTGGTGGGTCGTTGAGTTTAAGGCTTTTAGTCGACCACGCAAACGAACTTCAGCCAAAACTCCTGCAGTTCGGCTATATATTTTGTCTCTTGGGATTCGGGACAAAAGCGGGTGTGTTCCCATTGCATACATGGCTTCCTGACGCTCACTCAGAGGCACCGGCTCCCGCCTCGGCACTGCTCTCCGGAGCACTTCTCAACTGTGCGCTTTTCTCGATCTGTCGAGTTACGGAAATTATCCAGGTCAGTGGGCATTCGTTTTTTGCAACGTTCCTTCCCATTAGTTGGGGCGCTCTGACTGCGCTTGCTGCAAGCTTTTTTCTCATTCATCAAGTTGGTATCAAAAGGCTCTGGGCATACTCGAGCATCGAGAATGTAGGAATAATGCTTGTTGCAATTGGTTTGGGTTCGCCACCCCTGTTCTTTTTTCAGGCCCTCAATCACAGTCTGGCTAAAGTCGCATTGTTTCTTCTTTCGGGAAATATCATTCAGAGTGCAGGCACAAAAGAACTCAAACAAATTAAAGGCATCCTGCAAGTATCTCCGTCGTGGGGCATTACGTTTGCTGCCGCTGCTGCTGCTGTCACCGGGATGCCTCCTTTCGGCAGTTTTGTTGCGGAATGGATGATTCTGTCTCACTGTGGTGATTTGGTTCAGCGCATTGCTGCTGGTGTTTTGCTCTTTGCCTTGGCGTTGAGTTTTATTGCCGTGAGTCTTCATGTCGGCCGAATTCTCTGGGGAAAACCAAAACATCAAATTGCCGTGCTCCCGACGTTTTCATCGACGTTAATTCCACTGTTACTCTGTATTTTTTCACTGCTCGCCGGCAGCACCTGCTTGCCGACTTTTTTCTTTGATTAGCCATGAATATCGACATAATTCCAATTGAAGCAGAACTCAGACAAGATGCGCTTTTGTCATGGCTGAATCAGCCCGGTAAGCGTCTTGGTCTCATCACGTCGAACGATGGCGGGCAGATCGTCACTTTGCTGCTTGATACTGCAGATAGTGCAGCTACTATCTGGGAATCACAGATGAGTGACTGTAAGTACAGCTCGTTGACTCCCCGCATTACTCAAGCGCACTGGATGGAACGCACGATGTGGGACATGTTCGGACTTGAGCCAACCCATCACCCGCGGCTGAAACATAATTTGTTGCATGAACCGTACGAAGAGAAGTTCTATCCATTACGCAAAGAGAACGATGTTGTTGCTCGCTCCGGGCACAGACAATACCATTCGCTGAAAGTAAAGGGCGACGGAATTTACGAGATACCGGTTGGTCCGATTCATGCAGGAATAATTGAACCTGGTCATTTTCATTTTAGTTGTGTTGGGGAAATAATCTTCAACCTCGAGATTCGTTTGGGATATGTTCATAGAGGGATAGAAAAAAAACTGTCAGAAATGAATTGGCAGAAGCAGCGGTTTCTTGTCGAGGCGGCGGCAAGTGACAGCGCCGCTGCTTATGCGCTCGCCCATGCGGTGGCATTGGAAAGTTGTATAGATCTGGTTGTGCCTGAAAAAGCACAGCATCTCAGATCGCTTGCACTCGAAATAGAAAGAGTGGCCATGCACATTGGTGATCTCGCCGGGCTGGCGGCAGACGTTGGTTTTCTTGCTATATCTTCGTCTCTTGGACGCTTGCGTGGTGCGAGTTTGGGACTGGCGGATCTTGTTTCCGGCAATCGGTTTCTCAAAGGTTTTATCTGTCCAGGCGGGGTGATACAGGATCCCGACGGTAATCTTTCCAAACTGAAGGCAAAAGCAAAAAATCTCCAAAAAGAATTGGAGCCAGTTGTAAGGTATTTTCTTACCAATCAAGTTGTTCTCGATCGTATGGAAAACATTGGCAAAGTATCAGAAAGATTGGCAAAGGACTTTGGACTTGTAGGAGTGGCGGGAAGAGCATCGAATCAGATGTATGACGTGCGTCATCATTTTTCAGCGGGGGTCTATCCTTTACTTAAGCCAGCGATAGTGCTCGAGAAGGAAGGAGATGTCTTCTGTCGAGCCAAAGTTCGCGCAAATGAACTCGTCGACAGTCTTGCTTTTATCGACATGCTGCTCGAAACAATGCCTTGCGGATCGCACAGTACAAACATGCCGGATGCGCTGCGTGCCAATGCCGTCGGTCTGGGTATCGTAGAAGCCCACAGAGGCGAATTGATTCATTTAGTCTTTACGGACGAACAAGGAAATTGCAAACGTTATGCGATCAAAGACCCTAGCGTAAACAACTGGACTGGGCTTGCAATTGCGGCAAGAAACAATCTGGTTTCAGACTTCCCACTCTGCAATAAGAGTTTCAGCCTTTCATACAGCGGTCACGATCTTTAAGGTGCAACAGTGCTAAGACTTCTTGGTTATCTTTTGATGAATGGCGTAGCCACAAGCAAGGACTATTGCCCTTCTCTTGGCGATGAAGCAATCGGATTGCCGAAACTTGCTTCGAACAACTGCATTGGAAGCGAGTGTTCAAAATGTTCGGACATCTGCCCGACAGAGGCTATTTCAGTTTTGGACGGCGGACCAAATGCAAATTTGGAATTGGATTTGGGCAAATGCATCGGTTGCGCAATGTGCATAAGGATCTGCCCGGAGAAGACGTTCAGCAGCAACGCAAGTACAGAGACTGCCGCTGTAAATAGAAAGAGTCTCGTGCTTTCCACCAAAGCTCTGGACATTCAAGCGGTCAACGATATCGAAGGAGCTCGCTCTCCTTTTGCCAGATCCGTCGCCTGCCGCGTCGTATCTACCGGATGCAGCGCCTGCGATCTAGAGTTGAGCGCAGCTTCGAACAGTATTTTCGACATGGAAAGATTCGGCATACAAATTGTTGCTTCACCACGATTTGCCGATGTACTTCTGGTCACCGGTCCTGTGCCGAAAGCTATGCACGCAGCGCTCAAGTCTTGTTATGACGCTATGGCTGAGCCCAAAAGAGTTGTCGCGGTTGGAACATGCGCAATTTCAGGCGGATTGCATGGTAGCGGCTACGCGGAGGCAAACGGCATTTCCGATTTATTGCCGGTCGATGTGTACATTCCTGGTTGCCCTCCTCACCCCTGGAGTATCATCGACGGGATAAGAAAGGTGATGCGCTGATATTCGCAAGAGCCTTTCGATACTCTTGCGCCGACCGCTTGTCAAGCGGCTTTGCGTTACTTTTATAACTTTGGTAAATTTCCCAGACCAAGGCCGGCGCCGCTAAGATAAGAACCCTCGACCTGCTTCACCCGATATTTTGCAATCGGTCGAATTGTCACTTACTCGACTATGTTGTAACCTGCCTTCTAGAAATCATACTAAGAGCAAGATTCGGGAGTTTTTCAGTGAAAAAACTAGTGAAAGGTCTTCACCACTTTCAGACTCAAGTATTTCTCTCTCAAAAAGAACTTTTCGATCGGCTCTCCAAAGGGCAATCACCGGATGCATTGTTTATCACGTGTTCTGACTCAAGAATCAATCCTAATTTGATCACTCAGACTGAGCCCGGAGATCTCTTCATTCTGCGAAATGCCGGCAATATTGTCCCTCCTTATGGAGCATCGAATGGAGGAGAAGGAGCAACGGTAGAGCTTGCTGTCACCGGTTTTGGAGTGAGGGATATCATTGTTTGCGGGCACTCTCTGTGTGGCGCAATGAACGCTCTATTGCACCCTGAGAAACTGGAAAACCTGCCGCTTCTTTCCTCGTGGCTTTCTAACGCAGAGTCTACAAAGAGAATTACAACTGAAAATTACAAGAGCGTACCCAAGGAAGACTTGCAGATTATCGCAGTTCAGGAGAATGTTCTTGCTCAGTTGGAGAATCTTAGGACTCATCCTTCAGTAGCGGCGAAAATCTCAAGGGGCGAGCTGAATTTGCATGCCTGGGTTTACAAAATCGAAACTGGTACCGTCTTTTATTACGATCCGAAAGAGGGTCAGTTCGAACCTCTCACACAATCCTCTCAGGTTGAAGACCAGAAACCAGGAAGGTTTGCATTCGATCGTCTGATTTAAACGCGAAGCGAATGCCGCTAAGCAGTCAATGCCAGCGTAGTGTTGAGTTTTTGATGTTGGGAGCAAGGGCTTTTGCCTTTGCTCTCAGCGGCGCGGCTTCGTCTTTGCGACCGGCTTTTTCGAGAAGTTTCGCATAACGAATGTACACAGCGGCAATATTATCGCTGTTGTTTTTTGCCTCTATCAGCGCAACGCTGTGTTTTATTGCCTCAATTGCCTGATCGAATTTTTGCTGTTCCGCATACGCAAGTGACAGCCTTTCCCAGTTTCCGTAAGAGTCTATGCATTGTGTGAGTTGCTCCAGATACTTCTCTGCCAGGTCGTATCGATTCTGCACCTCATAAAGGGAGGCGACCTTTTCCAGTGCAGTTTCCAACTTCGGAGAATTTTTTGGAAGGCTCGCTTGCTGATCTGAGAGTATTTTGAGCAGTGTTTGCAGGTCGGGTTCACCGCCTTTGGGAGCCAGGGGTGCAACAGTTTTTGGTTGGTTGCTGCAGGATGAAACCAAAAGCGCGCAGCAAAGGGAGACGCCACAAAGGATGGCGGCACTCCCAGCATTTTTTCCAGCTAAAGCAATCAACAAGACTCCAATCATCAAACATTATGTCACTTACGGTCGGATGCTCATGAAAAACAACTGAAGCACGAGAGTGACCGTTACTGTAACAGCTTCTAGAGCGAGCAACCATGCGATGCTCCAGAAGAGATGTCCTGCATCCTTTAATGCCACCATGCCGCTGAACAATTTGGTCGACAACATCGTCAAGCCGAAAGATGTTCCGAAGGAAAGTGCAACGAGTAAGCCCAGTGAGATAAGTCCAGTCACGCAAGAGAGCAAGCGCATATGCGCGGCTCCGTCGTGCCAGGCGACCGTATCAAGGAAGCCGCCAATTACAAGGAATGTCAGTATCGGAGCAAACAGCGATATTGCCAATGTTCTTGCAGCGGCGAAGCACGCCATAGGCACCAGGCTGGCGCCCGGCGAGCAGGCGGAGAATTGAGTTTGAAAGAAGAGCGAGCCCACGACAAAGAGCGTCAGTGAGGCATAAGGCAACATTTGAATGAAGAAGAACGGATTCATAGCGGCTGTACCTTTATTGCCGGGGGAGGCTATAAATTCATCCTATGGCGCCATAGCAAGCAGGGGTGGCGCGAAAGAACAGGTCGGGGAATGTAATTAGCAAATCACGACCGCGATTTAATTTTGCGAATTGAACTTTTTGCTCCGCCGCTACGTACTTGAGTTTAGTTAGACCAAAACGGCGGGGTATTTGTCATGACCAAGAAAGTTTCCAAGAAAAACCTGATTTGCTTGTTTCCTCCAAGGAGCGGTAAAGAGAACGAGAAGGTTGATTCAAAACATGCGTTGAGATCGCCATCGAATAAATGTGAGATTCACATGCCTGACGAGAACGCGGACTGGCGAATGCCTGCCGAGAATGCGGACTGGCAAACACTCTATGACTATCTTGAGACCAGCCCTTGGGGTCCGGGCCTTTTCGGTGCTCCAATGGACGACAAGATTCGGGCAATTCTGTTGAGATCTATTGAGCTTGCCTTTAAATCCGAAGATAAAGTCAAGATCGCAAAATCGTACAGGCAGTTATTTTACTTCTGTAGCGAATTCAACCATCCAGATACTCTGGAAATTGGTCTTTCATCAGTGGATTTAGCTGTTGAGGCTTATGGATCTTTATCTGCGGAAGTGGCAGAAGAACTGGCGATGGTCGCAGTGGTATACGAATCGCGCAGTGAGTTTGAGAAAGCACTGGAAACGCGCGACGCATCCATCAAGATTTTTCAAAATGCCGGCACAGATGAACGGTTTTTCGAGGCATTGGAGATGGCAATTTGTAGCGCTTTAGACCGTGGACTTGGTGATAAAGTTGAAGAGTACGCTAAGCTCGGAATTCAAATCGTGAATGAACGATGCAAGAAGGGAAGTGCCGAATATTCAGAAAACATGGAATACTTTCAGGAAATGCTCGAAACAGCTCACGAACCTCCTATACCAATTGAGGAAAAGCGAAACCAGCTTCTAGCGATATTTCCAGCATTAACAAAAGTCATTCAAGGCACAGGTAAAAAGTAATCAGAAGCCGAATTAGGCGGAGCAGTGCGGACAGCAATCTCAGTGATGGTTCAAAAACTGGATTCGAATAAAACATCCTTAAAAAGAATGTGCTTTGTTCGCACTTCTCTTGTCCTGTTCTTAGCAGTGATTTTTTGTGTGTTTTCTAGCTTTGCGTCAGATGCTCAGAATTCTGATGTGCAGCTAAAAGAACTGCCTTTGCCTTCACAAGTAGAGGTGCCTGAACGTTTGCCGCTTCAGGGCGGCGTTAAATTTGATGGACCTATCGAGACGCCTAGATTGGCGCTTCCAGGGCGTGCCAGCATGGCGCCTCCAAAGATGTATCGAGGTTGGTTGGAAAAGACCCATCCTTCATTTAGTTTGCAGACAAGCGCGATGGAGGCAGAGCGGCTCGTCGTTATTTCAGATAAGTACGACCAGGCCGAACGTACTCTCGAAAGCCTGAATCTCAATTACAAAATCATGTCGAAGAAAGAGTTTGATTCTTACGACTTGAGCGCGGCGCAGGTGGTGATTATTGATTGCGGTCCGAACAACCTGTCTTGGAATGCCGGAATTAAGATTCGAGATTTTGTTATTCGAGGTGGCTATTTACTCACTACAGACTGGATGATCGATAGGCTGAACCAGCATGTCTTCCCGGGATTTATTTGTTGGAATGGTGTTACCAATCGAGTAAGAATGTATGAAGCATCGCTGGTTGGAAAACATCCTGCGCTGTTTCGCCATGCCGTCACTAATGGTGCCTGGAAGATGGACATCCATTGCCATCTTATTCGAGTGCTCAACAAAGAGAAGGTGCAAGTTCTAGCTGCCAGCAGGGCGCTGGCCCAGGAAGATCCTGATGGGTTGGGTGCTCTCGCGGTCGTGTTTCCATATGGAAAAGGCTACGTTATGCACATGATGGCGCATTTCGATCGAGGAAAGTCGTCGAAGAATTATTCGCTAGATGATGCTTCCCCTGCGATAGGAATTAGTTTGCGACAAGCGATTGCGATCAATTATGTTGTTGCGGGATTGAGCGGGACGAAATTGTGATCCGGCTATTCATCCGCCGGCATATCAGTCGCTGTTTTTTCGAGGATGTCCGCTTGTTTCAGAATTTCCTGCGACTCTTTCTGTCTTTTGGTTTGATTCAAAACATCTGCCCAGCTACGCATCAACAAGACCTGCAGATCCTTGCTGACCTTCTTTTGTTTTCCTAGGTCCAGAGCTTTTTTCAGCTCTGCTTCGGCGAGTTTTATCTGGCTTTGATCGAGGTCAAATTGCCCGAGTCTTGCCAGTGCGCGAATGTACTCGGTCGGGTTGTTTCCGATATCCAGCTCTGTAACAGCGCAGATATGCACCAGCAAAGGGCGCACTGCCGGAAAGTTGCGCAATGCCAAATATGCGTCGCACAGCGAGTTTTCTATCCTCGCCACTGAAGGCGAGTGCGCCCCTAGAAGTTTTCGCATAACCTCAAGCGATCGTTCTAGAAACTTCGCTTGCTCCAAATGTAGTTTTCGCGCATTGAGCTTCGCTCCCGTGACGAGAATGCTCGGCACTTCCGCCTCTGCTCGCAGCTTAGCATTCGTTTGAGCGACGGCTGAATTGGTAGGAACAGCTTCGAGTTTTTTCAATGCTTCGTATTGCCGCTTCATTTCATCCATGGAGCGAACGGTCAGCAATGCAATAATTTGATTGTTGGTTTTCTCGAGAAGCTCAGCGTGACCTTCCCACTTGCCGTACAAATCGGTCTTTTGCTTGAGCACCACTTCTAGGCGCGCCTTCCCACCGCCTGTCAGCTTGTGCGCGAGCGCTTCCGCTTCATTCAATGCTTTTTCCGCGTCAGCGTAATTTCTCTTTGATACCAAATCTGATGCTTCGTTCAATTTGATGGCAAAAAACATTTTCGTCCCGGGAGTGCCGGGATCATCGGGTGGACCGGGCCAGAGAAAGTAGATGCCGGCGACTCCGCCAAATGCCACCAGTGTTAGTACCAGTGCCGAGAGCGTAAATTTGTTGATTTTCGAAAGTTGGTTTGCACAAGGTACGCTCGTCATCGGACCGCTTACTGCGGCGCGACTGGCTCCGGTAGCGGTCAAAGTGAGTGTTAAAGCGGAGAGCTGGTCGCGGATCTGCTCGGTGTTTTGCGGACGATCGTCCGGTCTTTTCGCCATGCATTGAAAAATGAGTTGCTCCAGGGCGGGCGGAATTTTTACATCAGGAATTCTTTCTGCGAAAGACTTAGGAGTCGCTGTCACATGCATGTTAAGCGTTTCTAAAAACGTGCTGCCCTCAATTGGTGGAACACCGGTGAGTGTTTCATACATCAGACATCCCAACGCGTAAATGTCGGAGCGCTTGTCTAACTCAAGACCCTGACACTGCTCCGGACTCATGTAAATCGGGCTGCCGAAAACTTCGCCTGTGCGTGTGAGCTGCAATTGTTGTTTGCCGGAGCCGGGCAGCATTTTTGCGATGCCGAAGTCGACGAGTTTGACGAGTTCGGTGCCGTCGTCTTCTTTCAGCAAGACCACGTTTGCCGGTTTTAAATCGCGATGAACAAGAGATTTTTTGTGCGCGGCGCCGAGCCCGTCGCAGATTTGTTTGAAAATATTCAAGGCGCGTTCGTAAGGCAATTTGCCCTTGCGCTCGATCATCTCGGATAGGTTTTCTCCATCCAGATAATCCATGACGAAAAATGCTTCGCCCTGATCCGTGACACCGAAGTCATAGACGGCGATGATGTTTTGATGGCTCAGCGAGCTTGCTGCCTGCGCTTCCATGCGAAAACGCTCGAGTGATGTGTGATCGTTTTTAATATTGCTGTGCAGCATTTTGATCGCGACAACGCGATCCATAAGCTTGTGCTGCGCTTTGTAAACAATGCTCATGCCGCCCAATCCGACAACGGACTGAATAACGTATCGGTCGGCGAAGGTTTTGCCGATGAGCGGATCGTTGTCCTGACCGCGCAAAGTCGAACCGTCTTCCGGGCAGACTTCCAATTGCTCAAACTGCCGGTAGCACTTCGGGCAGTAGCGCCGGTCAAATTTAACCACTTGGGTGTTGTCGTCGGTCATTAAACTTACACTTCTCCCTTCTGATTATATATACTTTTCGGACGCTTGAAATGACCGCATGGAGTAGCAGCAATGTCATCAAAATTTCGCGATATGTGGATGTCAGGCAAGTTTGCCATTGACCGTAAGAATAAGGGCAAGGTTGACGAGCGAGACGAGAAAGAGGCTATTGCTGCGCTGCGCGAGCTGATTCCGCAGAAGTCCAAGGAGGTCTATTCGGACCTGCAGACGCGCCGGGGCGCTGAAACCGGTCGCTGGCTGAAGGAGTTGTCCACCGAAATTCCGCATGACAAATCGACTGAGGTTTGGCAACAGGCGCAAAGCACGGCGTCCGATACCTTCGAGTCCGTGAGAATCTGGATGGATGCGCTGTTTCAGGAATTCGCCGGGTTGACATATGGTTTTAATGAAAACGCGGTCGGCGGCGATTTGTTCGTTTCCACCGAGCGCCCGACGGTCTTTGAAACCCGCGACGACAGTGTCTGGTACAAGCCGGTCAACAAGAATTTCCAGGGCCGTCTCGCGACCCGCTTCTGGTCGTTGGCGGTCAAGGGGGATGAAAAGCGCATCGCGATTTACCTTTTCCCCAACGAGATGACATTGGGATTCAAGACCGGCGACCATGGCGACGCCGAGTTGCCGCCGATTCTTGTGGCAGAACCTGCGCAGATCAGCGGGCGCTCTTCCTGGAAAATTCAGGGTGAGGAAGCCGCGATTTCGATGATCGGTCCGTTGGCTAAAGAATTATTCGGAGACTTAATCAGAGTGGCGTCCGGCAAAATGGAACAGTCGGAACTTTTCAACGCTCACAAGGTCGGCGCGCCGAAGCTTGGCGAGAACGTCGCTGTTGGATTTGAAGGTGCCGCGCACGAAGCTGTGGGCGCAGAAGCCCACCCGGTGCGTAACATCAATATCGATAGTTATAGCCTCTCTGATGCGTGCGACATTTTGGATAAGGTGATCGATCGCGAGTTGCAGCGCATTTATAAGGATGCGGCATCTGCTCAACCGGCGACGCCGCAAGCGGCATCTGCCCGCAAGCAAATTTCCGCGATCGAGACTTTCCGCATGAAAGTGGTGGATGCGTTCCAGAATTACTCGCACGAGAGCCATGCGATCGCTGCGGAACAAGATAAGGTGGCGGTGAGCTAAGATCTGCGTCTGTGGTTGGAGTGTCTCGAGAAATCGAGTACGAAATTAGACGCCGGCTTCGATAACGGATATCGGCGGACCGTTGACCGTTTTCAATCCATCCGCAACGTAAATTTTGCGTCCTTCACTTTGTCGCTGCTTCCACCCACGAAGACTTGGTACTCGCCGGCTTCGTTGACTAACTTGATGTCTGAGTTATAGAACTTCAGATCCGCTGGTGTTAGTTTGAACGTCACAGTTTTGGTTTCATCAGGATTTAACGCGACTTTTTGGAAGCCTTTCAATTCTTTGACTGGACGCGTGATCGAACCGACCAAGTCGCGTGTATACAGTTGAACTGTTTCAACTCCCGGCACGGACCCTGAATTGCGAACAGTGATGCTAACAGTCAAGGTTTCACCGGGTTTCAATATGTTGGAACTCAACTTGATATAGCCGTACTCGAACGTCGTGTAACTCAATCCGTGGCCGAATGCGTAAAGTGGTGCATTGGGCGCGTCGAGATATTTGCTGCGATATTTGTCCTTTTCGTTGTAAGGTCGTCCGGTGTTTTTCGCATTGTAATAAATCGGAATCTGTCCTGTATTGACAGGGAAACTCATTGTTAGTTTGCCGGATGGATTTGCATCGCCAAACAGTATGTCGACGATAGCGTCACCGGATTTGGTGCCGCTAAACCAAGTTTCGAGAATCGAGTCTATATTGGCGCTTTCCCATTTGAGCGTGAGCGGACGTCCGTTCATCAAAACCAAAACTATTGGTTTGCCGGTTTTCTTCAGTGCCTTCAGCAAATTCAATTGGTTTTCAAACAATCCAATTTCGCTGCGGCAAGATGCTTCACCCGACATGCCGAACGGCTCACCGAGGATCGCGACCACTGTATCCGCTTGATTGGCGACTTGTATGGCTTCGTCGAGCAATGCTTGCGGACTTTTCTCGTCCTTGCTCAACATGGCGTTGTCCGGGTTGAGCCTTTTGATCAGTGCGTCATCATCTGTTATGTTGCAGCCTTTGGCATATAGAATGTTTTGGGACTTGGTTTCAAGGGCTTGCCAGACGCTCGTCGCTTTTTGCCATTCTCCGGCTGCGCACCATGAGCCTAAAAGGTTTCGTTGATCTTTCACAAATGGTCCGACAAACGCAACTTTCTTTTTCGGATTGAGAGGCAAAGTGTGATTGTCGTTCTTGAGAAGAACCATGCTCTTTATCGCGGCTTCTTTGCTCAATGTCAGTTTATCCGCGCTCATTGTTTGTTCTTTCCAGCGCTCGTCATCAATGAATCTGTATGGATTTTCGAACAGGCCGAGTCTGTACTTCGCTTCCAAAACTCGGCGGCATGCCGCATCGATTTGTGCTTGCGGAACTCTTCCGGATTTGACGAGGTCCACACCGTATTTGAGAAACAATTCTCCAACCATGTCCTGATCGATGCCGGCGTTGATTGCGAGTTCTGCAACTTTCGCCTCATCTCCAACGCCGTGGTTGATCATTTCATTGACCGCGGTGTAATCGGTGCAAATAAAACCTTTGAACTCCCACTTCTTGCGGAGAACGTCGTCGACAAGCCATTTGTTGGCGGTAGCAGGAACACCATTGATTTCATTGAATGACGTCATCACTGAAGCGACACCCGCGTCGACTGCCGCCTTATATGGTGGCATGTATTCATTGAACATGCGCACTTGGCTCATATCAACCGTATTGTAATCTCGCCCGGCTTCTGCCGCTCCGTATAAAGCACAGTGTTTCACGCACGCCAGAACTTTATCCAGCGCTACATGATCCTTTCGCTGTTTTTCTTGAGAACTCTTGTCTCCCTGATATCCGCGCACCATCGCTTTGGCAATCTCGCTGCCTAAATACGGATCTTCACCGGAGCCTTCCATGACCCGCCCCCAGCGCGGGTCGCGAGCAGTGTCCACCATCGGCGAAAACACCCAGTTCAAGCCCTCTGCGCTCGCCTCTGCTGCCGCCGCGCTTGCAGTTCGTTCAATCAAATCTAAATCCCACGAACAAGACATGCCCAAGTTAATCGGAAAAATTGTGCGATGACCATGAATGACGTCGTATCCGAAGAGAAGCGGAATTTTCAGGCGCGTTTCATTGACTGCCATCTCTTGCAGCTTGCGAATCGCCTGCGGTGTCAGTGTGTTGAACACACCCCCGACCAGACCCTTGCGAATCTTCTCATCGACGCCCTCGCTCACGATTGGTCCTGTCACGTCGGAGCCTATCGACAAGAGATTCATCTGCCCCAGTTTTTCTTCGAGTGTCATTTTGTTCATCAAGTCAGTGATGAACTTATCAGCCTCCTGCTCGGATGCTTGTGCTGAGATAAGTGTCGTCAGGATTGCTGAAATCGCAACCAACACAGTAACAATCGGCAGCTTCATATGGGCTCCTTAAATCGGATCGCTGTATGCGAAAAACTCATTGTCTTCCGCGTAACCGCCTTGACCGCTGCCGATGTGTTTGTAGTCGCTGACAAATTCGATCTGGCGGATCCATTTAACTAACTTAAAGCCAAGTTCGTTTTCGCATCGCAAGCGCAGTGGCGCGCCGTGCAATGTGCCTAGCGGTTTACCATTCATCTCATACGCTAGAAGCGATGTTTCGTGCTGCATGTTTTCAATCGAATGCGCGTCCCAATAAAACCCACCGTCGTGCCCTTCGCCAAATGAATAGAACAAGACGTATTTTGCGTCCTGTTGCGGTTGAACTTGTTCCATGAGCTTGGACATTGAGAGCCCGCCCCACTTCGCGACACCTGTCCATCCTTGAATGCAAAAGTGATTTGTAATCTGCTCTTGCTTCGCCATCGCTCTAATCTCTGCATAACTGAACTCGGCCGGTTTATTCACCAGACCGTTGACGACTAGTTTGTAGTCGGCGAAGTCATCTTCTGCTAGCTTGTTGAATTCCTCAGAGTCCGGCATTTTACCGTTTGGCCACAAAAATGGAGCAATGTCTTTCTCGGTGAATTGCGTGGTCGGCGACCAGATTTCCATGCCTTTCATGATCGGTCCAACCAGGGCAGTTCCAATGCGCTGCACCAGCCGTGCGTGTCTGAGCGTAAATGGAGTTGCCCAGAACCAGAGCACTGCCAACACAAACAGCATGCCTGCTGTGATTATGGTTCCGGTCCAGGCTTGCGTGTCGGTCCCTATCATGATGTGATTAAGGTTGCGGCGAAAGCCGGTGACGAACACCATCGTCACGTGTATGGCGATGAATTGAATGAACCAGATCAGAACACCAAAGTGTATTGTTCTTGCGACTTGGCGATTAAAAATCTTGCCAAACCAACCGGCGCGGTTTGATACCGCAGGCGATTGCATGATGCCGCTGAATATCACCAGGGGCGGTGCTATGAAGACAGTTGTGAAATATGCCAGTTGTTGCAGAGAGTTGTAACGCACCCAGCCGTTTTCCGGTGGCATGTGGAACGAAGCATATTGAATCATGCAGGAGAGCGCATTTGGGAAGACGTCCAGCGACGTCGGCACCAGGCGTTGCCACTGATCAGTTGAAAATAGAAGTCCGTAAAAAATCGCGCCGTTCAACAGCCAAAACAGATTGCACGAGAAATGCCACCATCGCGCCAGCCCAATCGAATGCCTAAGCCCTGGAATTCCGAACCATCCAGGAAGCGTGACCGCGTCATCTCTTGCAGTCCACAACCGATCCATCGGAACTGCCTTCTGAAAGCGAAACCATTCTCGTCCTGGCGTGCAATTATTGTCCAAATACAGTCGAGGGTGGTCGGCAAGAATTTGTATTCCCGAGCGCATGATGAAGAGCAGCAAGAAAAGATTGAAAAAGTGCTGCAGCCGCAGCCACAAAGGAAAACCCTGGTAAGTGGTTTTCGTTGCAACAAAACCTGGATATTTTGCTATGAACGATTGAACAATCGGCAGTCCATAAATCTCCCAGGCAATGCCAAACACCGCGACTGCCCCCGCGAAGACCACGGGGATCAGCCAGAGAATGCTGAACCAACGATCGCCGATCCGAAATTGCGGTACGATGCCACGCTGCGCGGGATACCAGTGATTGGGATCTACCGCATCAGCAGCCTTGCGAATCTGTCGCTGAAGTGGTTCCGGTATCTGCTTGTCGATTGGCGTTTGAGTCATGGAGTTTTCTATTCGCAGCTCATTTAGAAAGGCTCCGGTAGAGGTCAATCATCGGTTGTTGATTCAGGTGAACGAAACCTTTACCCGGCGAATCTAGATCGTAGATAAGTTGAATTACCAGTGCGAAAGTTACAACCAGCGCTAACTGCGATGGAAAACTTCGTCTGCCGGTTATACCGAATTGGAAACCCATTGTGAACATCGAAATGCACGACGTCAACATCAAAATTACCCACACAAAAGTGGGGATGCGGAAGTTGGCACCAAATGCGATGCGCTTGTTCTGATACTCGACCATGTCGGTAATGCCTTCGGAAAAGAGCGCGTAAATGTCGTTGGAGTCTTTTGCCGCGAGCTCTTCCGCTTGTGACCAGAGCATGTCTGTGAGTGCAGACGATCGCGCCCGCAACGCGCGCAATTGATCTGCGTCGCCATACACATCGCCGATGTTCATCCTGACCTCAACATAATCACGAAGCAATGACCGCGTCACTGTTCGATATGGATCGGGCACAAGCCCGGCGCGCATGTATGTAGCTTGGATGGCGTTGACGTCACCCATCAATGCGTCTCGACGCAAATCATATCGACTCGCCGCCGCACCAAATGTGAGGGCAAGAATAAAGGCGAGAAGTGCGAGCACCGCTCCCGATACCGCGCTGACTGCGGACTCCGATTCACGTTCGTTCTCAGGCAAACGTGCCCGGCGAGCTCCGAGCCATTGTCCTGCCTCAATCGCGCAGAGAGTTACAGCAACCTGCAACAGGAATATACCTATCAGAGGGACCGATCCAAGGAAGTCGCCGGATTCGTCTTTTACAGCTACTTCGCGGGTCGAAGGCAAAATGACTTCCGGTTGTTCAGAGCTTGCACCGGCGATGCCTTTGCTGGCAGCATCGATTAAGGTCTGATCGATTGCCTGACGTATTGGCACGAGGGACTGCGTGTACCCGCGTTCGTGCGACCATTTTGCGCCTATGTCTAAAATGCGCAAGCCTTCGTCGGTTAGATGGAGATCGATGTCAGCAAGTGATTTGGCGGCAAAATTCGGATCTTCTTTGGCAGCCGAAGTGAGTGCAGCGGACGTGAAACCAAACTGCGAATCATCGATGTACCATTGATTGACTCGCTCGCGGAATTGGTTGTAAAACTGCCAGGACTGCGCGATTGCACGCAAAAAATGAATTGCAGCCGCTCTATTGTTCGCAATGAACTTGTCGGAAACGGAGACCAGATACACGGCACGGTGCGAGCTCAAGACGCGCGCTGCGTGGTCGTTCTTAAACATCGAGATATCCGGCTCCCACAAGGCAACCGCGTCAAACTTGCCCCATTTTTCGCGCCCGCCGGCCTCGACCAATTTTTGGATCTCAAGTATGTCCATGTTGACATGGTTGACATCCTTGTCCGGGTTGAGTCCGGCAGCTTCCTCTTTGAGCGTTGCTTCGCGATGACCGATGGTTCCAAAAGTGCAGGCGACGGTTTTGCCTCGCAGATCTTTGATTTCTTTGATTGGCGAGTCGGGCGGGACCATGAGCGCCGCCGGAATGAAGTGCAAGCGCGCGACGACTTTCCACTTTCCGCCCCTGGCAAGCAAGTTGTTGACCGACTGCCCGCTCGAGAACATGACGTCGAGATTGCCTTTGAGTGCGGCGGCGACTTCGGGTTCGCCATAGCTGAACGGCACGAATGTCGGGTCCAAACCAAGCCTGTCCAAGAGGTTGGTGCGCTTTAGAACCTCAACGAGCTGCCCCTGTGTCGCGGTCGCCAACTGCCAACCGATGCGAATGGGAACGCGCTCTGCCTGTGACTTGGCGTTAGGTATGTAGCTGAAGAGGACCCATGCAAGGACCGTAAGGACGAATGCTGAAAGAATTGCGGTGAGCGGTTTGACTTTCATTTGCGTGACTGCCAGGGTGAGGGGGACTCATTCATTCGTAGTTGCTCCGGGAACGACCTGTATGTCTTCTTTAGGAGGGGCGGGCGGGGTTCCACAGGAATCGAAGCCGTCGCCTGCGCGCGGCGCTGACAGGTCTGTGGGAAACGGGTAACTATTATGACAGTAAAGTGCCGTAGCGAAATTAGTCCGCCGCCTCCGGTATACTGTGCGCAAAGAAATAAGGCTAAGTCAGAGAAACTGCTCACCAGCAAATAGATTCAAAACAGATGAAAGAGACCATGAAGTTTTCCAGGAAGATTCACCTGCTTGCGGTTGGAGTTGCGCAGTCAGCATCGTTCGTAAGTTGCGCGGCATCTACTGTCGCTGCGCCCACACCATCCGCAACTCACGTATTGAACGCAGCGCCTGGCGGACAAGTCGACCCCGCACAGATGCAGAAGATGATTGCTAAGTCGAAGGAGCTGGGGGAACTTCAGCGGAAGTTTGAGGAGCAGGGTGCTGCCAAGCCTTCTTCGCTCAAAACGCAAGAAGACGTGGAGAGCAGAATCGTTTTGCTGGATCAGTTGATTAAAGTTACGAACGAACAAGCGAAGATGATTCGCGAAAATGGTGGCAACGCGCAAGATGGAGAGGTTTTCTCAAACTTGCAAGGAATGCAAAAGCAGTCGCGCGTGCAGTTGGTGTTTCTCAAGAATTATTTCGGCAAGTGGAAAGTCGGCACTGACGGCGAAGTTGAATACACAGTGCCGAAGCCCGATTTGGATGCGTTCAATAAGTCAATTCATGACTTCAACGACATTCGAATCAAACAACTCGAGTTGCTTAGAGCAAGAGCGGAAGCGCGCAGGAAATTGAAGGGCGGTTCTGTTTTGGACTAGCCGGCGGCAGAGTGAGTGGCAGACTCTCTCTGTTTTGCAAGTTTGTCGGCTCTCTGTCGATCAGCAGTCGCAAGTGCGGATTTGCCTGCCAATTCATACAGCCTCGCTCTATTGAGCAATCCCTTGATATTGGTCGGATCATAATTCAAGACTTTGCATTGAAATTCAATTGCTTTGTCAATCATGTGAAGGCTTTCGTATGCGTGAGATGCTAATGAGTACGTTTGGTCGCATTCGTGCCCGCAGTTGGCGGCCGAAGTGCAATCAGCAATGACGTTTGCGGATCTGCCTATGTGCGCGTAGGCATTAGCGCGCTTTTCATAGAGGTCGGAAGCGTTCGGGTGATTTTTGATTACAGCACTCAAGTCTTCAATCTGGTGTATGTTGTCGCCGAGCCTTTCGTATGCCTCCGCACGCAATTCGTAGGAGTCGCAGAGATCGGGAGCAGTTTTGATTGCGACTGAGTAGTCATCGACAGCCTTCTGGTAATCAGCATTTAGATAATGCGTGCGCCCTCTGAGGTTGTAACTGTCCGGCGAGTTCGGCTCTAATCGTATAACTTCGTTGCAGCATTTGAGTGCTTCACCGAACTTCGACAACTTTCGATACGCCTTTGCTTTATGGCTGTAATAATCAGGATTGCCAGGGTCCAGGGCGATGGCGCGGTCGTAGTCCTCAATCTCTTTTTGATAATCTTCTTGCTGCGAGTAAATCCATGCTCTCGTATCGAACGAAATTGCGTTGTGCGGGTCCATGGCTAGAGCCGTGTTGATGTCGGCGAGCGCTTTTTCGTACTGCCGCATTTCAACGTAAGCATGTGCTCTGTTGGCGTAAGGCACGTACAAAGCAGGGTCTACGCTGATAGCTTTCGCGTAGTCCTGCAAGCCGCTGCCGTAATCGCCGGCGGAACAGTGTGCGTCACCGCGAACAACGTAGGCAAGTCCATCTTTGGGGTTCCTTGCAATATAGCAATTGATGCAAACTAGCGCTTCATCTATTTTGTTGGCGTAGATCAACTCTTGCGCTTCCGAAAGCGATTCTGTTGAAGCCGGCTTCATGGTACTCTGGAGTGCCAGAACAAAAATGATATGTGCGGCGAGGAAAATGCTAATTGCTAAAACGCGATTTTTGAATTCAAGCATGTTGCACCGTGGTTAGGGATCGCCGAGCTGCCGATGAAATGGGGCAGCTTGATGTTTTGGCGTAGCCGATAGGGGTGCTAGTAAGTGGGTGGCGGGCGTGTGGCTACTGCAGAAAATTTAGTCTGGAAATCCGACTAATTTATGACTGAGGAATTGGGAAATTTTCCGGAAGAGGCGCAAACGGAATTTCGTGTCAGTTTGCGTTCGCTCATTCATGATGGTTCTGATAGCTTGCTGTGCGCTTTTAAAAGCAGATTAGGCGCTTTAAGCTTTCATAATCGGTATGGTATTGGCTATCTTATTAGGTGGTGATAAGCTAATTAAAGCAGCTTAAACCGTTTTAGATGTCTTTAAAAGCGCATGACCAGAACCAACAAACTATTGCTAGCGCCACCCTATCCTGTTGAGCAATCCTTGAAACTCTTGGGAGAAAACCTGCGCACTGCGAGAATTCGCCGAGATCTCACTATCGAGGATGTTGCCGAGCGAATCGGCACAGGTCCGAGACCCGTTATGGATGCCGAAAAAGGTAAGGCGTCCACAAGCGTTGTCGTCTATGCTGCGCTGCTTTGGTTGTACGACCAACTACATCAACTTGAAGAAGTGGCCGATCCATATAAAGACAAAGAAGGTCTTTCACTGGAGAGGGCGAAGGCGCGCACCCGCGTGCGGAAAAGCCGAGGACTCGCGAGTGACTTCTAGAGAGCGGTCATCTGAATGCTTCGTGTACATAACACTGCCTCGGCAAACAAGCAGTGTAACCGCTGGGCGATTTGTCCTGACGAAAGACCGTCGTGGCACCGCATTAGGACGGTTTGTTTATGGTGGCAGCTATCTGTCGCGCAATGATGCAGTTGAGATAGATCCTGTCGAACTCAAGCTTGCTGAAGGTACTTACCAGACCGCACGCCTCAATGGACTCTTTGGTTCAATCCGCGATTCGAGTCCTGATGATTGGGGGCGTCGTGTTATTGAAAGACACACTGGCAAGGTGCAGCTCGACGAGCTTGGTTATCTGCTTGAATCACCAGATGATCGAGCAGGTGCATTAGATTTTGGAGTGGGCAATAATCCGCCCGCGCCAAAAAGAGATTACAACAAGACGATTCAGTTGGAGCGGCTGCAGATACTTGCTGATGCGTTGATCCGTGAGGGCGCAGGCGAGTCAGATCACGCAACCGTTCAAGTTCAGGAACTCATGCTTTTAAATACATCCATGGGAGGCGCGCGTCCAAAATCCGTCGTCGAGGACGACATTGGTCTATGGATTGCGAAATTTAACCGTCCCGATGACCGTTGGAACAACCCGAGGGTTGAGCATGCAATGCTTGAGTTAGCCAGGCAGTGTGGTATCAGCGTGGCCAGAAGTCGCATAGAGAAAGTAGGCGGCAAAGATGTACTTTTGGTCCAGCGCTTCGATCGTGAGAAAACCTCCCGCGGCTACATTCGAGCTCGAATGATAAGTGGATTGACTTTACTCAGAGCGGAAGACTCGATACACCAGCGCGACCGCTGGTCGTACGTTCTAATGGCGGAAGAGATTCGGCGCATTGTGGCGGAGCCAAAGAAGGATGCAGCCGAACTTTTCCGTCGCATGTGCTTCAATGCTTTGATCTCGAACTTGGACGATCATCCACGCAACCATGCGCTGATGGCAATCGATCGAGAATGGCGACTCTCGCCTGCATACGATCTTACGCCTTCACCGGTAGTATCACTCGATAGTCGCGAGCTTGCAATGACTTGTGGTGACCAGGGACCTTTTGCCAACGCGGCCAATCTTTTGACTCAACATGCACGTTTCTTGCTGGGTCAAGATGAAGCAAAAACAATTGTTTCGACGATGACGGAACAGGTGCGAGCGACATGGTACGACGTGGTTCGTGGCCAGGGTGTTTCGGAAAAGGACGCTGAAACAATTAAGGGCGCATTTGTTTATGACGGTTTTAGTCGCTGAATATTAGGAGAGCAGTGATCATGCGTTCAATATTTTGTTCATTGCGCGAAGGGCGTAATTCCATCCTATGCGTTCTTGCTCAAGTCTCACGCGTTCTTGCCAGTGATTTTCCTTCAATCGACTATATAAAAGACCTTCTTCTGACGTCAGTTGAGTCAGCGAATTTGCCGCGAATTGTGAGGGCTCCTCTCCCCACAGCGATCTGTGTTCGAGAAGCGTCTCTTCATCCATAAGAAAGGATCGAATCTTCGGAAAGTACTTGCGGGCAGAAGCTAGTATTGCAAAACCATGTGTGTCGATATCACCCCAATAAAATATGCTGCGGTCCTTGAGCCACTCCGCTTTTTCTAAGCGCTCAAATCCATATCCCGCACCAAATATAACCAAGCTATCGGCGAAACAGGGGAAGGCCAAGAAGTTTGTTTCGTTTTCAGTAAAGAAGATATTGGTCACCGGAGGATCCAGTTGCGTAAAGCTCGAGGAATCTAAACTAATATCCTGAATTCCCTTCGTAGATAAGAGCTGATTATTCGGATCCAAGATTCGAAAACGCACAAATGTCGGCTTTGACAAGAATCCATATCGACGAGCAAATTGGCTAGTACCGCTTGCTTCTGTATTGATGCATTCAGGTAATAGAACAAGTTCGAGCAGCTCAGACAAAACTACCAAATGTGCTTCTATGAATTTAGAATGAATGCCTTTTAAATCTACTTGTCTTAAATAAATGCCCGGACATTTGTTTGCTTCAATCCAACCAACTGTGGAGAGAATTCGCTCCCAATCGTCGTAAAGCTCAACTGCTTGAAGCGGCCGTTTTTGCAACCAGGCAAGGAGCGATGGTTGACAGTTGTTCGTTAGATGCAGAACTTCGCGAAATTTAGAAGCTTCCTTACGTTTTCCAATCATGGAGAAAGCCTGGTCGGCACTATCTATCCAGGCTTCGGCAGGAAGTTCATTCCTACCAAAAATACGGTGCTTGTACTCGCGCGTTACGATGCGACAGTGCGGTGTTGACTTTATTTCTGAAATCCAGCTACGCACTGCGTCGAATTGATCGGAAATTTCCGAAGAGGATGGGATGGTGAATTTGAGTCTCTTTGGAAATTTAGGTTCATCAGAAATCAATGAGCGCAGCAAATCGCCGCGTTCCCAAAGACGGCAGACTTGCGCCTTTATATCTGCAGGTCTCGTCCAGCCCAATTTTCATTCCTTCGTTTTTCCTCGTGATACTGCTCGATAGTCAGATTGCGAAGCTTAGATGCATTGCCGCCGTCATTGTGGACGAATCCGACGTTAGAAACAAATGGCTCAATGATGTGTATTTTCTGCAACGGAGTAACGACTAATAGTTGCAAGTTGAGCTGCTCAAAAAGCTTTAGACCGTACTGAGCCGAGTCGTCGGAGCCTCGCCCGAACGCTTCGTCTATGACTACGAACCTGAAAGTGCGTGATCTTGCCGAGCCCCACTCGAGCCCAAATTGATAAGCTAGACTTGCTGCCAAAATCGTGTAAGCCAGTTTCTCTTTCTGCCCCCCGGACTTACCTCCTGAATCGGAATAGTGCTCATGTTCGGTATCGTCCTCTCTCCAGCGCTCCGATGCGGCAAAAGTAAACCAGTTGCGCACGTCAGTGACGCGCGTTGTCCACTTCTTATCTATATCAGTTTGTCCTTCGCGACCGCGAAACCGTTCTATAATGGCCTTGACTTGCAAAAATTTTGCTTCTGAATACTGTTGGTCTTCTGAACCTGTAAAAGTGTCTTCTGTGCACGCCCTCAACTCCACCTGAAAGTCACGAATTTCTACATCAATTGTCTGCAGAGCTTCCAGTGCGATGTAGCGTCCATCGTTATAGTTGATCTCTTTCAACGATGTATTGATTTTGCCTATCCGTTCTTTAATAGATTCTCTATATGCCATTAATTGGGACTGAAAATTTGCCACTTCGCGAATCGTATTTTCGTTCAGCAATGATTTGAAGCGCGCCACGAATCTCGGCAGATCATCGGATTGTAAATCCGCAAGCATCTTCTGATACTCGCCCGCCGCTTCCACATTGGCATCGAAGTCTTCGGTCTCACGATCAAATTCCTGTTTGAATCGTGTCATTGCTCCTACAATTTTTTCCTGGAGCCTTTCGATTTTCTTCTGCTCTGCATCAATCTCATTCTGCAAATACTCTCGCATCTCACGCTCGCGTGATTCGCATGACTCTACTGTGATTTGAATGGCTCCAAGCACGGTCGGTTGAAGAGCCCTTATCGAATCAAAATGTTCATTCAGTTTTTCCAGATCGGTGTTTTGTAAGACTTCCGCAGTCTGGGCTGCTTGTGTTGCAGCATCTAACTTTTTCTGCTCTGTTTTGGAACAGCTTTGAATTTTTGAGTCACGACGATCATTTAGTTCTAAGATTTTCTGCTCGGTTTCCCGTAGCTTATCGTTCAGTTCCTTTAATACATCAGATGTCGCTTCCAGAAGCTTTCTCTCATCATCCAGCTCACTAATTTCCGCAGCAACGGATTGCCAGTCAAGTTCAGCGAAACTTGTATATTCCTCGAGTTTGGAAATAGCATTTAGCTTGTCAGAGAGTTTTGACTTTTCACCTTGAAGATTGCTTATGGTTCCGCCCAACTCTCCGATTAATTTCTCGAGTTTTTTCACATTGGCTTCCAATGCTTCAATTTTTGCTTTGTTCGTCCAGCCCATGACATAACGGCTGCGATCATCTATGCGATGCCGATCATCTTTTTCATGTTTTGCATCAGGTGATTTAACCTGTCCGGCGCGTGTAATTGCTCTGCTTTCACGACGGAATTGATCTTGCGTATCACAACATACATGCCTGAATCTTTGATTGATCTCGCCGTCCAGCCAATCGCCAAATGTTGAATCTGACTTGATCAATAGCTTGTTGGCAAGGACTTCCCTGGACAAATCGGCGTCGTCGACGCGGCGCGGTTGGCGAACATGAAAGTAAACAAGACGACCTTTGAGGTTGGTTTTGTCGACCCAGCTAGATACGTCTTTATAGTGTTTGTCCGGAACCAGAATGGAGAGCGCAAAATTGTGGCAAAGTCTTTCCGCTGCACCTTCCCAATCTTTTTCATCATCCCTTACTTGCAGCAGCTCTCCGACGAATGGCATGATGTCGGCAGGGAGCTGCAAGGCAGTGCAAAGCTGATCTCTCATGGACAACTGCGAGAGTGGAATGTTGCTCCGACGTGATTTTAAGCTTTGAACTTCCGCCGAAATCAGCGCGTGGTCTTCCTTTTTCTTTTGGAACTCGACGGTCGTCTCTGTCAGTTGGTTTTGCAGTTCTGTCTCGCGGCAACGAATTTTCTCAGCCAGTTCTTCAAGCTCACGTTTTTGGCTGACGAAACTATCGCTATCGGAAGCAGGTTTTATGTCGAGCGGATTCAGAATTTCGCAGAAACGAACAAACTTTTGCTTTTTGGTGTCACGCTCGGTTTCTTTTTGCTTGATCTGTTTTGCAAGAAACTCAAGACGGTCACCTCCATTTTCAGATATGCAACGTCTTAACTCGGACTCTTCACCCCGAGCCTGACCGAGTTGTTCGTCCACTTTCAAAATTTGTGCTTTTTGACGCTGCCAATCCTCTGATAAAGATGAAATCCGAGATTTAAGCAGATCTAATTTGAGCGATGCAAAATATGGTCTCAAGGCTTCTCTAGAGAGACGACGCTTCTCTTGATTGTCTTTGATCTCATCAAGGCGGTTGCAATCGGCAACGATCGGTGTAAGCAATTCAATTTGTCGCGCGGCACGCAAAACCGCTTCGTGCGCAGAATTCAGGTTGTCGAAGTGATCGATAAGAGCGTCTAAACGTGTGGTCACATCGAATGGTTCAAGCATGTGAGTTCGCACGAAATCGGTAAGATTGCCAACAGACTTCATTGAAACTGTCTGGTGAAAAAGCTCCATTGCTTGCTCTTCATTGATACCGAAGTGCCGGCGAAACCAAGATCCGTAGGAAGGAAAGGTCGGATGAATTTCAACGCCACTTGCCCGAAGCTTTTTACGCAAGGCTTTGATATCAGTCCCAAAGTTGGCAAAGTCGGTCGATATAGATAATTCCCTTTCGGCTGTGACGAAGAATCGATCGGGGGTTGATTGTGATTCATTGATCCAGAAAACTTGTGCAAGAGTTATAGTTTGATCGAATCCGGCATTGTGAAAAACTCCGAGGATCACGGAATAAGTGTTATTGACGCGCAATCCGACGGGTTTCGACGAGCCGGTTGATTCGTTTCTTTCTGATTTGTAGAAACCCAAGACATAAGATTGCAGCGTCCGTTCTTTCAACCCGGCGCCTGCAGCCTTATTGTATGCGACACGTTGGGAGGGGACCAAAAGAGTGGTAATCGCATCAACAAGGGTTGATTTGCCTGAACCGATGTCGCCTGTTAAAAGCGCGTTTTTTCCATCGACGTTGAGCGTCCATACGCTCCCGTTGAATGTTCCCCAATTGAGTATCTCCAGGCGTTTTAAGCGAAAGCCTGTTAGCGCCGGTTCCTGCGCTGGAACTAGATCTATGCTCAATTGTTGAGCGTCTAATTTGTTGTCATTTTCAGTGTGAGAGCTAGTCATCCAGAGCTTCCTCGCTCATGCCCTGCAGTTTTTCTTTGTATTGCTCCAATCTGCTGTCAAACTCTGCCAGCCATTGTGCATCGACAAATGCTTTGAGAATGCGTTGCACTTCATAGCTTTCGGACTTCTGTGCTGTCTTCATTCGTCGCAGAAAGCCCAGGTCGACAACTTTATTGATATACGTTTCAATCTTGTCGATAAGCCGAGATTCGTTTGTTCCTTCCGGCAAAAATACACGAATCAGTTCGACAATCTCATCCAGCGAAAGCACCAGCCTGGTTTCACCCCCGGCAGCATCAAATTCCGCAAGGCGCTTGCGCAAGAGAGCCAAAAGCAAACTTACATGAAATGACAATGGACGGCGAGCAATAAGTCTGGGAATTATTAAATCGGAGTTTCCATCTTGTATACGAGCACGAAGAAATGCGTAGCCCTCGGCTTCGTCGACAACAAGCTCCAAACCCATAACAGAGACAAAATCACGGATGCGCGGCTGAAGTTTAAGCAATCCGAGCCAGCGCCTTTGATCTTCATTTTGGTAAATGACACCCTTCAGCAGTGCAACAATCAGGTGTGAGAGATCGTTGGTTTGACGATCCTGCGTTTGCATGACATCAGTGTCGAGTTCTTCCATCATCACCTCACAAAAATTATGCGCGGAATTGTTGCTTGCTTGGTTTTACCAGTTTCGTACTGCCATTCCACAATGTCGGTTTCCTCTTCGCTGATTACTGCGTCAAACGCACCCCCCGTCGCTAGCTGAAAATAGGCAAGTACTTCCGCCAAGCCATTTTTGAGAGGATGCTTTTCGATTAAGTCGCAAAGCGTTATTTGTGAATTCCCTCGAAGCATTTGTCTGATATGTTTTGCCAGCAAAGCTGTATCAACAAAAATATTGGAGAACAAAGCGTCAGTGTTGATCTCCTCATCATCAGATTGCACCACGATATGGGCATTCAATTTAAATTTTGTCTTTGGTACGTAGAGCGGCCGCTCAAGCGGAAGTTCGATATCTACGGAAACATCTTCCAGTGACATCATTTCTTCGTTTGAAATGTGATCTCTGAGCTCGATTGCTTTGACTTCAATATTGCGCAGTATATCCATGATCCGACGATTTTCAAGCCATGCTGCATCGTCAAGGAACTTTCTCAACTGTTGAGAAAGAGTGGCGACAGTTCTTTGTGTGTGCTCTCCGGCTTCAAGCCAGTCGTAATGGATTCGACGCAATCGGGCGTCAGGATTTGTCGCTGTGATTGCGGGCAAAGCAAGCACGCGTTCCAGTAATTGTGTCAATTCTTCTTGTCTGCGGCTGGACATCAAAAAGTCCCAAAAGGCATGAAAGCTTCTGCCTTGATCTGAGTCGGAAATAGCGTCTCTTTCGCCCATGATTTGTTCGAGTAGCGCACCCTTTCCACCTTCCCAGAGCGCGATTTGTTCTCGCACCTTTCTGTCGAGGTTGCGGAAGTTATGCTCCACTTCACGGAAATCTGTGAGTAACTCGCGCGCCACGCTAACAAACTGCTGGAAGCGATCTTTCAAGCCAGCATCATCCAAAAGCCTTAGGTCACCACCAGTGATGCGAGCAATCTCACTGTTGATTTCGTCACGTCGCTTCTCTAGTTCCGCAATTCGAAGTTGAGGATCAGTTTCTGTCCCTTCGCTCATTTGTTTCAGCAATTCGAAGAGGGTAAGCAATCTGGACTCTGTGCCCACGAATGTGCGTTCGGTCAGGCTTGTCAGCCATAAAATCGCTTTTTCTGTCGAAGGGGTGAGATCGAAATGCGGCTCGTCGGAACCAGCGCGGTAAAACTTGCGGAGCCAGCCCTTGTCATTTGCAGCCCAATCATTGAGATAATCAAGTGCCTTTTTGGGAAAGGTCTTGGGTCCTAGCCTATCATTCAGAGCAAATAGTTCGTCTTCAAGTGCTTCTACCAGAACGGATTGTGGAATCACCCGTACATTTGGGATTATGAAAACCCTCTGCAAGAAGCATGCCACTAGCGGCGCTTGATCGGCGCGCAAAAGCCGCCAAGACGGATGGCTATGGCGCAATGCCTCAAGTGTGGTGTAATCCAGTTGCATCTGTTAACTCGTGAGGAGCCTGCAAGAAATCTATGCATAGCGCATTTCCTCTGGAAGCGCAATAGGCATAATGATGATGGGATAACGACTCTGAGCAGGTGCAGCATAAGGCATTAAGATTAAGAGGCTGGCTTGAATAGTGCTCTTTAATCGCATGTCAATGCGGGATAAACGTTATCGATATCCACAATCTGCCGGTCTGAATTTGTTTTCTTCAATTCGCAAGCAATTATCCAGCCAACTTCAAGCTTTTTAGCCAAGTTTCGTGGCAGTGTGATCTGCGCTGGCCGATTTGCGTCGGAATTTCCAACAATGCCCATAAATCATGATTGTCTTTCATAATCCGTCCGTCTTCTTCGAGAACATCGAGCAGGTATCGGAGGTAAGCCGCTCTTATCCGAGAGCCTAATTCCCCATTTACCTGAGCTTGATGCAAGCCGTTCCGATCGGCCTCAGTATCTTGAGAATGCGAAGCTTTAGCCTTTCCTCTTTGCTGGGGACGATAATGAATGTGTAAATAGGTTTTGGTTTTCGCGGTTTTCGCGGCTTACATGCCGCGGCACCCTTGCCTGACAGGCGGAAGTTATGCGTCTCTCAGTGGTTCTGTTCCGCGCTCCAAAATCTTGAGATAGGCGTCATACACATAGACTCGCCTACGTTGTTTGCCGGTAATCTCTCGTACAATACCGACGCGCTCTAGGTTCTGCAATGCTGCTGTTACTGTGGGTGTCGTCAGTCCCAACACTTTCACCATTTCTGGTATCACGACCAACGGTTTCTTTTCGAGGTAACGATGTGCTTGCAATGCCGATCCCGCACCGCGACCAATATCTGTGATCTTGGCGCGATCGCCTTGGATCAAACCTAAAATTTCTCGCGCGGCATCCGTTGCTTGCATCGCTATATCGTTAACGCCATCAAGAAAGAAGCTCAGCCAGCTTTCCCAATCTCCTGTCTCACGGACGTTTTGCAGTTGGGCATAGTATTCCTGGCGATGAGTCTTGAAGTAAAGGCTCAAATAGAGAATCGGCTCTGAGAGAACGCCTTCAGTGCAAATTAAGAGCGTAATCAGGAGCCTACCAAGTCTTCCGTTGCCATCGAGGAAGGGGTGGATTGTTTCGAATTGATGATGTACAAGAGCTGCCTTTATGAGCAGCGGCAATTTGTCCTCCTTATTATGGAGGTACTTCTCAAGGTCGCTCATGCAACCGACTACCCTATCTGGCGGTGGCGGGACATACTTTGCATTTCCCGGTCGCGTTCCACCAACCCAGTTTTGAGTACGTCTAAATTCACCAGGCGCCTTCGTGCCGCCGCGTGCGCCGCTCATTAGTACGCCGTGAATCTCTTTGATCAGGCGCATCGACATAGGGAAACCTTCCCTTAGCCTGCGCAGTCCATGGTTCATCGCAGCCACATAGTTAGACACCTCTTGTACGTCGTTCAAGGGGACGCCGGGTGCCTCTTCGCTTTCATATAACAGCAGATCGGACAGTGAAGACTGGGTTCCTTCGATTTGAGAAGATAGGACTGCTTCCTTGCGCACGTACATATACAGGAATAGCTGCGTATCCGGAAGAATACTGGCCAATCCGTCCAGCCTTCCGAGGGACTGACTGGCCTTCTCCAACAGGCTGTGGAGATCGTCCAGATGAAGGTCGGTGGGCGGGAGCGAGCGAGGGACTAGCGCCCAATAGGGCTCATCGCTACTTGCTGAGCAACGAATTCGCTCTCCTAATCTTGCTTTCAGGTCGTTTTTCACTTATTAAAGGACCCTTTAATAACGCAAGCTCTTATTAAAGGATACCGCACTTTCCTTTATTAAGCGTCGGCGCTATTAAAGTTACCTTTCGATGGACTCTTGGCTAGCTCGCTGGTCTCGGAATGCTTCATCCGCCGCTGTTCGCGACAGGTGACGAAGACGATACGCCAGCGCCGTGAGACGCCGAGCTGAACGTTTGTTTTTAACTGCCATGGCCAGCGCTTTTGGCTGCCCGATAACAACAACCAGCTTCTTTCCTCTGGTCACGCCAGTGTATAGCAAGTTGCGCTCCAGCATCATGAAATGCTGCGTGGCAAGCGGGATTACGACTGCCGGGTATTCGGAACCCTGGGACTTATGAATGGACGCTGCGTAGGCTAATGAAATTTCGTCCAGTTCGTTGACGTCGTACTTGACCTCTCGACCATCGAACTCGATGACGAGTTCCGACTCTTCCATGTCGATACTAGATATGGTGCCTATGTCGCCATTGAATACTTCTTTGTCGTAATTGTTGACGGTTTGAAGAACTTTATCGCCGGC